>JAGNKX010000004.1 GCA_017999915.1 Spirochaetota bacterium
GGTGGAGAGAATATAACGAGGAAAGACCTCAAAAGAGATTAAAAGGAATGACACCAAAACAATACACTGATATTTTAGTGATCGAAAAAACTAAACTTGAAAGTGGTCGAATTGTGGGGTAGGATCACATGGATAAAACTGCCGAATTGATATTGAATATTAATGAAAAAATATCCATGCGAAATGATTTATTGAATCACGTTATATCTTACAATAAACGTGATGAAGACTTAACAGCTGATGAATGTAATAGGATTAGTTATTTTAGAACAAAAATACTTATAAACTTAAATAAAGATAAATATATAATAGGGATGTAGTATTATGCGGTGGCAGAATATTCAAAATCTAATTCATCATGAAGAAATCATGAAATCTATTCATGAATCAAAAGAAAAAGGTATTCCGCACGATAAACTAGCATTAGCTTATGCAAGAGTATCGACAAAGCATAATGAACAGCAAAATTCAAAAGAAAATCAAGTTGAAGAATGTAAGGAATATGCTGAAAAGCAAGGGTTGTATATTATTTATATTTTTGAATGTGCTGAAAGTGCAAAAGCCCAGGGCAGAAAAGTTTTCAATACTTTAATTGAAAATGCTTTGAAGTATGAAATTAAACATCTAATACTTAAAGATACTTCAAGACTTACGAGGAATCTAAGTGATAAAGACAGAATTAATCAACTTGTTAAAAATGATAAAATGCAAGTTCATTTTTATTTACAAAATGATATATTGAATTCAGAAAGTAGAATGTTGTTCAGTAATATAATGTCAATAATAGATGCTGATTTTAGTGAAAACTTATCAATCAAGATGAAGCATGTTGCAAGGAAAAAAAAGGAAAAAGGCATCCCATATCAATTACCCGCTGGTTATATCTTCGGAAGAAGTGATAGAGGAGAAACAGAAACATCTATTATTGAATTTGATCCTAAATATGAGAGTATTATACATGAAATGTTCGATCTATATCTTAATCATGGATGTACACTCACAGATATATCACAATATTTTAATTCTGTAGGATACAATACTCGTCAAAAAAAACCATTTTATGAATCTACAATCCATAGGATGTTGACTAATAAGTTTTATACTGGAAAATATTTTAAATCATCAGGAGTTTGGGAAAAAATTGGTTTTTATTGTCCAGCCTATATTTCTGAAGAACAATATGAAGAAATTCAAAGAATTATTAAAGTGAACAGTACTGGGAGTAAGAAGCGGAGAGAAAAGTCATATCTTTTAACAGGATTAGTTCTTTGTGAAAAATGCAAATGTTTTGCTTCCGGGAATAGATGGTCATCAACTATTTATTATTCGCATAAATGTAAATGCAATGGTTCAAATAAAAAACCATATTGGCCTGAAAAAACTTTGATTGAAGCAATAAATTTAGAAGTTGAAAAGATTGTATATAATGAAAATCAAACAGAAATTCTTAAAGATAGATTAAGAACAATAATCAATTCACAAAATACAATAACACAAAAATCAGAAAAAGAAATAAATGTACAAATTAATAGATTGAGAAAGCATAAGGAAGTTTTATTGAATGATCGACTTGATGAAACAATAAGTAAGGATGATTATAAAAAGAGAAGTAATGAAATTGAAAAAGCATTAAAAACCTGTCAGGAAAGACTGGAAAATCTAACATTTAATTTATCCGATCATTATAGAGATGCAGAAAAGGTTATTGATGCAATAAGAAACTTTTCGATAGTCTACTTACAGGCAGTTAATATTGAGCGGATTATATTGTTAAGAAATATGGCAAAATGGATCAGTTTCGATGGCGAAAAAGCATATATCGAATGGAAAAAGCCTTTTAATATACTCTTAAATACAGATGAGACATTAAAACAACATCCCGCAGCCTATAAAGAGACTGGGGATGTTATATTATTACAATGGGTGGATGACGGGATTCGAACCCGCAACGACTGGATCCACATTCCAGGGCTCTACCGTTGAACTACATCCACCGTATTGAGTGGCCATTATTTTTATGAATTATACGTTGTCAAGAGCAAATTATCCGGGGAATAGAAGGGCGCAATGATAGCAGTGATTTTTTAGGGGCATGGAGCCATCCCGGCTAGCCCCTCGCAGGCGTCCGTGCCTTTCCCGTAAATTACAAATGTTATCAGTACTAACAAGATTATTATTTGGATCACTAAGAGCAATCGGGGGATATTGGTTATTGGGTAGGACTGATTCCTTGAAGAACGGGGAATTAATACTTCCATTATGCAAATGAAGTATGTCGCATTAGATCTGCTTACATGTACAGAGAATAAAAAATATGAATGGAAAAATTTTATTGAAAAGTTAAAAAATCGCCGACAAAATTAAATATAAAGAAAAAAAACCATTGACATTATTGTATAATCGTAATCAATATCAAATAACAATTAGTCTCAAAACGCTTCAATTGTCTTACCCTCGAATTTATCCTGGATTAAGTAATTGTAGTTTTGATGATTCTTTTTTAATCGGGTATATCCCGCATCATTTTTTCAGGAGTTTTTTAATGGCTAAAGGAACAGTTAAATGGTTCAATGAGAAAAAAGGTTTCGGATTTCTTTCTCACGATGACGGAACGGATCTTTTCGTGCATTATTCCGGCATAATCGGAAACGGCTTCAAGACACTCAACGAAGGAGACAGGGTCGAATTCGAGGTCGAGCAGGGCGATAAAGGCCCCCGCGCCATTCAGGTTCGGGCAATAAGCTAAATCTGTACTTAACCTTGTCAAAAATAAGGGCTGTATCCATCTGGATGCAGCCCTTTTTAATTATCATTTTCTAGGTATATCACTTCATTGATATCACGGATCTGACGAGGCCTGTGCAAAGGTGACAGTGTGTCGTTGCCGGCGGCTGTATGTCATCCATGATCCTGCGCTATTCATTCATCTTGTATGTGTCGGCCAGGGCGTACACGTAATCCTTGAGTATCCGGTTGTAACGCTCGGTGTCAACCACGGGCCGACGGATCATCTTCAGGCACAGCTCCTGCTGTTTTTCCGATGTGATCGGCTTCCCGTAGATGGTAAGGGCGAATTTCGACATGTCCCGCACCATGAAATCGAATATCTGGTCGATGAGCTCGTCATCGACGCCGTATATCTTCTTGTTCTCAAGGATTAGCTGTCCGTAGGCCACGAGGGTAAAGAGCTCTCCAAGGTTCAGGAGAAAGTCGATGTCCTTGCTCTGCTCCTTCATGGTGCCCATGGAGGCCATCATGAAGTCCCTGAACACGGCGATCTGCTCCTTGAACACGTTCACATTGGGTATGTTTACGCTGTTGTAGGCGAGGTTGTAGTCATGGAACTGGAGCTTGCCCAGGCCCTTCGTGGGGCCCTGGTTGAACAGGAAGTCGTCGTTCGCCGCGTCGCGGCGCTGCGGGACCTCCGGGAACGTCCCCGGGTTAAAGAAATAGTTGGGCATAAACTTGATGATAAGGGCCATGTTGACGTGCACCGTGCCCTCGAGCTTCGGCAGGGCGCGTATGTCCAGCACTGCGTTCTCGAAATACATGTCCTTCTCGAACCCCTTGGCCGCGATCACGTCCCAGAGGAGGTTGATGACCTCCTCGCCCTGGGTGCTCACTTTCATCTTGACCATGGGATTGTAGAGGAGGTAGCGCTTGTCAGTGTCGCTGGCGGCGCGCATGTAATCCGTGGCGCGCAGGGCGAAGAGTTTCATCGCCACCAGGCGGCAATAGGCGTCGGTAAAAAGCTGTTTGATGTGGGGGAAATCGGTAACATAGCTGTCGAAGAGCTTCCGGTGCGTCGCGTGGTTTATCGCTTCGTAGAAGGCATGCTCGCAGATGCCGATCGACGCCCAACCCAGGTTGAACTTGCAGATGTTGATGGTGTTGAGCATGTCGTCCCAGGCCTTGGGGCCGCGCTCGGTGATGTCGGCGTCGGTGATGGGATAATCGTGCAGGGCGTACTCGGCCACGTAGTCCTGGTTGTGTATTATGTTCTTAACGCACTCGTACTTCGGGTGCTTGGAGTTTACCGCGAAAAAGACATAGTCGCCGGTGTCGGCCATCTTGCCGAAGGTGGATACCATGGCCGCTTCGTTGCCGTTGCCGATGTAGTACTTGTCGCCGTTGGCCCGGTAGGTGCCGTCCGGGTTAGGGTAGAGCATCATGTCGCTGGAGTAAATGTCGGCGCCATGCTCCTTCTCGGACAGGCCGAAGGCGAAGATGGCCCCCTCTTTGAGAAAGTTGGCGGCCTTGTGCTTGGCCTCGGTGTTAGAGCCCAAAAAGATGGGTCCCAGACCCAGCGCGCTCACCTGGAACGTGTACCAGTAGGTGAGGCCGTAGAAGCCGAGGATCTCGGCGAAGTCGACTATGCGGGAGGTGTCCCACCGCGAATCGGGCCCTCCGAAGCCCTTCGGAGTGAGGAGCTTGGCCATGATCTGGTTTTCCTTCATGAAATCGAGGAATTCGGTGTACCATTTGCAGGCATGAAAATCATCTTTCATTTTCTTGAGGCCGCGGCCTTCGAAGAATTCGATGGTTTTGATCATGATCTGCCTTGTTTCTTCGTCAGCGTAGGTGGCGACGAGTTTTTTGGGATTTAAGATTATTTTTTCCATAATGGTCTCCTTGGGTGGGTTGTTAACCCCTCCCTTGATGGGAGGGGTTAGGGGAGGGTGATATACATCACCCCCACCCGGACCTCCCCCATTAAGGGGGAGGGGCTCATGCTTACATGGATTAAAAATTTAGAAATTCTGGTCCCTCATCTTATACGCGCCCTTGAGCGTATACACGTGGTCCTTGAAAATCTTCTCGAATCGCGCCGGATTGGGTATGGGCGTCCTGATGATTTTAAGCGACAATTCTTTCTGCTTGTCGGTGTTTGACGGCTTCATGTGAATGTTCAGGGCATACTTGGAGAAGTCCCGTACCATGAAGTCGAAAATCTCTTCCAGGAGGTCGTCCTCCACATCGATGAACTTCCTGCTTTCGATGATCAGCTGGCCATAGGCCACAAGGGTCAGGACTTCGCCCAGGGCCAGGAGGTAATCGATATCGGCAGATTGACCCTTGTCAGGACCGGCCTTCATGAGGAAGTCCTTGAACAGGGTGATCTGCTCCTTGAATATATTGACATTGGGAAGGTTCACGCTGTTATAGGCGATGTTGTAGTCGTGGAACTGGATCTTGCCCAGTCCCTTCGTCGGTCCCTGCTGAAAGAGGAACGCGTCGTTGGAGAGGTCGTCGCGGCGAGGCACATCCGGGTATTCCTTGGGATTAAAGAAGTAGTTGGCCATGAACTTGACGATAAGGGCCATGTTTACGTGGACCGTGCCTTCCAGCTTCGGCAGCATCGGCAGCTCGTGCTTGGCTATCTCGAAGAAGGGCTCGTTCTCAAAGCCCTTGGCGGCGATGATGTCGTGAAGTATGTTCATGACCTCTTCCCCTTCGCGGGTGACCTTCATCTTGACCATCGGGTTGTAGAGGAGGTACCGGCGGTCTTCAGAACCGGCGGAGCGCATGTAGTCCTGCGCGCGCTCGGAGAAGAGCTTCATGGCGACGAGCTTGCAGTAGGCGTCGACGAAGAGTCTTTTCACGTGGGGGAAGTCGGTGACGAATTTGCCGTAGACGTTGCGGTTCGCCGCGTGGTCAATCGATTCGTACAGGGCGTGGGTACAGAGTCCGATGGCGCCCCATCCCAGGTTGAACTTGCACACGTTGATGGTGTTGAGCATGTCGTCCCAGGCCTTGGGGCCGCGCTCGGTGATGTCCGCTGTTGTTATGGGATAGTCATGGAGGGCGTACTCTGCCACATAGTTCTGCTCGTTCACCACGTTGCGCACGCATTCGTACTTTTCGTGCTTGGAGTTTACTACGAAGAATACGTAGTCGCCGGTATCGGCCATCTTTCCGAAGGTTGAGACCAGCGCCGCCTCGTTGCCGTTGCCGATGTAGTACTTGTCGCCGTTGGCCCGGTAGGTGCCGTCGTTGTTCGGATAGAGCATCATGTCGCTGGAGTAGATATCCGCGCCATGCTCCTTCTCGGATAGGCCGAAGGCAAAGACGCCGCCCTCCTGAAGGAGCTTGGCTGTTTTATGCTTCACCTCTTCGTTGGTGCCGTTCCAGATGGGGCAGAGTCCCAGCATGGATACCTGCCAGGTGTACCAGTAGGTGACTCCGTAAAAACCGGTGATTTCGGAGAATTCGCAGTTGCGGTAGGTGTCCCACCGGGAATCTGAAGCACCGTATCCGGACGGCGTCATAAGTGTGGCAAAGACCTGGTTTTCCTTGAGGAATTCGACGAAATCATAGTTCCATTTTTTCTCATGCCAGTCTTTTTTTATCTCTTTAAGACCCTTTTTCTCAAAGAATTCTATGGTTTTAAGCATGATTTGCCTTGATTTTTCATCATTATACTTACGGTTGTGGTTTTTAGGATTGAATAAAATCATACATAACCTCTTAAATGTTTATTTTTAATAGAACTGCAATTATCATGTCGAACACTGTTCGGACTGTCAAACGATTTTCGGAAAATATCCTTGAAATAATTTTTATTTATTTCTGTAATGACTAAAAGAGAGATTAGATATTGTCTCATGCTCTTGGCCCCAAGAGGATGGGGGTATAAGGGGCTCCGCCCTTTGACCCCGATGAAGATTAATGGAATATATATGGTTCTATGATAAGGTGGGAATTTATCTCATAATAATACACCGGGATGGGATAACACTTTGACCCTTGAAAGAGCGTGACAAATAATGGTTATGAAACAAAAAAATACACTATCTAAAATGAAGAATAAGGAGCGTGAGGACAGAAAGCACCTCATCATCGATGCTGCGGAGCGGGTATTTTCCAATAAGCCCTTCAACAGGGTAAGCATGAGAGAAATAGCCAACGAAGCAGGTATCGCACCGTCATCGATATATACCTATTTCCCGAACCAGGAATCGCTCTTCGTTGAGGCCACGGTTCGGGACAGCAACGGCCTCATTGATGAGATTGACAGAATGGTCAATACGGCCGGCGAGGGAGCGCAGATCCTGGACCGCGGCATAGAGGCCTTCGTGGATTTCCTTGCCGACCATGATTCCTATTTCCGCATGATGGTGATCTTCATGACCGTGGGGAGCCTTAGCAAGGATTCCCTGCAGAAATTGTTCGAGGTGGTCCGCCGGGGCTTCGATCTTTTCGAGGCGATATTCAAGCGCATGGGCTACAAAGGAGATACAAGGATACTGGCCCACTATTTCTTCGCCATGATGAACGGCATACTGGTAACCTTCCGGAAACTGGAGGGGCGTAGCGACGAGCAGATCATCGCCCATATGAAACAGGTAGGCAAGGTTTTCAGGGAACTGCTGGAGAAAAGTATTAAGTAGAATAAGCTCTTTGAGACCTCACACCCTCGGTCCCCCTCTACCAGAGCGAGAGGGCGCGCCGGAGGCGGTGTGAGATCATACGGAATTAACTGAAGATATAGCCATGAAAAAGAAACCCGTCCCGGTAACAGCATCGGAGCTTGAGGAGATCCTGGACCATTACCTTGACGCCGGATCGACCCTCAATTACGCCCTGAAGATCGTCGGCCATCCGGGAATCGGCAAATCTGCCATCGTGCGCCAGGCAGCGGAACGGAAAAACCTTTATTTTATAGATACCCGCCTTGCCTTCAAGGAAAATGTCGACCTCGGGGGATACCCGGTGCCGGACCACCAGGCGCGGCGGATGGTCTATTATCGCCCGCGGTTCATACCGCCGGAACAGGTCCCCGATAACTATCGGGGCATCCTGTGGTTCCTGGATGAATCGAACCGGGCCCATCCGACGGTGATCCAGACCCTGTTCCAGATCATAACCGAGGGCACCTGCGGCGAGCACGCGCTCCCGGAAAAAACATCCATCATCCTGGCGGGAAACCTGGGCGAGGGGGACGACACCACCATTACGGAGTTCGACGATTCAGCCCTTGACGGAAGGCTGGCTGTGTTCCAGCTTAAGCCAACCGCGCAGGACTGGCTTCTCTGGGCGGAGCGTGAAGGCATCCATCCATCGATTTTACGATATATATCCATGTTCCCGGAGCGTCTCTGGGACGAGGAGAACATCAACCCCAATCCCCGGGGATGGCACCAGGTTTCCCGGGCCCTCGGCGGATCATATTTGATATTGACCGAGGAGGAGCTCCTGGCCCATCTCACGTCGGACCAGGGCGGGTCCCTGGAGAGTATCATCCATTCGCTCATAGGCCACATCGCCGGCGCTGATTTCATCTCCCAGCTCACGGCGCCGCGCGCCCTGAGCACAGCCGAGGTCCTCGGCGGCAGCGAGGAAAAGCTTTCACGGATGATAGACGGCTCCATTCCGTCAGAGGACATACTCTGGGCGCTGTCAGGGGCTGTCCGGGCCATGCGAGACCTGAAGCAGCAGCGGAAGGGGAACCTTGAAGGAAGGGACCTTGCCGAGCTCGCCAATGTGCTTCTCTTTATCGGCCACGCCCGGGCCGATCTGCGGCTTTCGTTCTTTTACCTGCTTCTGCGAGATTGCGGCATATTTACCCAGGTGCCCGCTGCAATCGGCCTCATTCCGGACGATGACAGGAAAAAACGGCTCCTTGAGAAATTCACAGCAATAATCGAGTCCGATGATGAATGAGCGCCTTGAATCCGTCCTTGAGTCCCTCTGGCGGAAGAGCAGGTTTGTCTCATATTTTTATCAGTCAGTCCATTTCATTGAAGATGAAGCCATCCCGACCCTTGCCCTCGCGGTCCGTGAATCCCGGCTCACCCTGTATTATTCAGCATTGTTTATTGAAGGATTGTCACCAGATGAGCTGACGGGTCTCCTTGTCCACGAGATGCTCCACGTGGTACTGAACCATGACCATCGGGCTTTTCCCGGGGATGACCTCTATCTGCAAAATATATCCCAGGACATGGTGATCAACAGTTACCTTTCCGGCGTGCGGAAAACCTTCTTCTCCCGCAGGGACGGGACAGCGCCAGTGGAACAGCTCCTTCTTCCCGCCGGCCTTCCCCGTGTTCCGGGGGATTTCATAACTGACACGGGCGTAACTGATCCTTCATGGGAGGAGCTGTACCGGTGGCTGAAACGTCAGCCCCGCCGTTCCATATCCGAGTATATATCCAACGATGACAACACGCCGGGAGTTAACGGGCCCGGCGCCGAGAACCTGTCGGACAGTCTTAACCGCGCCTTTAACTTCGATCCTCTTTTGGACGGCAGGTCCGACATGAATACCATATACTTCAGCGACATGAAGGGAATGGTCTTCACGGACAACCTTGATTCTGTCATGCCGACGGGGGTCCATCTCTACCATGACCGCGACAACAGGATGGTCATCGACGCGCGTAAGACGAACATCATAAGCTTGGCTGACAGGGACAGTGAATGCGCGGAGGAACGGGCCTATCAGGACATAAAGGGAATTATCGAAAAGATCCGGGAAATCGATACTGCCCCGTGGGAGCGGCAGCTGAAGAGCATCGTCGATTTTTCGGCGCAGTCCAATGAATGGACCTATACCTATGGAAGGTTCAATCGCCGCTATTTTGCCCAGGGCATTTATTCGCCGGGAAGGGTTTTCAAGGAACAGGAGCTCATAACCGTTGCCGTGGACGTATCCGGCTCCATGGTGATGACCCCGTCTGATATTGAGGGGGCCTTCGGTGTGGTCGAGCAGCTCATGGGCAAGTACCGCATAAACCTACTCTGCCTTGACGAGGAGCTGTTCGTTCCGGAAAAGCGGGGTGACATTCTTGCCGCCTCGAAAAACATGGCCAAGCCCTTCGTGTACAGCCGCGGCGACTGGCGGTTCATCAGGACGGGCAGCGGCGGCACGACATTTTTCGCGCCTCTTTTCAATCGATACATGAAAGGACACAGGGAGATGCTACTTGTAATTACTGACGGTTATATATATGACCTGGAAGGCCTCAGGCGATACAATCCCACGATCTGGGTCATTTCCGAAAGCAGGCAGGATCCCTTTCATCCTCCCTTCGGCCAGGCCGTGAAGATGAGGAGTATAAAACCCTCCCCCTTGATGGGGGAGGGCAGGGCGGGAGTGTAAAAAATCATTTATGAATGATAATACTATTATTAAAGAATGCCTCGAAAGATGCGACGCCGCCGGTCTCTATCGTGCCGCGATGAATAACAATGACATCGACATTGTTGCCGCCTGCTATGCGATGCTCAAGCTCGGCGATCCTGAATATATCTTTTTCGCGGGCAGGGATTGGCCCAGGTTCGATTACATGCGCGGTCTCGAGGCCCTTGTCCGGCTTAAGAGCTCCGAGTTCATACACAAGGCGGGAATTTTCTGGAAGGAGTTCGATTTTATCTCGGGGTTGACGGCATTGGACGACCTGGCTGATCCGGAGTACCTCTACCGCGCCGGGAGGTTCTGGAAGGGTTTTGACCATGAAAGAGGCCTCGACGCATTGATCAGAATCGGTAAGGCTCGGTATGTTTACTATGCCGGCCAGGAATGGAAGGTTTTCAATTATCGAAAAGGGTTTGAGGTGCTGATGGATATGGGAAGCGCCGAATTCATCTTCTATGCCGGCGCCCATTGGAAAGAATTCGATCACCGGATCGGCTTCAAACGACTCATGGAGCTTGGAAATGCAGAGTATCTGTACAAGGCTGGAACACTCTGGCCTCAATTCGATTATCCGGCAGCCTGGGCTGTTATTGAATCAGATCTTGAAGAGGGGGCGCGTTGGCGGGGAAAGGCCTTTACGCACCACATGTGGAGACCGGCTCTTAAAAAAATCTGGAAAGATTCCATGGCGGCGCAGGGGTTGCAAAGAAAGTATGAATAAAAAAAAATATACAAAAAAAATAAATTTAATAATTGACATTAATTTTATTTATGGTCCAATAGTCAAAGGTTGAATAACTTCGAACAATATCTTCAATTTTCTTACTGCGTGTTTCATAACAGCATAAAAAAATTGTAGTCAGGAAGTTTATTCATAGGGTAAAACCCGCATTATTTATTATTTATAGGAGTTTTTCTTATGCCTAAAGGCACAGTAAAGTGGTTCAACGAGAAAAAGGGCTTTGGTTTCCTTTCTCAGGACAATGGAGCAGATCTCTTTGTTCATCACACTGGCATACTCGGCTCAGGCTTCAAGACTTTGAATGAAGGCGATAGAGTTGAGTTTGAAATTGAAAATAGCGAAAAAGGCCCGAGAGCTGTTTCAGTCAAGCCCATCAGCTAATTTATCGTGAATGACAATTCATTAAAACCCGGCTTATCAAGCCGGGTTTTTTTTTTGAGGTTTTTTTGCCATTTCCAGGGTCATACAGGCAATTCTATCAAAAAAAACAACAAAATAGTTGACGATATAAATAATTGTTAATATAATAGTTGTATAAACAACTATGATATGGCTGCCAATGAAAAAAGCAAAACAATCTTTGACACATCCCGACGGTTTTCATGGTTCCGTTGACGAACAGCTGAAGTTCCTTGAACACCTGGAGAAAACAAGGCCTCCCTCGGTAATCGAGCAATCGATGGGATTCATCATAGCCTCCACCATGACCCGGATCAGGATCCTCATGCTTAGGAAGATCAAGGAATATGGATACGATATCACACCGGAACAGGGCGCCGTCCTAAATGCCGTCGGCGAGTCGGAAGGAATCTCCCAGAGCATGATCGCGGAGAAGACATTGAAGGACAAGCCGACCATCACGCGCATCCTGGACAATCTTGAAAAGAAGAGCCTTATCAGCCGCAAGGCAGATTCGGGGGACCGGCGGGCCTACAAGATCTATTTAACGGGATCAGGCAGGGAGAAGATTGAAATGTTCAGGCGAATAATCGCCGAGGTGGACGCAAAGGCTTTCGCGGGCCTGGATCAGAAGGATTTACGCAAGATGGAGGAAATACTACGGGCCGTCAGGGCCAATGTAAGTTAAAAATCAGTAACCCGGAAAAGAGGCTGATTCCAGATTATACAAACGGTGCGAAAATGAATCGATTGAGTATCAAAACAGTTGTTATATCAAGTATCATGGCCGCAGCATCGCAGGTTGCGTTCGGCCAGGAAAAGGTCACCTGGGAGGAATGCGTGATTTACGCGCATCTGAACAATCCCGCTTTGAAGTCTTCCCTGGAGGCGGTGAGTAAAAGCAGGGCGGCCACTGGCGTTGCGCGGAGCGCCTATCTTCCGCAAATAAGCGCCAGCGCCGCGGCCAATACCGCAAAATCCTTCGATAATTCAAAGACCGCCAATAAGGAAAAAATAACCTGGTCCCAGAGCCAGTACATTCAGGACATGCGCAAATCGGATTCGACCATAACCAATTCATTTTCCTACGGCGTCAGCGGAAAGCAGCTGATCTTCGACAGCATGAAGACCATTTACGACATCAAGGCGGCGGAGAGCGCCGCGGACGATTCACTCCTGCAATATCATATAAAATCGTCCCTGGTCCGCCTCGAGCTGAGGACCGCCTTCGTAAAGCTGCTGAAGGCGCAGGACGCGGTCAATATATCGAAGCAGATCATCGAGATCAGGAAGAAGAACTACAACCTGGTTAAGATGCGTTACCAGGCGGGAAGGGAGCACAAGGGGTCGCTCCTTAACGCTGAAGCGAACCTGGAACAGGCGAAATACACCATGAAGCAGGCCGAGCGAAACATCATCGCGGCCCAGCGGGCCCTTCTGAATGTAATGGGGATCTATTCCCACATGGACATAAGGGCACAGGGTAACCTCCTGGATAAAACGGCGGTGAAAGAAAAGCCCGATTTCAACTCGATAGTGAAATCACATCCGTCTGTCCTGAGCGCCAGGAAGCAGAGGGAGGCAGCGGGATATATGGAAAAATCGAAAATAGCCAGCTTCCTCCCGGTGATCAGCGCCACCGGCAGCGCGGACCGGACCATCTCGGAAACGACAGGAAGCAAGACAGACGCCGTGAACCTGAAAGCGGGCCTGTCCGCCACCATGCCACTGTTCACGGGCGGGAATAATTACTATAACCTGGAGCAGGCCAAGGCGCAATCGCGCAAGCTCAAGGCGGACGAGGAGACCGCGCGGGACCAGGTATTGACGGACCTTCAGCAAAAATGGATTGACTGGCAGAACGCCATTGACGCGGTGGAGGTGCAGCGCAAGTACCTTGCCGCCGCGGAGGAGCGGGCCAGGATCGCGGAGGCGGAATATTCGCTGGGACTGGTGGTGTTCGACATATGGATTCAGATCGAGGACCAGCTGGTCCAGATGAAGCAAAGCTATCTCGACGCCCAGGCCAACCGGCTGCTGGCCGAGGCGCAATGGATACAGTCAAAAGGGGAGACGCTGGCATATGACAAATAAACGGAACACGATACTGATCATTTCAGCCGCTGCGGCGGTCATATTGATTATAGCTATTTTTGCGATAAAAAAGAACGGCAAGACCGTCGCCATATCCAGGATCGTAACGCCCCATGTGGGCACCATCAACCAGGCGGTTTCCGCCACGGGAACAGTCCTGCCCTATAACCGACTGGAGATAAAGCCCCAGGTCAACGGGAGGATGGAAAGCGTTCTCGTCGTCGAGGGCCAGAAGGTGCGCAAGGGTCAGATACTCGGCTGGATGAGCTCGACGGAGAGGGCGGCCCTCATGGACGCGGCCCGGGCACAGGGAGCGGCATCCATTAAATACTGGGAGGACGCGTACAAGCCGATAGCGGTAATCGCCCCCATCAATGGAACGGTGATTGACCGGAGCATAGAGCCCGGGCAGGCGGTGCTGACCACTGCGGCCATCATGGTCCTCTCGGACCGTCTTATCGTCAAGGCCGACGTGGACGAGACGGACATCGGCAGGGTGAAGGAGGGACAGCGCGTCACCATCAGCCTTGACGCCTATCCCGATGTCAATGTCAGCGGCAGGGTGGACCTCATAGAATATGAATCGACAACGGTCAATAATGTGACCATGTACAAGGTGAACATAATACCGGACAGGGTGCCCGAGGTGTTCCGGTCCGGCATGACGGCCAATGTGAATATCATCGAAAAAGCGAAGGAAGACATCCTCCTGATACCCACGGACGCAATTGTGTCGGACAAGGGGAAATCATACGTATGGATCGCTACCAAGGATACAAAAGACCCTGAAAAGAGACTGATCACGACTGGCATGTCCGACGACCAGAATACGGAAGTGATTTCAGGCATTGATACCAGTGCCAGGATAGCCATACTGGCCCAGACGGGGATCAACCTTGAAGCGAAAAAAAGCACCAATCCATTCATGCCGCAGCGGAAAAAGGCGCGCTGACGAGGAACCATGATCGAACTGAAAAATGTTTCCAAGATATACGATACGGGCAAGGTAAAGGTCCACGCCCTCAATAATGTTTCCCTCACCATCGAGGAGGGCGAGTTCGTGGCGATCATGGGCCATTCCGGTTCCGGAAAATCGACCATGCTCAACATTCTCGGGTTTCTGGACAAGCCTGATACCGGCACCTATTCTCTCATGGGCGACGATATCACGACGCTGAGCGACGACGATCTTTCCATGCTGCGAAACCATATCGCCGGGTTCGTGTTCCAGCAGTTCAACCTGCTTCCCCGCATGAATTCCATGGAGAACGTGGGGCTGCCCATGATCTACGCCGGCAAGAGGGACTTCAAAACCGAGGCGACGAACAGGCTGCGGCAGGTCATGCTGGGACACCGGGAGAGCCATTTCCCGAACGAGCTTTCCGGAGGGGAGCAGCAGCGGGTGGCCATCGCCCGCTCCCTGGTCAACAAGCCGATGATCATCTTTGCCGACGAGCCAACAGGCAACCTGGACACGAAGAGCGAAGATGAGATCATCACCCTCCTGGAGGAGCTGAACAGCGAGGGGATCACCATCGTCATGGTGACCCACGAGATGGAAATCGCCGAGCATGCCAGGCGGATCATACGGATGCGGGACGGCGTTATTATGTCGGACGAACGGGTCAACAAGAATAAGTCCGGGGTCAAAGGCAAAAACACGCTTTCCATCAGGGATATCCTGGGCAAGAAACATTCCACCTTCGGCACCGCTGAATTCACCGACTACATGCGCCAGGCCTTTTCGGCAATTGTCACCCACAAGCTCCGCTCCCTTTTGTCGATCCTGGGCATCCTCATCGGCGTGGCGGCCGTGATCTCGATGCTGGCTCTGGGAGAGGGCGCCAAGGATTCCATAAAGCAGAGCATGAGCTCCCTTGGCTCCAATATTCTCACCGTGCGCACCGGATCGCGCCGGCAGGGCCCCGTGGCCCTCCAGTCGGGTCTGGTCACCAAGATCATCCTCGATGACGCCAGGGAGATCGCCCGCCTGAGCGAGGTAAAACGGGTCTCCCCGGCGGTCATGGGCCGCGGCCAGGTGGTCTATGCCACCAAGAACTGGAACACCCAGATATGGGGAACAGGAATAGACTACGCGGCCATGAAGGCCGCGGTCCCGATCAGCGGCAGGTTTTTCACCGAGGAGGAGGTACGTTCGCGCAGCAAGGTGGCGGTCGTCGGGGCGACTGTCGTCAAGCAGCTTTTCGGCACGGTCAATCCCGTGGGCCGCAGCCTCAAGATCAACAGGATCAATTTCAAGATCATCGGGATACTGCCGGTCAAGGGAACGTCCTTCATGTTCGACCAGGACGATGTCATCGTGATACCGGTGACCACGGCGATGTACCGTGTCCTGGGCAAGGAATATGTCGATTCCATAGACGTTGAGATCAAGGACCAGACTATGATAGACGAGTCCCAGGATGTCATCAGAAATCTTATCATCAAGCGCCACCGGCTGGACCAGGATGACGAAGAATCCTTCGAGATCCGCGACATGTCGGAGATACGGGATATGCTGTCTCAGACTACGAAAACCATGAGCCTGCTTTTAAGCATCGTGGCGGCCATCTCGCTCCTGGTGGGCGGCATCGGCATCATGAATATCATGCTGGTTTCGGTGAAGGAGCGCATCAAGGAGATCGGCCTGCGCAAGGCCATCGGGGCCCGGCGAAAGGACATCCTGGTGCAGTTCCTCATAGAATCGTCGCTCCTGACCCTTACGGGCGGCCTTGCCGGCATAACACTGGGTGTTGCCATATCGGTATTGATTTCGCTGATGGCGCAGTGGTCTATCAAGGTGTCGATATCGGCCATCATGCTCTCAACGGTGGTATTGGTGCTGATCGGCGTCGGTTTCGGCCTGTGGCCGGCCGTGCAGGCGTCGCGGCTCAACCCGATTGAAGCGCTGCGGTGGGAATAGGATTAACATGAATTCTCTTTCGCAAATTCATCACGGGCCTTTTTAATCTGACCTTTTAATTCCTCGTTGCGGGAAGCGCCGCTGATGTACATCAGGGCGGCATCGGCCGCTTTGCGCAGGTCCATGTCATTGTCGTTCAGTGCCTTGATGAGAGGCTTGACCGCCGGCTCGTAAGCGAGCTGACCGAGGGCATGGGCCGCCCACCACCGGACCTGAACCCAGGGCATGCCGCTGTCAGTGGCGGTTTCCGAGTAATTCTTGAATATCCCGAGGATCCGCTCCCCGGCCGCAGCATATCGGAGATCGCCCAGCGCCACTATGGCCGATCGTTTTACATGATAATTCTTATCATCAAGGGCGGCCATGAGTATGGCCGGGATCCTGGCATCCTTGATCCTGCCCAGGGCTTCCAGAGACGCGCAGCGGATGTATTGGTCTGGATCGCGGGCCACCTCGATGAGGGTGTCCGTCGAAGAAGGATCTCCAATGTTCCTCAGTGCGAAAATAGCCAGCTGGCGCGCCCCGTTTTTTGTATCCTTGACTATTTCGATGAGGACCTTCGACGCGGCCGGATCGCTGATGTTCTTGATGATGTCGCCCAGGGCCAGTATCGCTGGCTGGTTTTTCTGATAGTCATCCATCCGTGAGCTCAGGGTATTATAGGCCGCGATTGCCGGGGCAACGACGCGGGCGTCATTCAGCTTCGCCAGCTCAAGGCACGCCTCCGCCTGTTCCCTCTGGTTTCCGTCGGTCGCGCAGGCCACAAGGGTTTTGATCTTCTCCTCGATGTCTATATGATCGACGACGACAGCGGAGATGGAGAGCTGGTATTCAACGCCGCAGTAGGGACAGACGACCAGGTACTGCTTGTCGCCGCCGGTGATGGACCCGCCGCACTTGACGCAGGTGATGGTGGTGGTGATTATGGGCGCCATGAGTTCCTATGATTTCAATTGTTCGGTAATTGTTTTGGAAAAGCGAAGATACTGCTCGTTGCTTGGAGCCAGTTCCAGCGCTTTTTTTATCATCTCCTTGGCTTTCCAGTAGTCCCTTCTTTCAAAATAGAGATATGCCAGGCCGTAAAAGGTCATATGCTTGAACCTTGTTTCATCATAATCGGCTATCTTGAGGCCTTTCAGCCAGCGTTGCTCGGCGAATTCTTTTTCGTTCACGGCAAAGAAAACAGATCCCAGATTGTAGTAGGCCGCGCCATTCCGCTTGTTGAGCCTCAGGGCTTCAGTATACTGCGCAATGGATTTTGGGACGTCCTTTTTTGACCTATAATAAAAGTCTCCCAGGTATCTGTAGTATAGTGATTTGCTGGACTTGGCATACTCGCGGGCGATAGCTGTTTTAAGATCATTTTCCGCCGCGTCGAAATGTCCTTCGGCTTCATTGACGAGTCCCATGAGGGCCATGCAGCGCGTGGAGGAGCTTTTTAGCTGAAGGCATTTTTCAATATCCGCCCGGGCGGATTCAATGTTCCTGCTCTGGATATGACAGAATCCCCGTTCGGAATAAAATTTGTATTCGTCGGGGTACCTTGTTATACAGGTGTCGGCGAACTGAATAGCTTCGCTGTAACGGTCATTATTGCACAATTTAATTAATTTCGCGAAATCCTTGTCTGCCTGCGATTTGCAGCCGGTAACTGTTGATAATGCCATGATAAAAAGCAGTATTCGTTTCATGATTCTTCCCTATAAATAATTCTGTTACATGATTTTATATGGAGCTGTTAAAAAACCAGAGTGTCAAATAAAAATTAACCAATGTTGATTTTTTCTTGGTAATATAAACCACACTATTGCGGTTCAAAAAAAAAGGACCACCTCATAAAAAATTTTGTCAAAATAATCCGCAAATCGTTACCACCTTGTAGAAGGATGAATCAATCATTGGCCGGATGTAATCTTTAAAAGTTAAAGATAAGACCAAATCGTCCGGGCTCCCTTTGAAAAGCAATAGAATGCCGTTAACGGTTTACATACCGCAAGGATCGACCTATGCCTTCGCGGAAAAAAAGGATTCCTCCATATCATTGACGCGTCTGATCGCTGAAAATGATCGGGAATAGTATAAATGAGGGTAAAAGTATGAACATAAGATTATGTAAAACTCTTGTTTCGATTCTATCAGTGACAGCGGTAGTTATAGTCCAGGGCTGCGGCAAGAATGATTTTCTGGGTAAGAAAGCGACTCCACTCATGATCGAGGATGTTGATCCCGGCACCATCGGTCCGGTCGCTGCTCCGCAGCCGGTTGATCCGCAGAATCATGACAGTGACGAAAAAGATCCTTGCAATTCGGGGAAGATAACCCTCAAGCCGGCGGGAGGACTTCACCCGATCTTCAGCGCCCCCCTGGGGATTTCCATACCGCGTTACGCCATGGGCGTGGTGGACGCCGACCCGACGGGCGTAAGGGTTGAAAATGACTGGGACGGCGACGGAGTGGAAAACGACCTGGAAGTCATGTCAGGGTCCATGGTGGCTGATTACCCCCGCGTCGTTACCCGCATAACGACGCCCATTGTCATGGAGCTTCGCAAAAGCGAGACCGCCACCGGTGAAAATTACACCGAAGTGATCGATAATAGCGATACCAAGCAGACCATCGCCAACAGCATGGAGAACAGGCATTACGCCCAGATGAATACCAAGACGACCCCCTATGTGACAAAGGAGAGCCAGTCCACTGATAATGGCGACGCCTTCTCTTATGGCGATTCACACTCAACTGAAACTGATCTGAGTGTAAATATTGGACTCCCTGTTATTAGCCCCATGGGTGGCGCTGCCGCTGCGAATTCCTCAACAAGTACATCGACAAAATCAAGCAACAGCCAGAATTACAGCATATCAAGCAAGTTTGCTCAATCCACCATGTCGGAAAAGACCGTGTTCCAGGACGTGGACTACGCGGACAACCTGGACCGGAACGGCATCGAGTTCAGGGACGAAAAGATCCAGACCATGACCACCAATTTCCGCAAGAGCGAAAAGACCAAGGAAACCTATGAAGTTGGGCCCAATGCCGGTTTTGTGCGCGCCGGTCTCTACATCAAGAACGACACGGTGAACATGCCGGTGCGGATCAGCAATGTCATCTGCACTCTCTCTTTCAGGACAGCGGGAGGGGCAATTCTGCCGGTGAAGACCTTCCGGCTCCGCAACGACGACTACAGCGAATTCGACCAGGAGATCTACGGCGACGAGGAGCTGGGGCCCTATACTATCGAGGTGAGCGGCCTCAACACCTTTGAGGTGAAGCAGGCCCTTGCCAACGGCTACATGCCCCAGATCACCGTGGTCAACTATGACATGACCAGGGTTGATGATTCCAATTACAACCCCGGGGCCGACAATCTCAAAATCGTGGAGGAGACGGCCAAGGCCAGGACCGCCCTCATCAAGATCGTGGGGGCCAACACCAGGGAGATCTACCGCGTGGCCGCCTTCGACGTGGCCGGGGACGGCACCGTCACGCCGGGCATATCGTTAAAGAAGGCGCTGTTTAACATCTACGGCGATTCCATCGGCCGGGGGGAAACATGGGAGGCTGACACAAATGGCAATATCCTGACAGTACAGAATACCGGTTTGAAATGGAAGGAAGGGTTCATCCCCGAGGCTGATAATCAGAAGGAGTATGCGTATTCGTCCAATAAAAAGGGGAACCAGTGGCGGCTCTTCGAAACCTACGTGAAGTCCTATGTCGATGAATACAACCAGACCCGCAGGATTGAGACGATCAGGCGGATAGGCCCCCTGAGGGCGTACAATCCCTTCGACGTCATGGACAATTCAACCTACAATCCAAACGAGTACCTCGAACGGGAAGAGCTGATGAAAATGAAGTACTGGATCATACTCCACAACGGCCGTTATTTTGAGGGTGATATAAACGATCCTATCTGGGCCGGGGAGCGCTACGAGATCATATGCATGGACATCCGCGATTACAATGAATACTTCAAGGCCTGCTCTTTCACTCCGGTGCAGTCCAGGGAATACTTCACCATGGGCACGAGCTGGAACAGGCTTACCAACGAGGGCGAGTTTGCCCGGTCCAGGTATCTCGGCAGGATCGTGAAAAACGACGTGGTGCACCTGGAATTGAATCTCACCGATTCGAGGTTCCTGTTCGCCAATAACTCGAGATTTCTTCAAGGCGGAGGCGTGAACAATCACTATACGCTGGAAAGTGATGCAAAAGCGGCCGAAGGGATCCCGGCGCAATTTTCCCATTATGCCGAGGGAGGGTTCAATAATATAAAGGTCACCATCAATGAATCAAAGAACGCGCAGCGATACGAGATAAAATTCAGAAGAAACGCCAATGAAGCACAATGGAGAAAAATCGTGCTGGGCGCCGAAGAGCTGGCCAGAAACAACGGGGAGGTGTTCATTCACAGCAGAACCGTCGACTCCGACGGCCGGGGGATCGGCCTGGTCCAGGGGAGCCTTCTCTCGCAGGGCGGCCTTGAGTATGTGGTCAATGTGACGGCGCTGGGAACGATCAACGGAGTGCCGGTGTACACGGCCAGCATGAACAATAAAAAAGAAGAGGCCTTTGCCCATGTCTATGCGGTGGAGTACCAATCTGATTCGCAGAATTGCACGGCGCCGGGAGGCAGGCACGGTTTCACCTTCAGCGCCGCCGGGCTCGCGGACAATTGGATATACGTCCGCGTGGCCGACGCGGAATACACCGAATACTTCATCATCAAGGTAAAAGGGCCATATAACTATTCTCACAACGGATATGAACCGCCGTTGAAAGAAGATACCGTGCCGGTAAAGGATTTCATTGGACACAGGGGATTGAACAGGATACAGATGACCAATCCGCCCGGAGAGATCGGGGAACCGGGGGTGTACAAGGTAGAAGTGTACGCTCTCAACAACAACAGCGACGCCTGCGGCCTGGGCCCGAGGATGGCCGAAAACGAGCTGCAGTTCGTCACCCTCGCCCATGACCGCTACGCAGCCCAGAGGATTTACAAACCAGCCGTGAGCGAAAAACTATTCGATGTCAATGCCATAGACCTCGAGGTGAACTTCAACAATGGGGACGGGTGGTGCCGCCTCAAGCTCGAGGGGAATGACAGGGCCGCCGCGGATGTGTACGGTGAAAAGACGATAGACTGCAGGTTTCATAGCTATGTCGATTACGACACCCAGAGGTTCCACATTTTCTTCAAGGCGCCCACCGGGACAAATGACGAATACTCGAAGCAATTCGCCAACAGCCACAACGCCTTTTTCGGCGGACGTGAAACGGTGGATCTCTACATCAGGACTCCGGCCGATATGGTGTACCGGGACACGTTCTGGTCTAAGGCGCAGCCGGCATTCCTGCCCGATAACAGCATGGCTCCCGTATTGGATTGGCTGAACCTGGTCGTGGATAACGATACCACTGACGCTTCCAACATCGAAGAGACGCTGAAACATAATCTCACCGCGGCGGTCGGTTTCAACGGGGCGAATCTGGATGATTACTTCTTTTCCCCGGTGGAGTACCGGAAATTCGACATCCGGGCTTCCCTTGCGGAAAAACTCCCGGACATGCAGGCCAATGCCGTCGATCTCCCAAGGTATACCGTGGCGGGAAGCTGCGGCATGATACAATTGAGCAATATAAATTCGCGGTTTGCCGACAGCTACGAGATATATTATCGCATGGTCAATCCCGGCGTGCAGGGCGCCCCCTATATAACTTTCGGTGAAAGCCCCTTGAGCTGGGACAGGATCTCCCTGGAGCCGTCGCAGTCAATCCCGGGTCAATTGTTTCGGCAAGTCATTCCGGATCTTGCGGTCGGTCAAAGATATCTGGTCGCGGTGATCGGCTATAACAAGTATGGAAGAAGCGAGCCGTCGTACTGGGACGGTGCGGGTAATATCGAGGTGAAAACCGGTGATGACGCAACCCTGGTAAGGCCGGTGAGAGTGCCCGATTGCACGGCGCCGGGCGCGCCGACTTTCGATCTCGGGGAGAATCCGGGGAACAACAGGCGCATTGGCATTCACAATATCCAATGTGAAGGCGCCCATCACTATCTGATCGAATGGAAAGTGACAGATCCCGCCGTGACCATTTGGGAAAGCCATGATACCGCCGCTGATGCTAATCCGCTCCCCCTGGTGTATGCGACCCAACAGTTATTGCCATGGAGAACCTACCTGGTGAGGATGCGCGGAGTAAACCGTGATGGCTATGGAGGCGTTGACTCTGAAACCAAAGAGTTTGTCACGGGCACAGACTTCAGTTTCGGAAGTCCGTCCCTTGAATGGAGCGCTTTGTTTCAGCGTGGAACAAGGTGGTATGCAGATCTGTCATTGGTGAATATTAACAATCCCGAGGGAGTCGTCAGATATACGGTCTCCGGCACTGTGATAAGAACCGAATCGGATTTAAACGGCAACCAGATTGCCAACGAGGCAAGGTTGCCCGTGTCGTTCAATTCACTCCTTGTTGCTGATGATCTGTGGGTCGGGGATTATGTGGGAGCTTTCGCCCAATGGAAGACGGTCCATATTTCAGGTACGGTTAATATAACTTTTTACAGTAGCGAAGGCCTGATACATCGGATAACAGATGTTCCCGTAGAAGGAGGTTCTCCGGAACTGCCATGGTGATTTGTATTGAGCGGCGAGGAGAGGCTCCATGATATGAAACTATATCACATATTAATGGTAATGCCAATGATCCTGCCCATTGTTTCCTGCGAAAGCATGATAGCGGACAAGGCGAAGGCGTCAATGGACAATCAGATGGTCTTTCTCTTCAGACCAGACGAAGGAAAGGCAGTATCACGATGCATCATCTCCGGCAGGGTTCTGAAGGACGGATCCGGCATCGAGGGAGTGACCGTCACCGTAACCGGCGGGGACGGGGCGAATGTAACGGTCATCACGGACAGGGAGGGCCGTTACATAGCATTGCTTCCATCTCCGGGGAACTACACGGTGACACCGTCCGGGCAAAGATATCGCATGTACCCGCCGGCCAGGGACCTGGCAGTGGAAGGAAGGGCGTCGGATGTCGATTTCATGGCGGGGGCGTCCCTGTGGTGGCGCACCTACGGCACCGGTCTGGAAGAGAGGGCATTCAGCGCCTGCGCCACATCGGACGGAGGGTATCTCCTGGCGGGGTATGGGTATTCCCTGCGGAGCGGATCCTTCAGCCGTGACGGAAGGATGGTGAAAATCGACAGCGGCGGTAATGTGATATGGGACCGCTACTATGGCGGGTGTGGTGAAGAGGAGATCCGTTCAATAATTGAAACAACGGCCCATAATTATGCGGCTGCAGGATATACCTCTTCCAGGGGCCATGGAGGAAAGGATGCCTGGCTGATCATCATCGATCGGGATGGGAATGTCGTATCGAACCGGGAGCATGTTTTCGGCGGCGCCGGAGACGACCGGGCGAACTCGCTGATTCAGGGCTCCATGGGGGAATTGGTCCTCACCGGCGTAACCGAGACCGAAACCGCGGAAGAGGACGCCTATGCTGTGGGGATCAGCGAAGCCGGTTCAGTGCTTTTCGAAAAATCCTATGGCGGCGGCGGCAATGACCGGGGTAGCGCGGTAATTGAAGCCTGTCCAGGTGTGTACTTTGTGGCGGGCCACGGCAGGCCGGATGGTTCGGGAGATATGGACTCCTGGGCCTTTATGATCGACGGTTCCGGAAATATTCTTTCCGTCTCCGGCAGCTCCCCTGGGTGGAGCCGCTTTTACGGCAGGCCCGGCGAGGATACCTTCGACACGGCCATTAAAGACGTGGCTGGCGGGTTCATCCTCGGGGGATATTCCACTGACAGGGATAAGGGCCGCGTCCGGGCGCGTATGATGCGGATCGATTCAAGGGGCTCCGTTGTTTGGGACTGTAATGATGTGAACGGCGGCGGTGACGACGAAGCGATTAACGGTATGTGCATCACCCCGGAGGGAATCTTTGCCGTCGGCAAAACGTCATCAAACAACTTCTATGGAAACCCGCTTGTGATCAGGGTTGGTTTTGAAGGGGGCGGGCTGGAAAGAAAAACCATCGTCAATCCCGGGGATGGAGAGGCCTTTTCCATTGTTCCCGGCTGCGACGGTACGTACCTTGTCACCGGCTATATGAAGAATGATTATTCAGCGTCGATAGATTTCTGGGCGGTAAACGCGGACGTTTTTTTCAGGTTTAATAAATGAAAAGGGACGGTTCTTACAGTCATCAATGCATTAAGGTACTATTCTCTTTGGTAGTGTTCTATGCCTTTGCAGTCGCGCCGTTGCGGGCGCGAGGAAGAGATGCGGCGGGAATGGGTAGGCATGAGGCGCCGCAAAGAACTGTCGCCCTTGTCGTCGGAGTGACAAACTGCGGAGGCGAAGAAAGATCGTTTATAACCGGACTGCTGGTAAAAGAGATCGGCTCGCTTCCCGGGATCGTGATTATTCCGGTTGATAGGGCATCGGCGGGAGGGGGACTGAAGCCGGGAGCCAAGCCAGGCCATGCAGCGATCTGCGCCGGGGAATGTGGCGGCATGCTGTCAGCTGACATCGTACTGACCGGATCGGTCGATAAAAACACCCGGGACCATGGCCGCTCCATTGACGGGGCGGCATTTCCCTATCTTCGGGAAGTGGTCAGGGAAGATCGCTATCACTGTAAATTCTCTATATACGGCGCCTCACGGAAAAAAATCGTGTATAACCTCGTCGAGAAAACCGGAAGGCAGGGACTATACGCTATCGCCAGGAGATTGTCATCGGCGCTGAAAGCGTATCTCGATTCGGCACCGGCAACTCCGTTAAGGCACGATGTGGAGATCACCCTGTTCGGAGCAGCAATATTTCCGGTGGGGAAGCTAAGTAACATCCTGAAGGCCGGGTGCGGCACTGGGTTCGATGCGGGGATTTCACGGGTATTCCTGGACGGCGATGTGCTCATGATAAGGGGCAGGTATTTTTTTCATTCTTTCAAGACCCCAGGAACGGCTTTCTACAGCTCCTTTGACGTAATGCTTCTCTGGGGAATCACATTTCCGGCGGGGAAATATTTACGGATCGGCCCCATGGTCGGAGCCGGGTGCCAGGTCTCCTTTGCCAGGTTCGCCGGGATAACAAGGGGCTGCAGGAAACGCTATCTGCACCCGGAGATAGGAGCTAGAATCGTGGGCAATATCGTTCTTCCGGGCGATTTCGCCATTATCCTTGCGCCCGAATTTGTCATATTTTTCGAGAGGAGCGACATCGCTCTGTACGCCGGCGCGCAGGCGGGAGTGCGGTATAGATTTTAATAACAGATGGCCGGGGCCGGGAGGGATCGTAATTTCATGAATAATATGCTCGTCAACAAAAAATCCAGGTTCGGACTTGCCGTGAAAGTGTCTGCGCTGACCCTGGCCACGTACGCGGTCATTGTTGTAATGACGGTGGCAGCGGCCGGTGATAACCTGTCCGGAGGCAGTGCCAGGCGGGCCGAGGATCTCGGGAAGGCGATCGCAACGCAGGATGCCATCGTGAAATCCTTTCTCGAGTATTCCAGGAGATCCAATGACTCCGGCGTCACCGTGAGTTCGGATAGGGTTCTCCGGGACCATGCTCGCAGCATGACAGCCGTGAAGAATCATTATGAGCTCATAAAGGCACGCGAGAGGAGTACCCGGTATCTCCTTACCGGGATGGGCATTGTCATGGCCCTCTACCTGATCATCCTTTTTTCGTACCTGGTGTATAAGACAGGCGGATTATATGGTCCCGCCGGTGTCATGTTAGACCATGTACGGGATAGTCGGAACAGGAAGGTGCCTTCCATGACACCTGTGGATACCGGCGGTGAATTGGCGGATTTGCGCAGTATAAATATCACACAACATTCAGGCGATTATCATGAATAAAGCTCTCATTCAATCCATCATTCTTATCACTGCGCTTGTTTATCATACTAACGGTTTTGCGCAGGATCCCATTGACGTTAAAAATACAGAAATCAACGGTGGAACCGGAGAAATAAAAGAAGGCAACTCTACAATGAAGGGGCAGGTTGACTGGAATGACCGGATGAAAGAGAAGCCGGCCCGAGGAAACGATAGTAATAAAAAGATGTCTTCCCCTGGATGGAAAGACAGGGAATACATCGGTATGTTCGCGGGCTACGGCGGCCATATACCGGTGGCCGATTATGGAGAGAGGTTCACACCATCACATCTTTTTTCATGGGCCCTGGGAATATATGCGCTCAATCTTGCGGGGATTTCCCCGGAGCTTCATTTCCGGTATACCATGATGAAGAGAGATCATATACAATTCAGGTATGATTCGACAATCGTCCTGATGCAGTTCTATCCCGGTCTTGTGTACCGGCATCACTTTAAAATGCCCTGGAACACATTGACCCTCTATGGCCGCATCTGGGACGGCATGTCGCGCATCGAATATAGATCAAGGAACCCATATTTTATGTTTTTGAAAGAACGTATCGTGGAATACGTTAATATTTTCGGTCTTTCCGCAGGCTGCTACTATGATATATGGCAGGGCATACTCATAGGGGCCGATATCAGTTACAGCATAACCTTCACAGCCGGAAAGCCGCTGCAGTCAGTGGCGGTTACGCTGAATGCCGGATGCAGGATCCTCTAAGGCTAATGAAAATCAGCGATTGGTCAGCATTTTCTTGATCTCCCGCTTCAGGATCTTCCCGACGCCGCTGGTAGGGAGCTCGTCCATGAACTCGACGACCTTCGGCACTTTGTATGGCGCCACGTTGTCGCGAAGATACTGGATGAGCTTCGTCTTTTGTTCGTCGCTTTTGGCGATGCCCGGGCGGAGCACAACGGCGATACCGACCCGCTCCGATCCCGGTCGTTCCGGGTCGGGAATGCCGACCGAGGCCGCCATGGCTATATCAGGGTGCTTCGCAAGCACCTCGTCGAGCTCCCTTGTGAAGACTTTAAAGCCGGATACGATGACCATGTCCTTGACCCGGTCCACGATATAGAAGTAACCGTCCTCGTCCATGTACGCCACGTCGCCGGTATGCATCCAGCCGTCCCTGACGGCATTATCGGTTTCATCCTGCTTCTTGTAGTAACCCCTCATGATCTGCGGCCCCGTTATCACGATCTCTCCGGGCTCGCCGAGCTTGGCGGGCTGGCCCGTCTCGGGGTCGATAAGCTTGACCAGCGTGTCGGACAGGGGCATGCCGATGGAGGTCGGCTTCTTTACGCCGAATCGCGGGTTGCAGATCATGACGGGCGACATCTCGGTCATGCCGTAGAGCTCTATAAAATTCTGGTTCCCGATGATCGATTCCAGGTCCTTGATGTATTCCGCGGGGAACGGCGCTGCCGCGCTCAGGCACCATTTCAGGTGCTCCTTGAGGTCAAGCTTCCTGAAGGCGGGCTGCTTTAAAAGCTCAAAGTAGACCGTGGGGACATTTACCACGAACGTAGGCTTGTATGCCTTGAGCGCCTCAATGATGAAATGGGAATCCCGGGGATTGGGCACGCAGATCTGGGTGTTGCCGTCGGTGATGGTGAATCCGCCCAGGGCCAGGCCGGCTATATGGAAGAGCGGGAAGGCAGACAGGGCTATATCTTCCGGCTTGATGTCAAGCCACGACAGAACCTGCCGGCGGTTGCTCATGTAACTGCGTTGGGTCAGCATGGCTCCCTTTGCGGGACCCGTAGTGCCCCCTGTGTACATCATGAAAATCATGTCATCAAAGCCCCGCTTAACGTGGACCGGGTCGGCTTTGGATTGGTTCATTATTTCCATGAAGCGTTTAATGGATTTGCCGGCGATCGGCTTCACTTCAGCGGTCGGGATTTTTTTCAAGAGCTTACCGAGGACCCGCTTGATACCGGGAAGAAAATCTGCGATTTCAGTCACCACGACCGTGGTGAAGGCGGCCCTGGCCGACGCTTCGGCGATCTTTTCGAGCAGGATATCCACGGTAATGACGATCTTGGTCCCGGAATCGATGAGCTGGTGTTCCATCTCGGCTGCCGTGAGGAGCGGGCTCAGGCCGGTGGAGACGCAGCCCGCCTTCTGGACGCCGATAATGGCTATGTAGTGGGCCGGGATATTGGGCATATGGAGGCCCACCACGTCATCGGGGCGCAGGCCGCTATCGATGAGAAAATTGGCCAGCCTGTTGGAAAGATCATCCACTTCCTTGAAACTCAGGGCGCGGCCCATGTATATGAGGGCTGTCTTGTCGGGATACTGGGCGACGGTTTCCGCGAACATCTCGGCAAAGGACTTTTCCTCGTATGGCAGGGTCGGCGGGACATTTTTGTCATAGTGCTTCAGCCACGGCTTATCCGAATATGCGTCGCTCATAGTATCCTCCCTCATAAGTATAGTGTGGTTTTTTGAAAATGATGGGGGCATAACTTATTACTACCCCTCATGGGGAGAAGAGAAAATACGGTTGGTGCGGCAACTATCATCCATGAAAATGAAATTTCCATGCCATCGTGCAATCCGCTTCCCCCTTGCGGCTTCATGCAACATGATAACTGCTATTGGAATTATTTTAGTTCAATATGGATACTTTGTCAAGGCGTATTATATTTTTATACTGGACGCTAATCAGCAAAAAAAAAGCCGGCATTGTGCCGGCTTTTTCGAATGCTTGTAAAGAATATTACTTTTGAGGCTGCTTGAGCAACGCAATGCAGAGAATAATGCCAAGCACCGCGAGACCGGCGGTAGGGTAGAAAGCCACCGTGAAGCTTCCGAAAAGGTCCTTCGCAAAGCCTGAGATCAGGCCGCCGATGAGGGCGCCGAGACCGTAGGCGAAGAAGACGACACCATAGTTCCGAGCATAGTTCTTCATTCCGAAGAAGGAAGCGGTAGCCGCGGGTGCGATGGCGAGCCATCCGCCCAGGCAGAGCCAGAAGCCGCAGAAGGCGACCACATAAGCGGTGGTAGTGCCTTCGCCGGCTGCAAAAAGCATGATCAGGGAAACGACCAGGATGATGGACATGTTAAGGACGCCGGCCCATTTCGGCGTGATCTTGTCGGTCAGGGTGCCGAAGATAGGACGGCCGATAGCGTTAAATATGGCGAAAATGCCGGTGAACATCGCGGCCTGGGCGGCGGTAACCTTGATAATATCCTGGCCGACGGGCGCCGAGATGCCTATAGCCATGAGTCCGGCTATTGAACCGATGAGGAATGCAAAGAAAAGGCCCCAGAACGCGGCGGTCTTAACCATTTCTCCGGCGGATAAATCGGTACCGCCAGCGGCACCGGCGGGAACTGACCACCCGGCGGGTTTCCACCCTGCTTCAGGGAACTTGTAAGGCAGGGAAAGGAGTACCAATATAATCGCGAAGGCGACACCGAAATAGAGGAACGTGGTGAACAGTCCCACTTTAGGTATGAGCGCGCTTGCGATGTTAGCGGTGAGGAGCGCTGAACCGCCGAAACCGGCCAGCATGAGGCCTACCGCGAGGCCCTTCTTGTCGGGGAACCAGCGGGCGCCGAGGGAAACCGGGCAGCCATAGGCGAGACCCACGCCGGAGCCGGCGACCACGCCATAGGTGAGCATCAGCATGTATATGTTCTGGGCGAAATATGAAAGACCCCATCCAAGGCCGACGATCAGGCCGCCGATGAGGGCGAGCTTCTTGGGACCAAGTTTCTCCATGATCTTCCCGCCGAAAAACATGAGTATTGAGAAGAAAGCAAGGAACAGCATGAAAGGAAGATTCCCTTCAAGGGAGGTGACTTTTTTCACGCCCTTGAGAAGCTCAAGGTCCTTGTCCGCCAGCGCCGGGATCAGCTTGGTAAAATTATCAATCTTAACTTTGTCTTTTTCTACATCAGGTTTCAGCTTGAATATCTCCGCGACCTGTTCCGGGGTGATGGCTTTTGTTGACGAGTAGAACTTCTCTGCCCCGTCCCCTTTGAGCGAAAATATGCCCTTGAGCAGGTCCTTGTCGATGGAATTGACGGCGACTCCGGCCTGTTCCGCTTTTTTCTTGTTGAATTCGAATTCAACATGGGGCTTGAATACCCCGTAGGAATAGACGCTGCCGAGGCAGAGGTTCATCACCAGTCCGAAGACCACGAATAGCCATCTCCCTTTTTCGGCAGCCATCCCGAATGCATGTGTGTCAGCCATAATGTAAAACTACCTCCTGAGGTTTTTTGAAATGTGTGATTGAGTTGTACAGAATTATGCGACGTTAGGTTCTGAAAAACAAAATTGGAAGTTTTTAATAGAGGGTGATGTATAAGTCAATCATTAAAACGACAACTCCCCGTAATTTATACGGGGAGTTGGACGCCGGCTTATTTCTTTTTCCTTCTTGGTTTCCCGGGATTGGCCGTGTGCCTTGCTTTGGGCCTTTCTGCCTGACCGGGGTCGCCGGATAGGCTTTTTATAGTAATAGGATCATGGTTTTCATCCGTTATTTCCTCTTCTTCATCAATCTCTTCCATCACATTGTGTTCCTCTTTTTTGTAAGAGGGACGAAACTTGCTTTCAATCCATTCGCGGAAGATGTCGATGTATTCGAAAAGGGCCGGGACCACGATAAGGGTCAGGAATGTTGACAGGATCAGGCCGCCCATGATGGCAATACCCATGGCCATGCGGAATTTGGATACCTCTCCGATGCCCAGGGCGATCGGAAGTGTTCCCGCCAGCATGGCAAAGGTGGTCATCAGGATCGGCCTCAATCGGGTCATGCCGGCCTTGTAGATCGCCTCCTTCCGAGTCATGCCGGACCGGTATCCCTCCAGGGCGAAGTCGACAAGGAGAATGGAGTTCTTGGTGACCAGGCCCATCAGCATGACCATGCCGATCATGGAGAACATGTTCAGTTGCTGACTGAAAATATACAGTGCCAAAAGCGCGCCGGAAAGTGCAGGCGGCAGGGCCATGAGGATTGTGACTGGCGTAATGAATGACTCGTAGAGGCTGGAGAGAATGAAGTATATGAATATGACAGCCAGCAGCATGGCGAGCATTATATCTCCCATCAGCTCCTTCAGGTCCTCGGCCTGTCCAACAAAGTTATATGTTATTCCTTTCGGGGGCGGCATTTTTTTCTTGAGGAGATCCATCGAAAAATCCGTAGCTGAGCCCATGGCGCCATCGGGCGTAAGGTTCGCGGTAATCTGTACGACACGGGAACGGTCATACCGGAGTATCTGGGAGGGGCCGAATTTGTCCACGCCGTTGCTTATGGCTTTAAGCGGCACCATGCGGTACATCTGGTTCGGGACCTTGGTATTTTCAAAGGCGGAACGCAAGTCACGCTGATCAGGCTTCAGGCGGAGGCGCACATCATATTCGATCCCCTTGGCGTGAAGCTCGCCCACAACCTCACCGGCTATTTGGTATCGGAGTTCGGAGCCGGCTATGGAAGGCATGACGCCGAATTTCTGCATTTCGTTCGGATTAAACACGACCTGGAACTCGGGCTTGCCGGATTCCGAGCTGATATCGACGTCTGACAGGTCTCGGCTCTTTTGTAACTCTTTGTAGAACTTTTGCGCATACTCGTCAAGAACTTGCAAGTCATTGCCGACTATGTTCAGGACATAGGCCGACATCGCCATGTTCCCCAGGCTGTATTCAGTGAGCTTCGGACGATCATCGCGGAATTCCTTTAAAAGCATATTCCTGATAGCGGTCTTAATCTCGGGCGCGGTGCGTTTGCGGTCTTTCATGTCGACCAGGGAGAGGCCCATGGTGACAAAGTTGGTTTGCGCGGTGTTCATTGCGTTCATGCCGACGATAATGGACATCGTGTTCATTTCAGGGGCAATTTCGAGTATACGCTTTGCCGCCCTATTCGCGACCTCGTTGGTACCGTCCAGGCTCGTGCCGGAAGGCAGCTGAAGGGATATGTTGAAATCACCGAAATCGCTCGAGGACATGAAGTTCTTTTTGATGAAGGGCGCGGTCGCAAGGCTAACGACAAAAATGATGGTGGTGATTCCCATGATGAGAAGCGGATGGTCCAGCGTAAAGGTCATGATCCTGCCGTACCATGATTCCATCCATCGCTGGAAACGCTCGAAGTTGCGGATAACGACGTTCTGCGCCACGTGGCCTTTACCGGCGAAGTAGGCTGAAAGGAAAGGCGCCACCGTGAGGGCGTCAAAGAGGCTGATGGCCATGGCGAAAATAATGGTGAAGCCGAACTGTTTGAAGAACTGGCCTGTTATGCCGCCCAGGAACCCAATGGGGGCAAAGACCGCCATGATGGTGAGGGTCGTGGCTATGACAGCCAGCATGACCTCGGTGGTCCCTTTTTCAGCCGCATCCATGGGGTGCATGCCTTCTTCGAGCTTTCGGAATATGTTCTCCCGGACAACAATGGCGTCATCGACCAGGAGGCCAACCGTCAGGGAAAGGGCCAGCAGTGAGATGACGTTGATGGTATAGCCCATGATATACATCAATATAAAGGCCCCAAGGAGACTGTTCGGAAGGGCGATGCCAGTAATTAATGTCGACCGTATGTTGCCCAGGAAGAGGTACACTACGATTATGGCCAGGGCGATGCCGAGTATAATCGTGACCTTTACTTCGTCCAGGTTCATGCGGACGATCTTCGCACCGTCATAGATGAGGTTGAGCTTCGGCTTGCCTTCGCGGTCTTTCATCTCCGCATTCAACTTCTTTATTCGTCCGGTAACTCCGTCGAGAACGGCAACCGTGTTGGCCCCTGACTGCCGGTAAACCTCGAGGAACAGGGCGGGCTTCATTTCACGCTTGATCTTTTTCTTTTTTGAACTGAAGAAACCTGATTTTTCAGCCGTGGTGTTTATCGGCGCGTACAGGTAACCGTAGGTTGTTCTTTCCTCGGATCCGTCGCTTACGGTGCCGAGGGATTTGACGGAGATAGCGTTGCCCACATCGCCGGAAAACTGCACCACGGCATTGGCTATCTGGTTGACATCCGTGAATTGTGCCACGGTCCTGAACGAGGTTTCTTTGTCGCCTTTTTCGTTTTTACCGACAGGAATGTTCATCCCCGCGCTCTTGATGGCGTTTGCGACAGCCAGTGCGGATACCTTACTCTGATTCAGCTTATTGCGGTCCAGCTCCACCTGTATCTCTCGCCGGCGTCCCCCGACAATCTTAACCTGCGCGACGCCGTTAACCTGCTGTAGTGCGACAGTAAGCTCTTCCTTCGCCAGATCGTAAAGCTCATTCGTTGTCAGGTCGGCCGAAAGGGCGATCCGAGCGATCGACATGCTCGCCGGATCGAAACATACCACGAGAGGTTCTTCTATATCTTCGGGAAGGTCCTTGCGTATCTGGTCCACCTTGTCCTTGACCTGCTGTTCCGCGTATTTCGGGTCGACGTCGAGGTTGAATTCGGCGATGACAAGGGACACGCTGTCCATGTTCCTCGATTGCAAGTGCTTCAATCCTGAAATAGAGCTTACCTGGTCCTCGATGGGCTTCGAGATGAGATTCTCTATCTCCTCAGGTGAGGAACCGACGTAGACTGTCTGAACGACGACATAGGGAAATTCGACGTCCGGGTACATGTCTACGCCAAGCCGGTTCATAGATAATAATCCGACAAAGATAAGGACAAATACAATACTGGTTATAAGGATGGGTCGCTTGATGGCTAAACGGGCTATATTCATAGATTGATCAAACCTCTCAGATTGTAACAATTATGTTTAATAGATTGGACGTGTTTAACCAAATGGTTAAATTTATGCAAGAAAAAAATAGTTTTTTTTATATATCATTGAAAAATGCATCTGCGGCGGTTTTTTCAACTGAAAAGATAGGTTTCCAGCTCCATAATCATCATATATCATGCATGAGTGTAAAAACCAAATTGTTCTTGTCAATAGATACTTTATTGCTATTTTGTCAAATGACAATTCTCTCTCTTGTACACAAATAGAATGGTGGTCCATCTCTATGAAGCATAGAATAAAAAAGCACCTCGAGCGAAAACCGATAGAAGAATTGATGGTTGAGACTCAGGATCACGGACACTCGCTGAAAAGGGTCCTTGGGCCATTGCACCTGACCATGCTGGGGGTGGGCGTCATCGTGGGTGCCGGCATATTCGTCCTCACCGGCCAGGTGGCGGCGCAGTATACCGGTCCGGCCATCGTTCTATCCTTCGTGATATCCGCCATTGCCTGCGGATTTGCCGGCCTCTGTTACGCGGAATTTGCCTCCCTTATCCCGGTCTCAGGCAGCGCCTATACCTATGCCTACGCGACCCTGGGAAAGGTTTTTGCCTGGATCATAGGGTGGGATCTGATCCTGGAATATCTCTTTGGCGCCTCATCCGTTGCCGTGGGGTGGTCTGGATACGTCACCAGCTTTTTTAAGGATTTTGGCATCATCATTCCCACGTATCTCTCCAGCGCGCCCTTTGCCCATGACCCGAAGCTCGGGTGGTATGCCACCGGCGCCATAATCAATCTTCCGGCAGTACTGGTGGTCCTCGTGTTTACCTTCCTCCTGATACTTGGCATAAAAGAATCCGCTTCCTTCAATAACGTCATTGTCATACTAAAGGTCACAGTCATAATCCTTTTCATCGGCTTCGGGATATTTTTCATCAAGATGGACAACCTGACGCCATTCATACCGGAAAACACCGGCGTTTTCGGTGAGTACGGATGGAGCGGCATCCTGCGTGGGGCGGGTGTTATATTTTTCGCCTATATCGGTTTTGACGTGGTATCGACGGCCGCGCAGGAGGTCAAAAATCCCCGCCGCGATATGCCCATCGGTATCCTCGGATCGCTAACCATTGTCACGATCCTCTATATACTGGTGGCCTTTGTCCTGACCGGGATCGTGAGCTATACCCAGCTCAGAGTCCCGGACCCCATTGCCGTGGGAATCAACTCCCTGGGCGACGACTATTTTTGGCTCAGACCCATAGTCAAACTGGGGGCCATCGCGGGCCTTACCTCGGTGGTGCTGGTACTCCTCTACGGGCAGTCGCGGATTTTCTTCACCATGGCCAAGGACGGGATGCTCCCCGGGACCTTCGCGAAGGTCCACAGCAAGTACAGGACACCTTACGTAACCACGCTGGTAACCGGCGCTGCCGCTGTCTTCTTCTCGGGTCTGTTCCCGATAGGCCTTCTCGGAGAAATGGTTTCCATAGGGACCCTCCTGGCCTTTGTGATCGTCTGCATAAGCGTCATGGTCCTCCGATATTCGAAGCCGAAGCTGCACCGGCCCTTTAAAACGCCTTTCATGCCCTTTGTTCCCATTATGGGGGCCCTTGTTTCGCTTGCGCAGATGTTTGCGCTTCCCGGTGACACGTGGATGAGGCTCTTGATCTGGATGTTTATAGGGTTTATCATCTATGCCACGTACGGCGAACGCCATGCGCGGAAAAAGCCGACCAGGCCGGATGACGGTCCCATCATTTCGTGATACGGATAATATGGCGGAGTTAGACCGCACTGTAATTATTTAATTTGATAATACTCACACGCCAGTCAGCCATTGAAGCATGAAAATGCGGTAATGATACAGATGAATATGGGCGACGAAATAGATTTTTTCATTGAACGGTTCAGGAAAAATCCGGGGAAAAGGGCCGAGATTGTCGATGAGCTAATCGAAGCCGGCCGCCTCACTCTCAATATTCCCCGCAGCGGACTCGCGCGCCGCATAGCCGAACGGCTGAGAGAGGGAGCCTTTTCAGACTATTATGAATTCGAAAAACTGCTGGCGAGGGCCCTCCATCCTGTCCTTGCCAATCTCAATCTTAACGCCGTGGCTGATATTTTCGTCAACAGGCTTTTTTCCGAGCGCTATCTCCTTTATGCCCGTGATGTCAATATCGTCCTCGCCGCGGGCGGAACGCCGGATCCCCGTGCCTTGAAAAGGGTCATCGTGCGAATGGCAGGTTCCGAGGGCCATTACATGGTCGTAAAATTCTATGACCTCGTTCTGCGCACCATCAATCCGGCCCTTGCGAAGTCATTGAAAGCGGTCGAAACGACATTGATACAGATGAAGAAAGGCCTCGGCGAGGACACCGAGATGAATCGCTCCATGGTTCGGCGGATAATGGGAGGCTTCCACGGCAGCCTGGGTGATGATGCCGCGGAAATTCTGCTAGCGAGGATGGGTTGGGATGATGATCTCCGCCACTATGTCCCCCAGCTGGCTGAGGAATCAGGACTGGTCTGGGATGTCGGAAATTTCGATACAAAAGCACCCTCTGATGAAATGGAGCCCGAATCGTGTGTCATGGCGACTTCCGATGACGATAGTTACTCAGGGGATGAACCCGTCGAAAAGAATATTGATCCACGAACCATGGACAGGCATATAAGTGAAAACGCAATTACACGATACGCCCGCATGATAAAAACCGACTATCTTGATGCGGTCGATCCCGATGATGAGGGCAAAATCAGGGGCATCATTAAGGGGATATACATCAAGAACGAGAAGGTCTACAACAGCAGGAAGGCCGCTGAAACCGTCAAGCAGGTCTTGGCCCTGTGGCTTGCGGACGCTTCACTTGATGACCGGGTAAGGCAGGTCCTGGAGGATATCGTACAAGAGGAGGATATCGTCGAGGAATCTCCACCTGTTGATCATGGCGAAGAATCAGAAGAAACTGAAGGGCAATTGCAGGAAAGCGGTGCGGGTGCTGCAGAATCTGATGAGGATGCCGTTGACATCGATTTGCTGCATGAAGAGGATCCTGTCAATCAAGGCGCCATATCCCCGGAAGAACAAAACGCTTTGCTCGATGACATTCAAGAAGAACATGAGGCCGGTGGCGAAGGTGCCGATGCACCTCACACCATGGAAGAATCAGATGGAAACGGCGCTATCGTTGATGTCGCTGAAACGATGATTATGGAAGAACTTATCAATGATGTTTCCGGGGAAAGGGAGGCGGATGCCCCGGCAGCCGCCCCTGGCCACGGGGAGGCCGTCCCGGAAAACGTGATCGTTTCCGGGGACGAGCTGGATGCCCTCCTTGACGACTATTCTGAAGAAATCGCCGCGGAGGAAGGATCGGTGGAACCCGAAGCGGATAATGCTGTTTCGGCCGAAAGCGATCTTCCCGGCGAAGAAAAGGATATCCGTTCGCTTGGACATGACGAGAAAGACCTCCGCGAACTATCGGAGGAAATCCTTGTGTCGGGAGAAGAGCTTGCTGACGATGGGATTGCCGGAGAAGATATGGAGGCCCTTCTCGGAGATAGCGTCAGGGTTAGTCCCGGAGACATAGGTGCCGCAGACCCGGACAATAAGACTATCGCTCCGGTGAACGCGATCGTTTCCGGAGAAGAGCTGGATGCGCTTCTTGTCGGCATTGATGAGGATGGGGCAGCGCAGGAATCGCCGGGAGAACAAGAGCGCGGCGCTGTTCCTCCCGAGGATTCTTTCCTCCTGGACGAGGGGCGGCAGCTGGAGCAGGATAATCCGTCGGAACCTTCGACTCCCGGAACGGGCGACACAGATGACTACTTGCTTGACGAAAAGGAGCCCGCTGTCTCTGAAGAAGACCTTGATGAAACGATGGCGGTCGAGAATGAGGAATTTGTCGTAAAGGATGAGCTGCTTTTTGAAGACAAGTCTTTTCACCGAAGGGCCTCTTTCCGTGAAAGGAAAAAACCCGCGAAAGTGCGCATTACCATGAGGGATATAGCTGATACCGATCAGAGAAAAAATCTGATGGCTCTGCTGGACCTGCTCGCTGAAATGGATGCTGCGGCAGACGTCTCTCGCTATCTCGTAGGGTCCGGTGTCGGCAGCGAGGTGAAAACGGAGATATCAAAGATGCTCGATTCCGATAATTTTGACGAATCCCTGGCTTTAATAAAAAACTCTGATGTTTTCGATTGCCAGGAAAAGATAATAATTCTGCAGAGGTGGCTCAGGCCCGTGTCGTTAAGGAAGGGCTGGGTCGATGACACCCATGATGAAAGACTTGATCGAATAAGAAAGTCGGTGGAAGTACTGGCGGCCGACATGGTCAAAACGGATAAAAGGGCGGTGAATGAAAGCGGCGGGCCCGATCAGGAAGGTAATGGATCTTCACTGGCCGGGCCTGATGAAAAAGGGAACGGGGCGAAACTGATCGAAATCCGGCAGAAAGAGATGATGAAAACCGGCGAGGAATCGATCCGCCTTTCCCATGAAATCGAGGAGTTCCGGGATCTCTACGAAGCCGGGATTGATGATGCCGCGGTGGCGGAACGCATTGCCGAGATGCAGTCATTCTTCGATAGCCTTGCGGCGGGTGATGATGGGGCCGTCCATTTTGCAGTGTATCACAAACCGGCATTTCTTTCTTTCTTGAGCTTCATCGATGAAAATCCCGGTCTGAAAGACCAGCTGGAAATCGAATCGGCGCTGAACTATTGTAAAAAGAAAAGAATATTGTGAATGCAGGGCGATTGTTCCCATGAAAAGAAAGACGATGATCTGCGCCGTATCAATAACCGTTAATATACTTTTTGCCGCCGGAATCATCGGCGTCACCGGCTGGAAATATTACCGGAAAATGACCAGGCCCTTTCGTGCCGACTATTACGAGAGCAAGACGAGCCATTTCGCGACGATAAGCGGCGGGAAACCCGATATCGTTTTTATCGGCGACAGCCAGACGGACCGGTGCGAGTGGGCCGAGCTGTTCGGCCGTTGCGGCATCGTAAATCGCGGCATCGATGGAGACACCACAGACGGTGTCCTGAACAGGCTGGAAGAGATAATTACCATGAAGCCGAAAAAGATATTCATAATGATCGGCGGCGCCGACTTCATAATAGGAAGAACCATTCCCCGGATAGAAGAAAACTATAAGAAGATAATTGCCCGGATCCGAGCGGAATCGCCACGGACGAAAATATATATCCAGAGCGTTCTCCCCACCGATCAGAAAAAGGCGCCGGTCCCGCCCGGACTGATACCGGGCCTGAATGAAAGGCTCAGGACCCTCGCGGACAATGACAATGTTATCTATCTGGACATTTACGGCGCCATGGCTGATGCCTCGGGGGGGCTCGACCCGTCATATTCGATAGACGGGGTGCATCTCAATGGCAAGGGATACATGGTATGGAGGGAGGCACTGGCGCCCTATGTTCACCCAAGGTGATGATTGTGCTTGAATGACGGCGATCTATATGAAATATTGGTATGGTGATATAGTAAGGTAATTAAAACATTTGCGCCCGTAGCTCAGCTGGATAGAGCGCCGGACTTCGAATCCGTAGGTCGCAGGTTCGACTCCTGCCGGGCGCGCATGCTCACCTGACCGTTGTCATGGTATCCCTGCGCCGCGGTTAAGACGCGGAGCAGGGACAATAATTGCATGAAACCGTGTATTTTTTATCGGCGTCCCTTGAAGTTGTCAGAAGGAACGCGGAAGATGAAGGCCATGGTTATCAAACCATCTCCTCCGTATCCTCCGGCGGTATAGTGGGTGCCATTATACGTGTAGACCCTGACGCCTCCGATGTACCTTCCGGACCCCACAAAGGAAAGAGTAAACACATCGCCGATGTTGATATTCAGACCCATGGCAAACCCCAAGCCGGCAATCAGACCGGTAAGGTTTGTCAGCATACCGGCAATGGTGAGCTGCGGTCCCAGCCAGAAGCGCACGTTTTTTGTCCTTACCACGCCGAATCCGAAATAGTGGACCGTGCTCATGAGCAGCGAATTTTCATAATGGGTAACCGTTTTATCCTGTCGGTACGGTAAGTTGAGTATATTTATGAATAAGAATGTTTTTGCGAAATCCATCTCCTTGACCTCGTAGGGGGTTCGCAGATTGCTAAAACCGAGCTCAAGGCGGTAATTAAAAACCGAATCCATGGCAAGGTTCGTATCCAATACGAAACCGCCGCCATAGTTCATGAACTCTGCCCCATATCCCTCCCATACCATTTTACCACCGTCAAAATTACCGAAGAGGCCGAATCCCACTGCATGGGCAGGGGCTGCCCCCAGGCCAATGAGGCCCATAAGGATGGCAAACAACAACAATAATCTTTTCATAGAACATCCTCCAAGATGTTATTAAGGAACTCGTAAATACTTCAGAGTACCCCAGGGAGCGATCATTGTAAAAAATCGGAATCAAACGACGATCGTATGCATGAAATTCCGATTTATACAAAGTCCGTCGTCAATATCCTCTACTATGATGCGCAATATACTATATTAAATCAGAAATGCAACTGTTTTATTGAGAATCTGGAGCAGTGTAATGCCCATAAAGGAAAAGTACTAATCGAACTTGGCGACTTCCAGCATCTGGTCATAGTTCTGAAAGATATTCCGCAGAATGGGATCGGTTACGATGGCATATACGATGTTTTTTTCAAATTCGTCGATAAAAACAGATTCGGTGTTGAAATATTCGATGGCCCTGTGGGGATCGGGGAGGTCTTTTATCATGTTTGTAAGAAATGAGATGCGGCTCATGTCCCTCCGGTTAAAGGGAAGATTGACATCCTGGATATAGCTGGTCTCCTTCCTGTATTTTCGGATCATGTCATGGAGAACGCCGAATTGCTCGATCTCCTTTTTGTATTTATTGAAAAACGAGAAGTAGGTTTTGTCCCCGGAACCTTCCTCAAGCATCATGAGCATGATGTATTGAAAAAGCTGGTAGTTCCTCGATATCAATGTCTTCATGATATCGTCAGGCAGCTGCAGGAAATACTTATTGAACTCGGAAATGTCCTTCACCATTGAAAAGTATTTACTGAGGTACTTTGTGTCCAGTCTCGTGAGCACAAAGAAAAGCAGCAACTTGTCCTGCTTGATGTACTGGGATTGCAGGACAAGGTCGAGAAGACGTTCATTGGACAGGAAATACAGGATCTCGTCGATGATCCGGTCCGTGGTGTGGTTGTGCATGGTGCAGAAGCCGTAGGTAAAGATGATGAATTTTTCCAGGTGCTCGGTACAGAACCTCTTCGAATTGATGTATTCCTGGAGGTGAGGCATGTCGCGGAAGAGCAGTAGAAAGTAGAAGAACTGTGTGGTCAGTTCGTAATTATCTGCACTGATGATCTTGTCCACGAATGTTATGAAGTCATCAAGGGAAAGCTGTTCAAAGATAGGCTTTATCTTGCTGAATTGCGGAAACGAAGAATCGCTTAAGATCGCTTCAACATAAAAAAGTTCATAATAATCTATCTCGTGGATTTCATCTTTATCATGTTCCATGATTGCGGTGGCTCTATATATATGTCGTTACCCAACAATTACAATTATATTATAGTAAATACTTCCTGTAAATGAAAAAACGAGAATAACTGAATTATCTGTTGATTATCAGGGATGCCGCCATGTATATGTCTGGATCATGTATCAGCGGACTTTTTTTCTTGACGCTTATCTATTATGGGATTTAACTGAATATAATACAAAGAAATATAAAGGCCCGGGATGGACATGAGAAGATCTTGATGCATGCTCCGCCTGCGGGCCCTCTGAAGTCACCTTAAAAATTGCTGGAGGATAATTACATGCTTACCAAGTTCGATGAATTTACCTGCCACCAGGTGGTGTCCACCTTTGATCATCCGGAAACGAGCGACAGGGCATGGACCGAAAAATTGTGGTGCAATGTCCACGACACGAAAGGAGAGATTGTTCTGGCAACGGGTTTCGGCGTGTACCCCAACAGGAACGTGCTGGACGGGTACGGATGCGTCAATATCGGGAACAGGGAACAGTACAACATGAGAATTTCCCGCGCCCTCAGGCCGAAGATCGACGAAATTTCACTGGGCCCCCTATCCTATGAGGTCGTTGATCCCTTTCGAAAGGTGCGCATCGTCATGGGCGAGAACAAGTACGGGTTCAGCTACGAACTGGAATTTCTGGGAACAATGGTCCCGGGCGAGGAAGATCCGCAGTTCGGCCGAAGCAGGGGGCGATTGTACGTCAATACCTGCCGCTACGCGCAGCTGGGACGGGCCCGCGGATGGGTAAAAGTGGACGGGAAAAAATACGATATCGATGAAAAGAGCCATTACGCCCAGAGGGACCATTCCTGGGGAATACGGATGGGGACCGGCGCGGCCGAGCAGGGCGTACAGGCGCCGGACCATGAGAAATTCACGGCCATGATGATAAACTGGCTCACGGCGCAATTCAAGGACTGGGGCCTGTATTGCTATCTCATTGAAAAAAACGACGGTTCGATCCAGTACCTCAGCGGTTCCGTTGTAAGGTCCATTGCGAGCGGCGCCAGGGCTGTTCCGATCACGGCGGTCGATCACCAGTATGAATATCATCCCGGGAGCCAGAGAATGAAGGCGGGCAGGGCGGTCTTTACCTGCGGGGACGGCAAAAAAATTGAGCTCACCATGAAGGAGCTCACCACCATGTATCTCCGGGGCGGAGCCTATGTCGGATACAAGGGGTTCCGCCACGGCACATGGATGGGCGAGTACTGGGAAGACGGTGAGCGGTGGAACATCGGCGAAGAATCCGTCGCCAATGATGTGCACGGACTCGATGATACAGTTGTAGAGATCCGGTGCGGTGATGAAACGGGCTATGGCATCATCGAAAATATGATATTCGCTCCATTTGACAAATACGGCTTTAAGCAGTGGGGATTCAAGCCGGCATAGGGAAACCATGTCAATATGAATTCTTGCCCCGGCCGATGACAGCCAAAATTCCTCCGATGATGGAGCCGATCAGCGGCGCGGTGAGCGTGCGGACGAAAAACCGATTGCCCGCTCCGGGGATGAAGATGGTCTTATCCTTCTTCAGTGCGGCGAGTGATTCCTTTACCACGTCGTCCGCGTTCATCCAGGCGAAGCCGGGAATATCGGAATAGCTGAAGTCCTTGAATTCCTCGGTGTACATGAACCCGGTCCTTGTGAGTCCCGGGCAGAGGGCCTGTATCCTGACGCCTGAGCCGGCCAGCTCATCGCGTAATCCCCGTGTCATCATATTGATGAAGGCCTTTGTGGCGGAATAGGTGACGTAGTGGGACGTGGTGAGAAACGCCCCGACTGATGAAACGTTTATTATGTAACCTCTCCGGTTTGAAACCATGCGGGGAATTACTGACCGCATGAGGCGGGTCGGCGCCAGCGTATGGAGAAAGACCATGCGTTGTATCTTGTCGGTGTCGACTTCGGCGAAAAAACCGCGGGTGCCGAATCCCGCGGCGTTAACCAGCACCTCGATCGAATCGTCGCCGGCAAGCAGCTTCTCCGCAAGGCGCACGCCGCTATCGGTAGAGAGATCTGCTGAAAGAGCCGTCGCTTTAACCCCGTGAGCGGCTTCGATCTCCCTGGCCAGGGATACAAGGTTATCTTTTCTGCGGGCGATCAGGAGACAGTTGTATCCTTCACGGGCGAGATGCCGGGCAAAGGATTCTCCGATGCCGCTGGATGCGCCGGTGACCACGGCGGTACGGCCCATCGTTTTGTGGGTGAAATATTTTTTCATATACGGTAATACCTCTTTATTTCGCCGGCTCCTTTCATGATGCTTGATGCAGAAAACCGGCCCTTTTTTTACAATGATAACAATAGGTTATTGTCACGTAAAGAAAAAATATTGCCGGGCCACGTGAATATCATGCCTGTAAAAGTAAACGCGAGTTATATGTTGATCACGCATAACTATTGTATTGACAAAAAACATGACACTACCTAAAATTGATTCAATAAAGTGATTAAACGACATTTCGATCGAGCTAACGCTCACCTTGTTGGGATAAAAAAATATAAACGAGGTTCTTATGCTCTCCACTCATGAGGAATTCTTGTGCTAATTTTCTATGAAGTAGTGTGCCGATGAGCCTGCAGATCTGTCATTGAACAATGCAGGCTCAAGTCGATTAAAATAGACAGGTATTGGAGTAACGGACGCCTGTTCTGTTGATTTAAAGAATGCCGTCCCCGACTTGCGGGGATCCTACAAAAATATAACGGCAACGCGCGGCGCATATGTCGCGGGTTGGGCCATATTAACAAGGAGTATTACAATGAAGAACGAACAGGATACCCTGGGGCGTATCATGACCCACCTCGTGCCCTGGCTTCAGAAAAAAATGCCGATGGCCCTCCATGTGGCGATTTCAGACATCCAGAAGCCGGGCATGGGACTTTCCAATGAAACATACCTTTTCGACCTCTCATGGGACCAGGAGGGAAAGCGTATGAAGAAGGGATTGGTGCTGCGCGCGGCACCATTGGATCAGAAAGTTTTCCCGGATTACCACCTGGAGCACCAGTTCCTAGTCATGGGGTCTCTCAAGCAGAGCACGGTCCCTGTGCCGGAGATGCTCTGGCATGAGGAGAACCCCGATGTTATCGGCACGCCATTCTATATCATGGAGCGGCTCAACGGCACCATGCCGAAGGACTATCCGTCGTATCACGGTTCCGGCGTTTATTTTGACGCATCGCCGGAGGAGCGCGCGGCAATGTGGTGGAACGGCCTAGCGGTGATGGCCGGGACCAACATGACGGACTGGAAAAAGCTCAGGCTTGATTTTCTTGGCGTTCCCGGCGCCGGGACGGACCCGATCGACCGTCAACTCGCCTACTGGGAGCGGTTCTTCAACTGGTTGAAAGAAACTCCAGCGGAGCATTATCCCATCCTTGAAGAGTCCATGCGGTGGCTTGAAGCGAATAAATATGAGCCGGAGCGGGTATCGCTCTGCTGGGGCGATGCCCGCATGGGAAACATTCTGTATGGGGAGCCGGGCTATGACGTCGTCGCCGTCCTTGACTGGGAGATGGCCTTCCTTGGCGACCCCGAGGCCGACCTGGCCTGGTATATCTTCATGGACTGGTACCTCTCTGCCGAATACAGCCTGAAAAGACTGCCTGGATCGCCAGGCCGGGAAGAGACCATCAGGCGATATGAAGAATTGACCGGTTGGAAGGTGAAGCACTTTGAATATAACGAGGTCTTCGCCGCCATGCGGTTCGGCATGATACTCATTTCAGTTCTGAAAAAGATGAAACAGCGGGGCGTTCCCATCGCTGACGATATGTTTCATAACAACTGCTGCACCCGCCGCATCGCGGAGATTTTGGGTGTCCAGCCCCCCGGGGAACAAAAAAAGTCGAAGAACATCAAGGAAGACACGGTGACCATTCAATTCAGCTTGAGCGGTCCGGGCGGAAGTGAATGGTTTATCGTGTCTGAAAAAGGGATTGCCCGGAGGCATGAAGGAAGGACGGAGGAACCGACCTGCATGGTAAAGGCGACGGCCGAAGACTGGGGAAACCTTCAGAACGGGACCCTGAACCAGCTCGAGGCGTGGAAGTCGGGACGTCTCATCGTGGACGGCGATCTTAAGGTGATGATCGATCTCAAGGACGAGATATCCCGCCTTCAGTCAGAGCAGTCCTGCTCTGAGGTGTGATCAGAAGCGTTTTTTTCTATAGTACGCAGGGGAGATTTTCATGATCTCCCTGAACGACTTGTTGAAGGTCCTGAGGCTCCCGAAACCGACGGAAAAGGCTATGTCGATTATCTTTTCGTCCGTTTCCTGGAGCTTCCGCGCCGCCTCTTTAATGCGAAGCTCGTTGATGTAATCGCTCATCTTCTTGCCCTGGTAGAGCTTGAAATACCTGCCCAGGTTATCATGGTGCAGGCCGATATGCGACGCCAGGCCCTCGCGCGATATCTCAAAGGCGTAATTCTGATGAATGTATTCAACGGCCTTCTGTATCTTTTCGTTGATAAGCGGCGAATGGAGCGCTTTCTTGTCCGGGTCCTTCGTGTTCTGGTACCTGCGATGGAGGAATTCGATCTCCAGGGCAAAGGCGACATGGGATAAGAACGTCAGGAGCAGGTTGGCCTCTTTTTCGGTAAAAATGCCGCTGGTGAGGGAATTATCGAGATAGCACACGCCCACGGTCCTGTCGCGCTCCTTGATGGGAACGCAGAGTATCGACTTCGAATGGGGCCGCGAGCCGTGCTGGTCACCCGTCTGGGGAATGGCGTTGGCGTCGCCGAGGATCACCTGCGTCTGCGTATTGTAAACCGCTTTGATGATGTTCATGGAATACTGGTCAATGGCGGTGTCGTACCCGAGCATGGAGTGGACGGCCTTTTTCTCCAGCTCGTTCCTCTGGTTGGCGATAAAGATACATCCTCGCTGGGCGCCGGTGATCTCCACGGCCTTGGCGAGTATTTTCCCCAGGAGGTCCTCCGTTTCGGAGATATTGCTTATTTCCCGGGCCAGCTTGATGACCGACGACTGGCGCTCGTTGTCGATGCGCCGCTCGAGTGAGGTCTGGCCGCCCTCGTCGTCCTTTATGCCGAGGAGGCTTCGCAGCTCCTCTACATACCTGGTTGCCCCGATTTCGTTGAAAAGGCTGTAGGCGGTCTCGAGGTTCTTTTTGGCGCTTGCTCCGGCGTCGGACTGGGAGAGAAACAGGCCGTATTCGTAGCAGCTCCGCGCGAGGCAGTAGCGGCGGCCGATCTTCTTGTTATGGCTTATGCTCTGAAGGAAGATCCGCTCGGCCCTTTTCTTTTTCCCCAGCACGGCGAGGTATTTTGCGTGCACCAGTAGGGCGATTCCGTAATGGCTTGGCCACCGTTTGGTCCCGGAAATCGCTTTTTTGCAGAATTCCTTCGTCTTGTTGATATACCTTTTCGCGTCGCCGCCGCTTATGTCCTTGCCGGTGATGTAACGGTAGAGATAGGCCTCGGCAAGGGTCGGCAGGAGATGAACCGTATACTGCTTGAGAAAGCTGTTGTCTCGGTAGAGGTCATAGGCTTTTTCGAGATATTTGAGTGACTGCGCGATGTCCCTTTTCTCGAGGTAGACCCTGCCGAGCTCTATGCAGGACGTGCACTGCGTGAACAGCAGATTTGTATCGAGGCTGTAGTTGTACCCGGCGTTTCCGAGCCATTCGGCCGTATCGATATTGCCTTTCTCCAGGAAATAGGGCGTGCTGTATATCCACGCTTCGTTTATCCCATAATAGTTGTTTGTCTGGTTAGTGATGATATAGTATTGATCAAGGTAATGCTTGAGATGTTCGTAATCGGCAAGGTACATGTAATTATACAGCAGGCCGGCGTAGGAATTCCCGATTTCATAGATGTCGCCCATTTTCTTGAAGCGGCGGGCGGATTCCTCGAAGCACTCTATGCTTTTCAGATAGTCGCCTTTCCACTGGTGGCAATAGCCGAGCCACTGGTACGATTGGGCCGCTCCCCAGGGATCGTTCAGCTTTTCCCTCATGGAAAGGGCTTTGGTCTGGTACCGTAATGCCAGCTTAAAAAAAGATATGGCCATGAGAATGCTGCCGAATCCGCCGATGGCCATTCCGAGCTCGGGCGACTTGCCGATCTTGCTGATGGCGATATTGAGGGCCCGAAGGGTAAACCTGGTGAACTTGAGGGTGTTGCTGTAAATGTAAGACCAGAGAAGGGGCAGTGCGAACTTTGCCTTGATCTTGTTGTATTCCATGGTTTTCATCCGCCTGAACCTGACTATGAGACGGGGAAACATGGAGTATAATCCAAGCAGGATCAGCTCTTTGGCCAGGGTTGCCATGATGACGATCCTGTTGTCCGTGAAATGTTCGCCCAGGAGCTCGCCGGAACGGATGGCGTATTCCTCGCATTTCTTCCAGTCGCCCTTTCTCATGTACGCGGCGCAGATGTGGCTGTATATGTCGGCTTTTTCCGTTTTTGATTCGATAAGCGGACATACCTCGTTGAGCGTCTTGATCGCCTGATCGTAGTTGCCGATGGTCAGGAAAACCCTGCTCATGTGCACCTGTATCTTTATCCATTGGATGGACCCTCGGTGCCCGTTTTTTTCAAGGAGATCCATCGCCGTCCTGAAGTACTTGAGGGCCTCCTCGTTGGCGTATTTGCCCATGGCGTTGATACCCGCGGGGAAGGCGAATATGATGGCGCGATCGGTTTCGTCGCCCTCGATGAAATGGTGGGCAAGATCGAAAATAACGGTGTCAAGGGTGTCCCGGTTGCCGTCTTCTATAGCGTTTGCCACGGCAATATGCAGGTTTTTCCTTTTATCGGCCCCAAGGTTGCCGTAAAACGCTTCTTTTATTCTGTCATGGGCGAATCCTATCTCACCCCATGCCGGCAGATCGACCAGGAGCTGGAGATCGATCGCCTTGTCGACGATGCGTACGATCTCGGTGCGATCAAGGCCGCTGACCCTGAAAAGTATCCGCATGTTGAATTTTTCACCCATGACCGAGGCGCACGACAGTATCTCAATTTCATCGGCGTTCAGCTTGTGGATGCGCTTGAGGATGATGTCGACGATGGAAGCCGATATTTCTATTGAATTGAGTTTCGATTCATCGAAGATCCAGCGGTTGTTGGCATGGGACAGGACGCCTTCATCGATCAATTGCTTCAGCAGCTCGATGGCGAAGAACGGGTTGCCGCCGCTTTTTTGATAGAGAAAATCGGATACGGCCGGGATGCGCTCCTCGGTCTCCATGAGCAGTCCGGCGGCGAATTTTTTCATGGTCTCGGGATCGAATTTCTGGAGGTGGATCGACATGGACGGGACCTGCTTGCCGGCGATATCCATGTGGAGCTTTTCGATTACATGGCCTTCCGCGATCTCTTCTTCCCGGTAAAGGCCGATGATAACCAGCGGATGGCACCCGATCTCGTTCAGGAGCTCGTGCATGAGATTGATGGTGCCTTCATCGGTCCACTGGAGGTTTTCCAGCACCAGCACCAGGCCCCCGGAAAGATCGCTCAGCCTGTAAATGAACTTGCTGACGACCATGAGAAAACGCTTGTATTCGCGGTCGGGCTCCAGCGCGACAAGGGGGGGGCATTCTCCCAGGAGCTCTTTCATCGCGGGATTGAGCTTGATGATGATCTCGCCGAGGTCGCCGAATTCCCCGCTGAGCGATTCGATTATTTCACCGCGCTCTTCCTCGGAAAGGTTGTGGAAATTGACCATGAATTCGTCGAGGGCCTCTTTCACGGGAGCATTGGGGATCTTGTTGCTCTGAATTGAACAGGTGCCGCCGGCAAGAATGAAATCGTTGGCGAAGATGGAGCTTTTCAATTCCTCGATCAGACGCGATTTTCCCGAACCGCCCTCGCCGGTGATGAAGTACACGCTCCCCGAGCCGCTGGCGAGATCGTTGATTACTCCCGTGAGACGGGCCATCTCGCGCTCGCGGCCGATCAGCCTTGTGCGATAGCTGAGCCTGGCCAGGCGGTCGTCGAGGCCGAGGCTGAACTCGCGCTCGCCGGCGGAGTGGCGCTCAAGGTCCGCCATGAGACCGCGGGCGCTCTGGTACCGGTTCTCCGGTTCCTTGTCAAGGAGCTTCATCACGATCCGGTCCAGCGCCGGCGGGACCTCCGGATTATAGGAGCTAGGCAGCTCCGGGACCTTCGCGATGTGCTGGTGAATAATCGAGCATATGTCCGAGCCCTCGAAAGGCGTCTTGCCGGTAAGAAGCTGGAAAAATATGACGCCGAGGGAGTACAGGTCGCTCCGGTCGTCGATGGGCCGCTTCAGTATGCCGCATTGCTCGGGCGACAGGTACAGGAAGCTTTTTTTTATTTCGTCAAAGGGGATGGATTCATTGAATTCCCTGATATGGGCAAGGCCGAATCCGGAAAGCTTGACCGTATCATTGTCCACGAGGATATTGGCCGGCTTGAGGTCCCGGTGAACGATGGCCGCTCCATGGAGATGTTCCAGGGCCCCGCATATCTGCCGGACGCAATCGATGCTCTGGGCCATGGAAAAGCGGTTTTTCTGCAGGGCTTCCTGGAGACTGATGCAGGGAAAATACTCCATGACGACATAGACGACCTCGATGAGCTCCCCGGTTTCAATGATCCTGGTGATATTGCGGTGTCTCAGTTCCGATACGGCGTTCAGTTCTATCCTGAACCTGATCTGGTCCTCGATCCGTTTCGATATGACATTGTTTTTCAGGAACCGGATGATGACCGGCTTTTTCTGGGCCGTTATTTCAGAAGCGAGATGCAGGTAGCTGACGGCATCTTCCCATATCTGCTTGTCCACGAGATATTTATTCTGGATTATTTTACCTGCGATATCCATACAATGCGCGTACGCGGTTTTGGGATGATCAATAATGCATTATTACGTATAATAAACCGGGCGGTCAGTTTTTCAACATAAAAAATTATCCTGACATGAACAGGAAATAACGGCTGCATCACGATTTGACGTATCTGTCTATAAAAGTTTAAAAATGTCAAGAGATATTCAGCAACACCTTTGATTAAACCGGATGCTATCCGGTAAATTAGTGTCAACCTTCCATGATGCTGATCTTGATCCTGAGATATTTAAGGTTAAATGATGTCAATTTGTCAGGCCGTATCTTGATCAGATCCACGTCAATGAAGGTCGAATCATCCACATGGGGAGGGATCTGCACCTCCAGTTGGGACGTGGTGTGGATCCTGCCGACGCCGTTGCAGATGTGGCATTTTGACCGGACCTGCGCCTGGCTGCCCATACAGAGGGGACAGGTCATGCGGGCCGGCAGCTCGACGTAGGCAAGGGCGCCCTTGCGCGCTTCAAGGGGAGTGATGACTATCTCGATATCCTGCCCGAAATTGTGGAGGATATCCTTATGCTTCATTCCTTTCGGCATGAGCCTGGCTTTAAGCATGTCTCCCAGGGTCGCTGAATACTTTATCCGTTTTTTGGATATTATGGCGTACCCGCGTTCATCGGCCTTTCTGCTGCTGAAGAGGACGCGATCATATTCCATTCGGAGGTCCTCGTCGATGAGTATCCTGTAACCCCGAATGATGAGATCGAGCTTTTCGGTGAGGTTGTCGGATTTAACGGCGGCGGTATCGGGATGATACCGCTTGATCAGGTCCCGGAACGCCGATTTGATCTGCTCGGGCGCGGCAGTGCCGGGGAGATTGAATATGGTGTAAAAATCTATTACATTGCCGTTTTTATCGTAGCAGGATGGAAGCATTATTGTCCCTTTGCCTGAAAAATGACATTAAAAATCGGCAATGTCAAATAGAAAACGCCTTGATGCGGCCGCGGCCATAGCCCCTTTGATCAGCAGCAGGTTCCTCCAAGGGCGTTCAACGATCCCATGGCAAGAGAATACGTTTTATATCCGCCTGAAAGGTTGCGTACGCTGGTAAAACCGCTCTGGAGCATCATCCTGCCGGCCACATATCCCCGGAGGCCCACGGCGCAAAAAATGACGATCTTCTTGTCCTTCGGGATCGACCCGAGACGCTCCCGCAGGTCGTCGACCGGTATATTGACGGCGCCGGGGATTGTCCCTCCCTGGAACTCGCCGGGCGTGCGTACATCGATAAGCATCGTGTCTGACTGGTCGAGGCCCCGGAGCTCGTGCCAGTGGATGATATGGGCAAGGCCCACCAGGATGTTTTCCGCGACAAAGCCGGCTATGTTGACCGGGTCTTTGGCCGACGAATAGGGCGGCGCGTAGGCATGGTCGAATTCGGTGAGGTCCTCCACCGTGCCGCCCGAGCCGATGACCGAGGAGATGACATCGATCCTCTTGTCAACCCCGTCAAAGCCGGCGATCTGGGCGCCCAGGACGACGCCGATATCAGGCGAAAACAGGAGCTTCATCGACATCTGGACCGCGCCGGGATAATAAGTGGCGTGGGATGCGCTGTGGGTTATCGACGCAACATAGGGAATGCCCGCTGATTTTAATAGCTTCTCAGAGGCGCCGGTGGACGCGACCGTGAGATCGAAGATCTTCGCAACGGCGGTGGCAATGCTGCCGGTATAGGCCTTCCTGTTGCCGTTCACGATATTGTCGGCGGCTATGCGCCCCTGCTTGTTGGCCGGTCCGGCCAGGAAGGTGATGGTGCTCTGTTCGGTCAGGGGATGCCTGAATTCAATGGCGTCTCCCACGGCGTATATATCGGGATCGGAGGTTTGCAGGTATTCATTGACCGAGATCCCGCCGCGCTGTCCGATGTCAAGTCCGGATTCACGGGCGAGTTTCGTGTCAGGACGGACTCCGATTGATAAAATGACCATGGCGGCAGCCACCTCGCGTCCGCTCCCGAGGCGGGTGACGATGGAATCTTTCGTTTTTTCGAAGGATTTCACCCCGTCTTTCAGCAGCAGTTCCACGCCATGTACCGTCAGGTGCTGGTGCACCTCGGAGGCTATCTCATAGTCAAGGTTCGCCATCACCTGGTCCGCCATCTCGACAACGGTGACCTTCATGGCGAGGTTGCGGAGGTTTTTCGCCATCTCGAGGCCGATAAACCCGCCTCCCACGATCACGGCCGAAGTTGGTTTCTTGTCATTGAGATAGCGTTTAATATTGTCGGTGTCCGATACGTTGCGGAGGGTGAAGATTCCCTCGCTATCTATGCCGGGTATGGGGGGGCGCACCGGTTCTGCGCCGGGGGATAAGACAAGCTTGTCATAGGGCTCGCTGGTAATTTTACCGGTGCCAAGATCCTTTACGGTGATGGTCTTATTCTCGCGGCTGATGGCGGTGACTTCGGTGCCGACGCGTACATCAATATTGAATCGTTTCTTGAAGCCGGCTGGAGTCTGGACGAAGAGGCGGTTCCGGTCTGGAATGACGCCGCCAAGGTAATAGGGGAGGCCGCAGTTGGCGTATGAAACGTGACCGCCCCGCTCGAAGATAATGATCTCTGCGTTTTCGTCCCTGCGGCGGAGCCGCGCCGCCGTCGTGGCGCCGCCCGCTACGCCGCCGATGATAAGATACCGTGCCATATAATCATCCTGTAATAAATCTTTATTCGAATTAAATTATATCTTTTAAAAATGATAATTCGTAAAGTTACTAATATCCTTCTGTTTCAGTGTCAATTAATAATTCAAAAAAACAAAGGCGGCTTGACATATTTGTATTTGCCTGTTAATGTTTTGCATATTGTGGAGGACGCCATGCAACATGAAATAACCGCGCCCCTGGAGCTCATTGACGACAATGGCCATCTCGTGAAAGAGGGATGGGCGAGAAAACCGTACTGGCGGTATGACCGGAACAGGATCCAGGCCCCGTGGCACCGCATAAAGGAATGGGACTATTATGCCATACTGTCCCATGACAAGCAGTACGGGATAGGCCTCACCATCGCGGACCTGAGCTACCTGTCCCTGTGCGCGCTCTGCTGGCTTGATTTCAAAAATGATGTCTGCGTACAGTACGATTCCATGGGTCTGCTGACGCGGGGCAAAATAGGTTTCCCTTCATCATCTGAAAGCGGCGACGTGGCGTTCCGTGACGCCAAGATCGACATGAAATACATTGTCAAGGACGGCGCCAGGAGGATTATCATCTCGGCGCCGAAATTTCAGCTTCCCGACGGCTCGCGGGACCTTTCGGCGGACATAACCCTTGCGCAGGATCCGGCCATGGACACCATGGTCATCGCCACGTCCTGGAAAGAAAACAGGAAGGCCTTTTATTACAACCAGAAGGTCAATTGCATGCCGGCCCACGGGACGGTGACCATCGGCAGCAAATCGTACTTCTTTTCCCCAAAAACTGATTTCGGCTGCCTGGACTGGGGGCGGGGCTACTGGACCTATCGTAACCGCTGGTACTGGGGATCGGCTTCAGGCCTCATAAAGGGCGTCCCCTTTGGATGGAACATCGGCTACGGTTTCAGCGACAGGTCACCGGCATCCGAGAACATGCTGTTTTACAGGGGCGTGGCCCACAAGCTTCAGGATGTTGCTTTCCACATCGACGCAAAGGACTACATGAAGCCGTGGAGGTTTACGAGCAATGACGGCCGCTTTGAGCTTGATTTCAAGCCGCTCATGGACCGTTCCAGCTCCCTGAACCTTCTCGTAATGAAATCGATACAGCACCAGGTCTTCGGCCTGTTCAACGGCCAGGTCACCCTTGATGACGGCACCCGTCTCCAGGTGGAGAATTTTCTTGGCTTCGCGGAGGATGTGCTGAACTGGTGGTAGTGTTCACTGCGATCCGAAAAACTCGGCAAGTATTGCCGTCACTTCGGCCGGTCGTTCCTGGGGTACCAGGTGCCCGGCTTCCCTGACGAGCCGGTATTGCCCCCGGGGGATTTTGCCTGCTATATCGGGAAGATTGATAAAGTTCCTGTTTTCGCTGACCTCTCCTTCTATAACCAGGACGGGGCACCGTATGGTGCCGAGAACCGGCCACGGATCGAAATGGACGCTTCCCATGAAAAGCGAGGCTTCATGGCGGGGGTGGCAGGCCAGCACCAGGCCGCCGTGCTCTCCGCCGACCATGCCGTATTGGATGTACAGGTCCATCATTTCCTCGTCCCATTTTTCGAACATCTTTTTGGAGTGCAGATAGTTCTTGGCCTCCGTTTCATCATCCCACGCGTTGCGACGCTTGATTGACTTCGATGCCAGCGGATGCTGTTCCACGGTGAGTCCTGATTTGTAAATGAACTGCGGCAGGAATATCGGCTCTATGAGCGCAATTTTTTCAGCGTCGAGCCCTTCTGTAGTGTGGGCGATGGTGACGACGGTGGCGCCCATGCTGTGACCGACGAGGTAGGGCCGCTTGAGAGAGAGGGACCGGCATAGCTCCGAGAGGTCTTTGGCCAGGACAGCCCAGCTCAATCCGCCCTCTTCCGGGGCGCTTGTCCGATGATCGCAGAAATATGGCGCGATTACCCGGTATTTCGATGAAAGCTCACGCGCTATGGGGTGCCAGAGCCAGGGCAAAAAGCCGGTGGCGTGGAGCATTACGAGGGGTGGGCCATCTCCTGGATACTGGAGATACTGCATATCGGTATCGCCGATCTGCAGAGTGATGACTTCGGGCCGGATATCCTTCATCGTTTTGTCCGCCTCAACGGTCCCCTGTAAGGGGACGGGTCGATGTGACCCTGAAACGCACAAGGAACCGGTCCTTTTCCTCGCCGGCAGTATCGGTGCCATGCTTTTTTTTCCGCATCTCATCGATTAGGGGGCTGTTCTTTTCTTCGCCGATTTTTTCGATATAGAGCCTGATGCCCTTGTACCCTCCGCCGTCTTCCTTGAACAGGAAGGCAGCTTTCGGATTGCTCTGGACATTGCGGTGGCTCAATCGGTCGGCCATGATGAAGGCGACAGTTTCGCCGTCCAGGACATGGGGACGGGAGTACACCGCCAGGTCTACATTGCCGTCTGAGTCCGCCGTGGCCAGGATGCTAAGGCCGGTGGTTGTTTCAAAATAGTTTTTCAGGTCCATTGATTTATCCTCACGCCTGAGTAATATATCGCTTTCGACATGATGCTGTCAATATAAAATAAGCCCCGGCAAGCTATGTGGCAGGTTATCGCAAGATTTTTTCGCGCCTTGCGATCTATTACTATTTGACCGGGTGGATTTCTTTATGTCGATCGTGCCGCCGAAGAGATATACTTTTTGCGGCAGATAATATTTTTTTATTGATGTTTAATTATAGTGCTGATATGTTACAAACACGCGGTTTGGACCGTTATTATGAATGCGCGGCAAAGGGGGAATCCATGAAAGAGATTTTTTCGATCGACAGCGCGATTTCATACCAGGAAAGCAACTGGAAAACAAGGAAAAAGACCGTTGATATGACCGGCAGCAACGCCCTGCCGTTCCTGACGATATCCCGGGAATACGGGTGTCTCGGATATCGCGTCGGCGTGGCTGTTGCGGACATATTCAACACCAAATACCATAACGAGCCCCGGTGGACGGTGTTTGACCGCGGGATTCTTGATCATCTCATGAAGGATATGAATATTTCCCGCAACCTCGCGGAGACCCTGACGGACAGGGCCCGTGATTCAATGGATTATTTTTTCAAGACAACCTTTGAAAAGTATCCTCCTGAAGCCCTTGTTTACAAGAAGCTCGTTGAAACGATAAGGATAATTGCCGCAAACGGTCATGCCGTCATCATAGGCCGGGTCGGCAATGTGATAACCCGGGACCTGCACCTCGGCTATCATGTGCGTCTCCTCGCGTCGAAGGAGAAAAAGATAGATAATATCACCGAGCAGTTTAAAGTGAGCAGGAACGAGGCAAAGGATATACTGGCAAAAAAAGGCGAAGAGCGGGAGCAATTCATACTCAAACGGCTTACGGTTGACATGAACAATCCCTCCATATACAATCTGGTCATCAACACGAGCGAATTATCCATTGAAGACACCGCATCATTGATACTCAAGGGCATGGAATGCTCCGGGATAATAAAGATCTGAACATGGCCCGGGAATCATTCTTCCAATAAATGAATCGATACAAAGATACTATAATCGCAGCGGCCATGGTGTCGGCGATGTTGATGATGCCCGTGCCGCAGCACGCCGACCCGGGCAATCCGGCCAGGAAAACGGTCGTCGCCGGTTCTATCAACAGGAGCTATCTGGTCTATCGGCCAGCCGGCATTCCCGCAGGCGGCAAGCCGCTTCCCCTCGTGATAGTGCTCCACGGCGCCAATGCCAGCGGCACGGTCATGAGCGATTATTCCGGTTTCAATGAGCTTGCTGAAAAGAACAATTTCATGGTTCTCTATCCCGATTCCCTTGGTCTTTTGTGGAACGATGGGCGCGTGGATATGGATTCCGTTTCCTTCAGAAGCGGCGTGGACGACGTCCAGTTCATTTTCCAGGTGGTGGACGCGATGGTTGCCGATTCCCAGGTCGATCCTGCCCGCGTATACGTTGCGGGTTTTTCCAATGGGGGCATGATGGCCTTACGGATCGGCATAGCTGTCCCGGAGAAGGTGGCGGCAGTGGCCTGTATCTCCGGGCTTTTGCCGAAGCATCTGTCTCTGGTGAGACCGGGAAAAGAAGTGCCTCTTCTCATGATGCACGGCACCGAAGACAGGATCGTTCCCTGGAGCGGCGGCATCCTCATGAATGGCAATAGAAAGCACGGTGAAGTGCTCTCAGTCCTTGACACGTTATCATTCTGGGCCAGGAAAAACGGCTGCTCCGCGCAGGTATCGGTTAAGATACTTCCTGACCGGGATACCAGGGACGGTACGGTGGGCTTCCTGATAAATTATGCCTGCGCAGGACAGGGTAACGAGGTCTCGCTCATTTCCATACAGGGAGGGGGCCATACGTGGCCAGGAGTCGTAAAATCGTCGCCGGACTCCATTGACGGAAAGACCAGCAATGATTTCAGCGCCACGAAGTACATCTGGGATTTCTTCTCCCGGCACCAGAGGCATTGATGCCCCCCATGACCGGATCGGTCAGCGGCATTCAGCCTTGAGCATCCCCTGGCTCCTGAACCAATCCAGCGTATCCCGTATGGTTTCTTCGATCGGCCTGGGCCGATAGCCCAGTTCCCTTGTCGCCTTTTCGTGCGAAATATAGCGGTGCCGCTGCAGTGTTTTAATGGCGATGGGCGTAAACTTGGGAGATACGTTGCGGACCTTCGCCACGGCAAGGACGCAGTACGCGGGCAGGGTGCACATCCAGGCGGGTGTCGCGAAACGAGGCGTCTTTTTGCAGTACATGTCCGAGATGATCCTGGCGATGTCGCACACGTGGTACCAGTGGCCGCTCGCGAGGTAGTTTTGCCCGGCCTTTCCTTTTTTTTCCGCGGCGAGGGCGCAGGCTATGACGTCCCGTGAATCAACCCAGTTGTAGCCTCCATCGATAAGGGCGGGGTACTTGCAGTGGTATATGTCGAGCAGGACCTCTCCCATGCGTGAGGGCTTGAAATCGAACGGGCCGAGCACCGCCGTGGGATTGATGACGACCGTGTGCAATCCCCGATCGACGGATTTAAGGGCCTCAAGCTGGCCCATGGCCTTTGACCTATCATAGGGAAACTGTTCTTGGCCGAGGGCGAGGGCCCTTGTTTCATTGATCTCCTCGTCGTAGGGATCGGAGGAATAGGCATGGATGGAGCTGAAATGGATAAGGCGTTTGACCTTGTTGCGGAGGCAAGCCTCGACGATATTGCGGACACCGCCGACGTTTATCTTTTCAACGGCGCCGCCTTCGGAACCTACTATTGATATTTTCGCCGCGGCGTGAAAAACGGTGCTGACGCCCTTCGTCAGTTTCATCAGGGAATCGAGGTCCAATACGTCGCCGTCAATGGTCTCGACATCAAGGCCGTTAATTCCCCGAAGGTCTTTGCGCACCAGGACCCGGACCGATCTTTTCTGGTCGAGGACGGCGCGTACAAGGCCCGCGCCGACGTGACCGGTTGAGCCGGTAATTGCCACATCCATACTATCTCTCCTCGTGATTGCCGCAGCAAGTAAATTGGAATCGTTCAGCTGGAAACATGAGGGTAACTATTTGAATGGGGAGATAAAAATCAAGTTAAAAAAGCAGCCCGCTCACTCGGTTTTGAGGATCGAGAGCAGGTCCATGATCTTTTTGGAATAACCGGTCAAGCTCTCGATTATTTGCACGAACTGGTTCATGCTCTGTGCCGTTTTCTGGACCGCTTCATTCATCTGGTCGATTGCCCCGAGGACTTCCTTGGCGGTGTGGAGCTGCTCGTCCGAGGCAACCGCGTTTTCATTAGAAAGCTCGGTGAGGGCGCTCACCTCCTGGAATATGTTCTGCGCGGTTTCCATGAAGGATTTTGAATTATAGGCGATGCTCACGATGATGTCGGAAGTATTGCGGACGGATAAGATCATCTTCTGGATCGAATCGGAGATATTGGATATAAAGGTTATGCCCTCACGTACTTTCTGGTTGCTCTCGTTGACGAGCCGCTCGATTTCCCTGGCCTCCGAATTTGTCTTGTCCGCGAGCTTGCCAACCTCGTCGGCCACGACGGCGAAGCCCCTGCCGGCGTCGCCGGCCCGGGCGGCCTCGATGGACGCATTAAGGGAAAGGAGATTGATCTGGTCCGAGATGTCCTGTATGACCGACAGGGTTTCGGCGACCTTGCCGGAGCTGTCCCCGATGGCGCGTATGCCGTCGACCGTGGTTTTCAGCTTCTGTTCGATATCAGTGACGCTGGCGTAGGATGCCTCGGCGATTTCCTCTGCTTCCTCTGTCTTGAGGGAGATCTGTTTCATCGATTCGACAAATTGCTGGATTACTTTGAAAACATTCTGGGTTTTGTTGAATTGTTTTCTAATGTTCTCTGATATAAGCTCTATGGATGAGGATATTTCCTCCACCGAGGCGGAGAATTCTTCAATGGTGCTGGCCTGGATGCGGGAATCGTCCGAAATGATCTGGCTGGTGGAGGAAACCGTGCCTGCCATCTTGTTCAGGTCATCGGCGGTGCCCTTCAGGTTCAGCGAGAGCCCCCTGAAAATATAGGCGAGGTTTTCAATGGCCTTTACCATGTCGCTCATTTCATCGCCGATGCCGTGGGACCCTGATAGCCTGGTTTCGGTCAATATGCCCTGGGAGAGCTTGATAACAAAGGACGATGAATCTTCGAGGATCTTGAATTTACGCGTCGCCATGCTCAGGGAGAATACGGTAATGCCGATGACAAAGGCGATGCCTATGAGGACCATGAACATGGCCAGGTTGTTGGTGGGGCTGAAAAACGAGTGTGACACCTCGCCGGTGATGATGTACAGAGCCGTGTCCGGTATATGGGAGTAGAATGAATAGAATATCTGCTTATTGTAAAATATATCGCATAAACCTTCTTTGCCGGATAAAAGTTTTTTAACATTTTCGGTAAAATGGTCGGTGTTTTTCCAATTCTTTTCTATATCGGTGAGGGCGCTTTTTCCTATGGTATCCTTGAAACTCGAATCTACAATGGTTCCCGATTCATTCATTATGAAAAAGAAATCTTTGATGAGGATATTCCCCTCTTTGAGTTTCTCCGTAAAATAAGCTGTTTTATCTTCCCCGGGTTGTTTTAAATATGCCTCATCAAGGCTTACTATTTTAAGTTTATAGCTGTTAAACAAGTTTTGCTGCTGCGCCGGTTGAAACAACCCCCACGCTGTTTTATAAGCATAAAGGGAAAAAATGATAAGCAGGGCTAGAACCATATTCATGATCGGCAGAACGATCTTATGCTTAAGCTTGATTCGCTTGAATTGTGTCTTGTAGCTTGAGAGGACAAGAACGATGACAGGATATAAATAAACATAATAGAGGTTGCCGGTGATGATGCCTATTCCCAGGAGACAGAAATTGCCTATGGCTATGCTTCCCATGGCAGCCGGAACACCCATGATGTATTGAACGATCATGTAGAGGGTGGGAGCGAACACGAAGATGACCATGGCCATGACATAGAGCTTTGTCGTGTAATTCTGCATCCTTTTGGCAGTTACGTCATCGATGGCGGCGTTTTCATCATTCGTGGAAAAAGCCGATCTGAATCTCAGCATCAGGATAAGGTTCGTCGTAATTGTAACCGTCATTACGCCGATGAATATGCCGATGGCGGTAAATCCCACTGTCTTGAATTTTGCGCTTTCGGCAAGGTACATGGTTACGCCTATTGCCGCAGCTTCGCAAAGGGCCGTGATTATCAGGTGCATGACAATTAATTTTGGGAAGGCTTTTTTTCTGTCAAACATGCTATTATACCGGTAACGCAAAAATTTAATGGGAATTTTTTATATTCACAATATTGAGCAACCATGTCAAGCATAAACATTCGTTTGAACATAAATTAATTGGATGACCAATCAAAAATACTGTATCCAATTGATTTTGCTAACCAGCGGTTACAGATGATATCGTTACCTGTCGTATTGTGTAGCCGATCGAAGTAATGTCCCTTCTGAATACATCTGTCCTATTCTATCATTCAATCAGACCTGCGATCAGCATCACCGGCATTCAGGGATCGGATGGCGTCCCAACAATGCCTGGGAATTGATTTTTTGCGCACAACAAGTCGAGATATTCTCCTGAATTATCCGAGCGCAGTGATGGCACGCTTAATTGCCATGTAAAAATGCTGTGCATTATTGCATTGATTTATTTTCTATGAATGTTTCAGGTTGTGTGGGGTGTTGTTGAAGGCGGTCATATTAAGTGGATGAAATATGATTGGAATGTCTATCCATAAGAAATTGTATTTCCATAACTACCTTAAAGGTCATTGAATGGTGGTTGATAAATTAAACGTACGTTAAATTTATTAGTGTATATAAATCTACAACAACAATTAAAAAATCAGTATCTGGAAGACGAGAGCTTAATAATATGATGTTTTTATGCCATTATAAGATGACTTTTTATATCGATGCGTAATTATTTGCTGTATTGGTAAAAAATTACTTGCAAATCATGGGATGAAAAAATCTATCATTACCTGAATTTTTAATATTGGAGGAGCGGCCATTAGCGTTTTAGATGCAATAGGCAACACCCCGATGGTTGAAATGACCAGGATTTGGTCTCCCAAAGATACGGGCATAAGAATACTGGCGAAGCTCGAAGGGTCCAATCCCGGCGGCTCGGTGAAAGACCGGCCCGCTTATTATATGATAAAAAAGGGGGTCGAATCGGGAGAGCTCACAAAGGATAAGATTATCCTGGAGCCCACCTCGGGTAATACCGGCATCGGCATGGCGATGATCGCGTCCGCCATGGGGTACCGGATCAAGCTCACCATGCCTGCCTGTGTCAGCGAGGAACGCCGCTCCATACTTATCGCCATGGGAGCCGAGCTGGAGCTAACCCCCGGGTGCGACAAGACGGACGGCGCCATAACAAGGGCCCACCATATCATAGAACATTTTCACGAACAGTATTTTATGCCGAACCAGTTCGGAAATCCCGCAAACTGGCTGGCCCATTACGAGACTACGGCGCCGGAGATCGTCAGGGACACCAAGGGAGAGGTGGACGCCTTCGTTGCCGGCATGGGGACGACCGGCACCCTCATGGGATGCTCGCGATATTTCAGGGAGCGCAATCCCCGCACGAAGGTCGTGGGCGTTGAACCGACACTGAATCATCGGATCCAGGGACTCAAGAACATGAATGAATCGATCATTCCCGCCATATATGACCCGAAGCTCCTTGATGTGAAACTGGAATGCACCGACGATGACGCCTTTGACACTACGAGAAACCTGGCGCTCATGGAGGGCCTTTTCTGCGGCATGTCAAGCGGCGCCGCCATGTGGGGCGCCATGACGGTGGCAAAAGACATGCCCCGTGGTTCCACCATCGTGGTTCTCTTCCCGGATCGCGGAGACAGGTACCTCTCGACGGAAGTGTTCAGGTCGGTGTGCGCCATCTGCCCGCCCTGATAGGGCTCTCTCGCCGACGCCGCATCCCGAATCTCACCCGCGCCTGAACTGCTTGACATTAATAGCGGCCTGATCGATGTTTATTCATCCTATGCGATATCCGGAGGCTGATATGAAATGCGGGATCGGCGCGCGTAACGGCAGGCTCACAGAAGATTTTATCAATGACATTGTCGGCGATCTCTGCAGGCCTGAATCCTACGAAGCCGTATACCATCGCACCTACCATGATTTTCCCATGCCGTCGGTGGAAAGCCTCAGGGAATTCGTCGATCTGATGAAGTCGATATTGTTCCCGGGGTATTTCGTCAATTCCGACGTGAAGCCCGAGACCATGAAGTTCTATATCGGGTCGGCCCTTGACATGGTCTATCGCCACCTGGCGGAACAGGTGAAGCGGGGGTTCTGCTTTTCCTGCGCAGAGGCCGGCGAGACGGACCATGACTGCGAAGATTGCGAGAGAAGATCGAAAGATGTTTCAAAGAAATTCCTGCTTACCCTTCCTCGTTTGCGGAGATTGCTTACCCTGGATGCCCGGGCTGCCTTCAAGGGAGATCCGGCGGCCAAAGGCGTCGGTGAGACCATATTCTGCTATCCAAGCCTGTCCGCGCTGGCGAACCACCGCGTCGCCCATGAACTGTATTGCCTCGAAGTCCCTCTTATACCGAGGATTATTTCCGAGATGGCCCATTCCGAAACGGGTATAGACATCCACCCCGGCGCCAGGATCGGAGAATCATTCTTCATAGACCATGGCACCGGGACGGTCATAGGCGAAACTGCGGTGATCGGCGCAAACGTGAGGATCTACCAGGGAGTGACCCTGGGCGCGAAAAGCTTTCCCCTTGACGAAAATGGAAATCCGATCAAGGGGATTCCCCGCCATCCCATCGTGGAAGACGACGTCATAATCTATTCCGGCGCTACCATACTGGGGCGCGTCACGATCGGGAAAGGGGCGGAGATCGGGGGCAACGTGTGGCTCACCAGGGATGTCGCCCCGGGGGCGAAGATAATGCAGGGTAAGGCCGAGGAATTCCTCTTCGGGGATGGACTCGGCATTTAGAAGGGCTTGCGCTTCAGAAGCTTCTGCGCCGCCGCGTTGACCGGGTCCCAGACCGGGGAAAAGGGCGGGGCGTATCCGAGGTCAAGGTAGGCGACCTCGTCGATCTTCATCCTGGCCGTGACCGCAGTTGCGATCACATTGGTACGGAGTGCGGCGCCGTCGGGACCGGCTATTTCCCCACCGATCAATTCGCCGGTGTCGGAGTTGATGGTCAATGAGACCAGGATTTCCTTCGTCCCGGGATAATAACCGGCCCGCGATCGCCATTTGACCAGGGCCGATTCGGCCTTTATACCCTCGCGGGCAGCGTCGGCGCCGTTCAGGCCGGTTTTTCCCACCTCGAGATCAAAGACCTTGACGAGCTGGGACCCCACGGAGCCCCGAAACAGCTCTTCCTGGACGCCTGCGGCCTGGAGTCCGGCGACGCGCCCCTGCTTGTTGGCGGTGGTCCCCAGGGGAAAATACACATCGTTGCCGGTTATTATGCTTTTTACCGTTGAGCAGTCACCGGCCGCCAACACCTCGGGTACATTGGTCCATGATCCCTCATCAACTATGATGGCGCCCCGGTCATTCATGAGCAAACCGGAGCCTTTTAAGAATTCCGTATTGGGAGCTATGCCGGTGGATGCGATGATAAAATCAGCTTCATGGATGCCCCTGTCGGTATGAACGGCCAGGCCCGTAACTGATGCATCGATATGGCTGATCTTTGTCGAAGCGATAATGGTGACATTGTTCTCCTCAAGGGTGCGCCAGATGAGGTCCCTGATCTCCGGGGAAAGAGGCATGGCAACGGATTCAAATTTTTCAAGAATAGTCACATCAATGGAAAGCCTTCGCAACGTTTCAGCCAATTCCAGACCGATGAATCCTCCGCCGATGATTATACATGATTGAGGCCTATGCTCCCTTATGAAATCCTTTATCGATATTCCCTGAGAAAGATTTCTCAAAAAAAAGACCGATGGGCTGTCAATTCCGGGGATGGGGGGTATAATGGGCCTGGCCCCTGTGGCGATAACGAGCCTGTTGTATCCCAGCGTATATGTCTTTTCGGAAGTACGCGCCGTCACGGTTTTTTCGGAAAAATCGACATCAATTACTTCAGTGCCTATGCGGATGTCGATTTTTCTTTTTCCCCTGAATTCGTCAATATCGATGGCTATAAGGCTTTCTGAATTTTTGACTATATCGGCTATAAAATAGGGCATGCCGCAGGCCGCGTAAGAAACATGAAGGCCCAGTTCCAGAACGGCAATTGTCAGTGAAGGATTGATACGCCTTGCCTGGGACGCAGCGCTCATTCCCGCGGCGTCACCGCCAATGATTAAAATGTCAAATTTTTCCATCAGGTATTATCATTAATCTTTATTTATTTATATATAAAAAAAAATCGCAAATGTCAAGAAAAATATAGAAAATTCTAAAATACTGTATTTCTATGTTGACGATAATTTGAAAAATTAGTATTTTAAAAACACCTTAAATACCATGGAGGTTATTTTGAATATTAATATAACAAAAGAAGCCAGGACGCGATTGCATAAGGCCCTTGTAGAATCGGATTTTCACAAACCGGCGTTGAGGGTGGTTTTTTCAGGTTTTGGTTGAGGCGGTCCCCGGCTGGGACTGGCTCTGGATGAGCTGGAAAATAGCAGCGATCAGATCATTGAAAGCGACGAAATCAAGATCCTGGTCGATGAAAGGGTATCGGATTTTCTGGATTCCATACCTTCCCTGACGGTGAATTATATTGAAACAAAGCATGGATCCGGTTACGTTTTTGAAGGATTGAAAACGTGTTAGAAATCTAATGCATTATCATATTAATAAAAAGAGCGGCACCGCATGATGCCGCTCTTTTCGTTCTGGGGCCTGTTATTAGAAATTGTCATCGAGCACTTCGAAATATGCCTGGGGATGGAGACAGGTCGGGCATTTTTCCGGGGCGCTCTCGCCCTCGTGGATATAACCGCAATTGCGGCATTTCCATTTGGTCTTTCCCTTTTTCTTGAAGACCGTACCGTCCTGTATGTTCTTCATGAGCGCCAGATAGCGCTCTTCGTGGTGCTTCTCCACTTCGGCGATCTTTCTCCAGGCAATGGCGATATCCTTGAATCCTTCCTGTTCCGCTACGTCAGCGAAGGACGGATAGAGCAGGGTGTGCTCTTCATTCTCGCCGGCGGCGGCGGCTTTGAGGTTTTCCACCGTGGTGCCTATGACGCCGGCCGGGTAGGAGGCGTTGATTTCCACCACTCCGCCTTCGAGAAACTTGAAAAAGCGCTTGGCATGCTCTTTCTCGTTCTCGGCGGTTTCAAGGAATATCGCCGCGATCTGCTCATATCCCTCTTTTTTAGCCTGTGAGGCGAAAAAGGTATACCTGTTCCGGGCCTGTGATTCGCCCGCAAAAGACGCTAAAAGGTTCTTTTCTGTCTTAGTTCCTTTTACACTTTTCATTCTAATCTCCTCGTTGAGTTGATAGGGGTATGGTTCCCCCGTAAATTATGTTGCTACACCTGGCAGGCGCCATGTTTCAGTCATGTGCTGATAGGACTTACTCCGGACTTAGAGCGCGTATTCAGACGCGCCAAAGCTATGCGCCGGCACCGGCAATGCCCGTATACAGTGCCATGTTCAATATCCTCTGTGCGAGCTCGCGGTCTTTCATAAGGAGACCATTGCCGTCATTGCCTATAAGCTTGAGCTCGTCCAGTATCTCAAGGGCCGATGCCTCTTCCTCGACCTGCTCGGCCACAAACCACTGGAGCATGTTGTTCGTCGCGTGATCCTTTTCCGCGATCGAGAGGTTGACGAGATCGTTTATAAGGCCGGTGACCTTCTGTTCATGCCTGTAGACTTCTTCAAAGACGTGCTCCGGCGATTTCCAGTCCGTGGGCGGGCCTTCTATGGGCTTCAGAAGCACCCTTCCGCCCCTGTCAAAGAGGTAGCGGTAGAATTTCCTTGAATGAGAGAATTCCTCGGCCGCCTGGATCTCCATCCAGTGGGCGAAGCCTTTCAATCCCTTGTTCTGGAAATAGGCGCACATTGAAAGATACAGGTAAGCCGAATACTGCTCGGCGTTTATCTGGTTGTTGATGGCATCTTCTACTTTTTTGACTATCATAGAGCGTTTCCTGGCGTCATTTTTTCCAGAGACCGTGAAGGTTGCAGTACTCGCGCACCGTCGATTTTTCGTCAGCGCAGCAGAATTCAGCTTCAGGCGCCTGGCCCGGCTTGAGGAACTTGCGGTCCGATGTTCCGTCTGCGGATATCACCTGTATCCACTCGATATAATGCTTTTCCTCCATCGGATGGGCGACTTCTCCCACCTTGGCCTTGATCCCATGATCGGATTTGCTGACGGCGGGAATATGCTTCTCCTTTGCCGCGTCGGTGGTATTCTCGGTAAGAAGCGTCATGTCCTGACCGCAGCAGACAAGGGTTCCGACGCTTTCATGGATGACCTCGACGATATTGCCGCAAACCTGACATTTGTAAATTTCAAATCTCTTTGTCATTATGAACCTCCATAAAATTTGTTACCGGCAGCATGGCCGGCGATACTGTGATTGTTATTGTGAGACTTTTCCTTTAAAAACACGGTATGAATATATGGTATACCCCAGGACTATGGGCATGCCGATCAGGGCGATGATGAGCATGACCGAAAGCGTCAGTTGGCTCGACGACGTGTTGTATATCTGAAGATGAAGGCCGGCGTCATCGGTCGCCCTTACGAGATTGGGGAATTGAATTGACCCGGCAATACCCCATAGCCCTATAAAAGAGATCGACGACAGGATGAATGCGGCAAAGCCGCTGTTTTTCCCGAGCCGTGACCTCGCCGCCGCGATGGCGATGAAAACAATGGCAGTACAGATCCAGGCGGGAATGTTGGCCATCCGCTCCGGCATGACGATAAAGGCGACGATAATGGAAAGGGCAAGGAGCGCCGCGTAGGCGATAGCTATTTTCTTGCCGGCGCTCACGATCCGGTCATGGAGCTCACCCTCGGTTTTAAGGGCCCCATAGGCGCATCCCTGGAGGAGTATCGCAGACAGGCCGAGAAGTCCGATGGCCAATGGATAGGGACGCAGCAGGGTGAAGAAGGTGCCGGTAAATTCCATCTTGTCGTTCAATGGAATGCCAATGAGAACATTGCCGAGGGCCACGCCGAAAAGCAGGGATGGCAGCGCGCTCCCCACGGTAAAGGCCCATTTCCAGAGGGTCCGGCGATTTTCATCCAGCGACCAGAATTCAAGGGCCACGGCCCTGAATATCAGGGCGAACAGCACGAGCATCAGGGCGAGATAAAAGCCGCTGAATACCGTGGCATAGACATGGGGGAACGCGGCGAACAGGGCGCCGCCCCCCGTGAGGAGCCATACCTCATTGCCGTCCCATACAGGGCCAATGGCGGTGAAAAGGGCCGTTATATCTTTTTTATCCCTGGCAAAATAGGGGAGCAGGGTGCCAATGCCGAGATCAAATCCGTCTAGGACAGAATAGCCGATGAACAGAACGCCGATCAGGATGAACCATATGATCTGAAGGATTTGAATGGTTTCCATGATTATTCCCCCACGTATCCGAGAGTTGTTTTATCGGGTCCCTTGCGAATAATGCCGAAGAGGAGCTTCAGAAATACAATGAATAAAAGGATGTAGATGGCGCTGAAAGCAATGATAGTCAGCAATATCTGCCATGCCGGCACCACGACCGATGCGGCATCGACGGTTTTCAGCACTTTGTACACTGCCCAGGGCTGCCGCCCGATCTCGGCGGCCATCCATCCCAGTTCGTTGGCAATGAAAGGAAGGGGCACCGATAGGACAAGAACCCAGAGAAACCACCGCGCATCCTTTAGTTTGCCGGTTATCATGAGGATGGCGGAGATCGCGGCAACGAGGGCGAAGAATGAGCCAAGCCCTATCATGCCGTGATAGGTGAGATATGTTAACACAATAGGCGGCTGTTCATCTTCGGGAATCTCGTCAAGGCCCTGTACCCTGGAGTTGGGATCGAAATTGATGCCGATGCTCAGGAGCTTGGGAACGGCGATCTCGAAATGGGTCTTCTTCTGCGACGGATCGGGCAGTCCTATGATGGACATGGGCGCGCCTTCCTGGCTTTGCCAGAGCGCTTCAAAGGCGGCCATCTTCGCAGGCTGCGTATTGGCGACCTGAACGGCATGTCCGTGACCAGAGCCGAACTGGAGAAGCGCAACGGCTATGAATAACCAGAGGGCGATCTTTATCAGGTACTGGGCAGATTCCCGGTCCCGTTGTTTCAGGAGGTACCACGCGCCTATGCCGGCGGTGAAGAGCGATCCGGTGATCCAGCCGCCCATCACGGTATGAAGATAGCGGATAAGCGTTGAATCGTTGAAGGCTGCGGCGAAAAAGTCCTTGAGCACCGCCCGGCCCCCTTCAATGGCGAATCCGGCCGGAGTCTGCATCCATGAATTGGCAATGATTATCCACAGGCCTGAAAGATGGGAAGCGAAGAAAACCAGGAACGCCGATAACAGATATACGCCTTTGGAGAGGCGGTTTCTCCCGAAGATGAGCATCCCCAGGAACACCGATTCCATGAAAAAGGCAAATACGCCTTCGGCGGCGAGGGGCGCGCCGAAAATGTCGCCCACCATCCGGGAATAATTGGACCAGTTCGTGCCAAAGGAAAATTCCAGGACGATACCGGTGGCGACTCCCATGACAAAAACAAGGCCCAGAATCTTGATCATGAAATTTGATATTTTAAGATTATGCTCGCTTCCGGATCTGTAATACAGAAGCTCAAGTATTACGATCAGCAGCGTGAGCCCCAGTGTCAGGGGTGGAAAAATGAAATGGAATCCCGCAGTTAAACCGAATTGAATTCTTGAGAGAAGAACCGCATCCATTATTCTGCCTCCAAATGATCAGACATGTTTCAGCAATGTTATGCTAATCTTCGTATGGCTCGAACTGGTCTTTTCCTACGCCGCATTGCGGGCAGACCCAATCATTGGGCAGCTTTTCAAAGGGCGTGCCGGGTGCGATGTCGGAATCAGGATCTCCCGCTTCAGGATCGTAGACATACCCGCATACTGAACATACATATTTTTTCATAATTAAGGCCTCCCTGATGATTTTCAGCAAAAAATTAGTTATTGCTCGAATGCAACTCGTTATGTTGTTTATATTCTTTAAATATATATTATATAATAAAGGGCTTTTTGGAAACCATTTTTTATATCAGACCAGTTGCAAAACCGGTATTTCACCTCTCCCGGCAAGGGGTGGCAAAATTAGAAATCTATAAAAGCAACAAGCCTGTTGATAAACGCCGGATATATTCGTACTATCTAACATTTGTAATAAATACAAATATCATTTCCCCCTATTTTATTTCAAGAAAAAAATAATCGGAAAATGGAAATATTTTTAAAACGTGGTAATCCGTTATGCGAAATGAACAATAGAAAATGCGATGCAACCGGTTATTTTGAGCATCGTTTACAGATGCCCTTGAAATAGACCTGCCGTTCCGTAATATAATGACCCTGAATTTTTCTGCTGACGCTCAATCTCTTGTCGAAGCTCATCTGGTCCATCTCGATGTCATATAACATTCCACATTGGATGCATTTGAAATGACCATGAAATGTAAGGTCCGCGTCATAGCGAACCTCATTGTCTTCAATGGTAATGGAGGATACAAGGCCTTTTTCGGAAAATGTTTTCAATGTATTGTAAATGGTGGTTTTTGACAGGGTCGGTATCTGTTTGATCACTTCGTCATAGATCATGTCTACCGTTGGATGGGTCCTGTTATTAGATAGGTATTCGTAGATTTTCAAACGATGAAAGGAGGGACTGATGTCGTTTTCCAGTAAAATGCTTTTAATGTCGTTAGCCAATGTTGCCCCCCACCGCGACAAGTCAAATCTGATAGGATATGAGCATATGATCTTCACTGTCAATTGAATCTATCAGATACTGATCAGAATTCATGCTGTCAATGGCGCCCACCCGATATGCATTGTCACGTATTGTAGCCGCTTTCATTCCGGAACCGCCGGGTAATATTTTTGTGATTGTTATGCGATATATCAATAATGCGCGTCACTATTCATAACTTGTCATGGTATTATCTTTCTGCGTCTATTTGTCAACAAAAAGATAAACGGGTAAATAATGGTAGTCCATAATTGTTTCAAAAATGTAACGATTACAAGATATATAAAATTTTGCCGCATTACAATGATTAATGAGGTTTTCGGCGAAAAAATGATTGCTAACAGGATGATGGTGTTTAAAATCATAATAAATTGCATAAAATAAAGAGGAATGCGTATGAAATCAGGTTTCTCCCTTGGTTCGATGATGGTGATCTGTATGGCGTTACTGCCTATGTCCTGTTCAAAGACGCGGCATTATGAATTATCGCAGTTTGTTTCGCCTGAGACATGCGGAGGATGCCATGCTGAAATATACGAGCAGTGGAAAGGGTCAATGCACAGCCTGTCCCATGTGGACCCGATATACAAGGAGGTGGCGCTTCATGACCTCAAGGGGGTCACGGACCCGGACGAAATCAAAGAAGCGGAACATTGCGTTTCGTGCCATACCCCGGTCGGGTATGTATCCGGCATGCCTCTGAAGACATCGGACCATTTGAAAAAAATTCCGGATCTGGCGCAGAAGGGCGTCCAGTGCGACTACTGCCACTCGGCAACCGGAGCGGGAAGGATTTACAACGCCGATATCAGTCTGAAACCGGGCAACGGCGAGAACGAGCCGGGAATCAAGCGCGGTCCCCACAAAGACGCAAAGCCTGAGTTCCATGGAGCAGAGTTTTCGAAATTCCACACCGGGGCGGAAATATGCGGCGCATGCCATGATGTCCGCCACGTGGTTTTCGGCACCAGGCTGGAAACGCCCTATGAGGAATGGAAGAAAAGCCCCTATGCCGAAAAGGGCATTCCATGCCAGGATTGCCATATGAGGCAGCGTCCCGGTATCGCGGCAACCGGATCGACCGACAGGCCCGACAATCCCGGTTCTTCGGCTGAAGGGGGGCCGAAACGGAAGCACATATATACTCATTACTTTACAGGAACCAATACACTGGTCCCGAAACTATACGGAAACAATGACCAGGTGGCGATGGCTGAAGAGCGCCTGAAAAATGCGGCGGACGTATCTGTCGGCGATACGATCAGAAATGGAAAGCTGACCGTTGCCGTGAAAAACAAGGGAGCGGGCCACTATCTGCCCACGGGCCTTACCCACGTGCGACAGATGTGGCTGGAGCTAACGGTTTCCGGCAGAGGCGGAGCCACGCTGTACCGCAGTGGTGGATTAGACCCCCAGGGCCGCATTGCAAGCGGAGCCGTCATCTACCATACGGTATTCGGAGACGGCAAGGGAAAACCGGTCATGAATGTAGCGAAGGCGCGGGAGATATTGAAGGATAAAAGAATCGAACCGCTGAAAAGCGCCGTTGAAAATTATACCATGCCCCGGATCAATGATAAAAAAGTTACCGTCGAGGTTAAGCTCTGGTATCGCATTCTTCCCCAGGAAGCGGCGGACGCGGTCATGGGCGCGGGGAAAATAAAGATCCCCGCTGTTCTGATGGCGTCGGACAAAAAGCTTGTGACTGTTGAATAGACATTTAACGCTGTCGGATTATTTATTAATTATAATAGGATCGTTCTGGTAAGATTGAAAAAGCTTAACACGTGATTTTGTCTAATCCGCGATAGTCGCCAATGCCGCAGCGGCTATCGCGGCAATGACATGGAACGGCTCAAGACGATTTTCTCCGGTCCGGCAACGGTCAGGACAATTCTTTCAGTCTTTCAAATACCTCGTCAACGTGTCCCTTCACCTTTACCTTTTCCCACGCTCCCCGAATCACTCCCTCGGGATCGATAAGAAAGGTTGACCGCACCACGCCGTAGGATTCTTTGCCGTACAGCTTCTTGATCTGCCACACACCATAGAGCTTCAGGACCTTGCGGTCGCTGTCGCTGAGGAGGGTTATTCCCAGGTCATTCTTGGCGATGAACTTCCGGTGGCTTGCTTCGGAGTCAGGGCTGATCCCCAGGATTACGGCATTGAGCTTTTTGAATTCACCGGCCCGGGAGGTGAAATCAACCGCCTCCAGGGTGCAACCGGAGGTATTATCCTTTGGATAGAAATAGAGAACGACCCATGAACCCCTGAAATTTTCGAGGGATATCATGGTTCCATCGGAATCTGTGAGGGTGAAACCGGGAGCCGTCGATCCGGTCGTCAGCTTTTTACCTGCCATGGCATATCCTCAAAATACAATTGATTTTAATGCTCGTCATTATAGTCTATGGCGGAAAAGCCGCCATGTCAACAAAACAAATTAAAAATCGTATCGTTGAGATCCTGAAAATCCATGCTGAAATTTCCGGCCGGATAGAGGAGCGACTTCTGGAATTTAAAAAGATATGGAAGGAGGGCGATGATTGCGCACTTTTCATAGAGATGGTTTTCTGCCTCCTGACCCCTCAATCAGGCGCGAGGCGGTGCTGGCGGGCCGTGGAGCTTCTTCTTGGAAAGAATTGCCTTTTTGAAGGCACATACGAAGATATTTGCCCGGAGCTTAACATCGTTCGTTTCAAGAACAATAAGACGAATTATATCCTGGAAGCCCGGGACATGTTCAGGGGGCCGGGAAAATCCCTGAGAAATATCCTGGAAGGTTTTGACGATAGTTTTTTATTGAGAGAATGGTTAGCGAAAAATGTAAAGGGATTGGGATATAAAGAGGCAAGCCACTATCTGAGAAATATAGGGCGGGGCGATTCCATAGCGATCCTTGACCGCCACATCCTGAGGCATATGCATAACCTCCGCATTATCAACGATGTCCCCGGTTCCATATCTCCGCGTCAATACTGCGAGATGGAAAAAAGGCTCGATGACTTCGCGTTGAAAATCGGCATCCCCCTGGCACATCTTGATTTTGTTCTCTGGTACATGGCGACCGGCGATATATTCAAGTAAGAACCATGAATCGTTGTGAGCTTTGAATGCTACGGGAGAAGGATTCGAACCTCCACTGCTGAGTCCAAAGCCCAGTGTGCTACCAGTTACACCATCCCGTAATGATAAAAAAGAGCCCGAGGCTGAATTTTACACCGTCGAATGAATATATGATCGATGACCTCGTCTTCTAAATGTCAGAGTAATAACAGCATGGTTAATCAGCCATAATTTATTGAAAAAGCTTGTTTCAATGATGTAAAATTAGCCATGGCTATCCATGGCTCTATGGGTGGACAAAACGTGGAATTGATCGCGGCACGCGCAAACCCCGCAGTTTGCTGCGGGGTATTTTATATATCGTTATTATGATGATATTTTTAATTTGTCAATCACGTCAAGGATCGTGGATACGTGTTTCCGCTCTTCATTTATTATCCTGTCGAGCATCAGGGTCGTATCCTTGTCTTTTGTGAAGAGCTCCTTTAATTCGCTGTAAAAAAGTATGGAATCTTTTTCGGCGGAGAAGGCATGCTTTAACGCGTCCATCGGAGTGTTTATCCCGGAGAGTATCTGTGCGATCGATTCATGTTGTGAGTCGAATATCCTGCCGCCGCCAATTGCCCTCAGGTAGGCGTAGTATTCCTCGTTATATAAACCGGCGGCCTCGGTCTTGCCGTGGAATGATTGGAAAAGCCTCTCATGCTCCAGCTCCTCGCGGGCGAGGAAGTCAAAAGCATCATGGACGGACATGTCCGTGAACCTGCCGGCGCAGCCGGAATAAAATTCATACCCGGCTCTTTCAATGCCGATGGCGATGTCTATGATTTCCTTGATCGTATAGGGCATGATGTTAATCCTTCCATTGGGATAGGGCCTCAACGAGGAGGCGGACGCCGAAGCCCGTGGCGTTTTTGGGCCGGTATCCGCGCTGCTTGGATGAATGCGCCGTGCCGGCGATGTCAATATGGGCCCACCGGGTGTTTGTCGTAAAGTTCTTCAGGAAAATCCCCCCCATGATGGTGCCGGCGTTTTTTTCGGATGAGATGTTGCACAGGTCCGCTATATCGGACTTCATGTTATCCTCGTAATCCTTGTACAGGGGGAGTCTCCAGATCAGCTCCCCGGTGTCTTCGCCGGCCTTTTCAAGGAGCGCTCCCAGTGGCTCGTCGGTGGTGACGTATCCGGCAATTATCTCGCCGAAGGTTACCACGCAGGCCCCGGTCAGGGTGGCGATGTCCACGATGCAGTGGGGCTTCAGCACTTTATCGGCATAGGCGATGGCGTCGGCGAGTATGAGGCGCCCCTCGGCGTCGGTATTGCCGATTTCGACGGTAATCCCGTTATACCCCTTAAAGACATCGCCGGGGCGGTAGGAGTCGCTGGCAAGCATGTTGTCCGTGAGGGGCAGGACGGCGTAAATGTTCTTGTTCAGCTTCAATTCAGCCGCTGTCTTCAGGGTATACAGGGCCGCGGCGGCGCCGGCCATGTCGGTGCGCATGTCCTCGATATGGCCCGAGGGCTTAAGGTTAATACCTCCTGAATCGAAGGTGATCCCCTTGCCGATCACAGCGAAGAACTTTTTGCTCCGGGGATTGCCGCGGTAGGTAAGTATGACCAGGCGGGGAGGTCTTGAACTACCCTTGTTGACGGCAAGGAGGAGTCCCATCTTCAATTTTTCTATCTGCTTTTTGTCAAGGATCGTGCAGGCGACGCCGGGAATCTTTTTCAGCGCAGCGGCCTCCCTGGCGATACCACTGGAATCGGATTTTTCGCTGGTTTCGTTGATGAGGTCACGGCAGAGAAGGGTGTTTTTCGATATGATGGCGGCTTTTTTAAGCATAGCCGCGGCGCCTTTGACGCTGGTGTAAAAAACGGCGCCCTTGATAGGGGCCTTGCCATTGTCGTTTTTCTTTGTCTTATACCGGTCAAAGCTGTAATTGGCCAGATACAGACCTTCGGCTAGGGCGGACAGCACCGCGCCGCTTTCGATATTTTTAATTTCCGGGACGATTACATGGACCTGGTCTATGGATTTTTCGCGGCACTGGAAAGCGGCGCCAGCGGCGCTGCGGCGCAGGGATTCGGCGTCGCAGTCCTTTTCCTTGCCTATGCCGCAGAGGATGATGTTCGGCTTGTCAGAGAAAGGAAGGAAAATGGTCTCGGATTGCTTACCCTTGAAAAACGAAAGGTCTATCGATTTTTCCACGTAGGAAAATCCGCCAGGCAGCTTTATGCCCTGACCGGCGGCTGATTCACCGGCGAAGATCAGAACAGTATCGATTTTGGTATAAGAAGAGACGGGTTTTTTTGAAACAAGATTCATGTCACACCTCATCTGAATCCCTTTGTAGCACTGGTGTTTTTTCATACAACAATTTTTTAGAATTAACGGAAGGAAAAGACGGAACGATCACCGGTGGTAAGACTTCCTTGATCTGCTGCGGATGTATCGCAGGCTGTATCCATCTTCGACTTTAAGCATATGGATCGTTCCGTAAAACTGCTTGCCGGCGACCTGTATCAGGTATACCGGAGGGCTCCAGCGCTCGATGGCGCACAGGCCAGAGTCAAAGAGGCGCACTTTCCCGGCGCCGCAGGAGACAGGCTTGTCGAGGGGCGCGGTCCCGGCTGAACCATTGTCGACCTCATCAGCCTTGACTTCGGTTCCGTCCAGGAACGCCAGCATGTCAAACTGGGCGATACGGAAGGTTGCAAGTGATTCACCGCCGTCAATTATAATATCATAGTATGCAGGCGAATCCGGATGATGATGGATCGCGAATTGGGGCATGGTCATATCACTTCAAAATCGATTATCATGCGGTCGATTTCGACGCTGGTGAGTTTCACCCGGACGCGGTCTCCCATCCTGAAGCGCCTGCCGTACTTTTTGCCTATCACCGTGTAATCATCCTCTTTCACCAGGTAGAAATCGTCCGTAAGGGACCAGATGGGAACCATGCCGTCGATGGGCTTTTCCGTGATGGTCACGTAGAACCCGTACCGGCTGACGCCGTTGATGACGCCGGTGAAGATCTCGCCGACGCGGTCCTTCATGAGCCGGCAGATCTTGAGCTTGCGGAAATCGCGCTCCGCCGACTGGGCCACCCTCTCCATTTCGGAGCTGCGGTCGCCGATCTCGATGATCTCATCCTGTCCGTAGGGATGGTTCGTTCCGTCAAGGATGCTCTTAAGACAGCGGTGCACTATGAGGTCCGGATAGCGGCGAATGGGCGACGTAAAGTGGGTGTAATCCTTGAAGCCGAGGCCGAAATGCCCCTCCGGGAAGGCGCCGTAATAGGCCTGCATCATAGACTTGAGTATCACCATGTTCACAACGTGCTCGACCTCGGATCCAGCCACCTGCGACAATACCCTCTGGAAGTTCATTGTCACATTGCCGGCCGCCTTGAAGGGAATGCCCAGCTGCCTGAGAAATTCCTTGAGTGAAACAAGGGAGTCGGCGCCCACCGGCTCGTGGTTGCGATAGAGCGAAGGAACGCCGTTTTCACGTATGAACCGGGACACGGTGACGTTGGCGCAGAGCATGCATTCTTCGACGAGGAGATGGCTTTTCAGGCGTTCCACATACTTGATGTCGGTGACGACGTTGTTTTCATAGACCAGGGACTGGTCCGTCAGGTTGAGTTCCAGGCTCCCCAGGCTCAGGCGGCGGCCGTTAAGGAGCAGGGCGCACTCATACATCGTCCGGAGCTTGTCCGCGATGGGGCCGGTATCGCCGCCCGATAGTATCTCGTCTGCGCCTTTATAGGTGAGTCTCCGGTCGACTCGTATGAGCCCGCGCGAAAAGCGCTGCCCCCGCACTGAACCCTTCCGGTCGATGTCCATCTCGACTGACATGGTGAGGCGGTCGACTCCCTCGCGCAGGGAGCAGAGGTCGTTGGAAAGTACCTCCGGAAGCATGGGAATGACGTTTTTGCCCAGATAGCAGCTGGTGCTGCGCTTCAGGGCTTCGCGGTCAAGCTCGGAGTTCTTGCTTATATAGGATGATACGTCGGCGATATGGACATAGAGCGTGTAGCCGTCGCCTTTCCGCTCTATCGATACTGCGTCGTCGAAGTCCTTGGCGTCGGCCCCGTCAATGGTAACGGTAAACAGGCCGGTATAGTCTTTGCGGGATCCCATATCGGGCCGCAGGGCCTGAATGTCTTTCAGCTCATGGTAGTCCCTGTGGGGAGAAGGAAGCGAGTGCTTGACCTTGATCCGTTCAAGATCCTGACTGTCGTCATCGGGCGAAAAGGTATTGATGATTTTGCATTTCTGGCGTTTAAGGTAAAGTCCCTCTTCAAGGATAACAATGGCTATGTCGCCGACATCCATGCCGTTTCGGGCCTTGGGGGCCGCAACTTCTCGGATACCCGGCGCATCCAGGAGATTTAGGATTGCCGCGTCCCGGGTCATGTGGACGGTTTTGGCGAAAAAAAAGCTCTTTTCGCGGCGGATGATCTTATCCACCGCGCCGGAGATGACGCCATTCCTCACGTCGGTGATCTTGACCAGCACAAGATCTTTATCGTGGGCGCCTACGGTATCATCCTTTTTTATTATGATCTCATTTTCCAGGAATTGCATGATGCCGTTTCCCGTGGAGTTGATCCGTATCGCGCCCTCGATGGAAAAGGCATGGACCTTGACAAAGCTGTTTCTTTTTTTGCGGAGGAGACCTGCTTCCGTCATCGACTCAAGGGTCATGTCAAGGACGGATATCTCCCTTGTCGGAGCGGCGTCGCGGGTCTTTTTCCCTGATTTCTTTTTGCGTCGATCAACCTTCTGACTTACCAGGTCGTTGATGATCTCTTTCCTGGTAAATTCGCCCGTGCGGGCATTGATGTAGGCAACGATTTTTTTTGAGGTTACAGGCATGTATCAGGCTACTGTGAGCCGCCCTCGGGCTTGCTGCTGCTGCTGCCCGGCTTTGCTTCCCTGGCTTCGGTTTTTACTTTTTCTATCTCGGCCTTCTTGTCTTCTATCTTTTTGACCAGCGACGCGACCTTGTCGTGGAACTCCTTCACCTTGACGTCGGCGCAGTCGATGCTTGAGGCGCCACCGTCTATCTTCTCGATGATATATCTTCCCAGTTCTTTTTCGGCGATGCCCTGGTCGATTTTCAGACGTTTTATATCGAGATTTAGCTTCGCAATTTTCGCGAGCTCTTCTGTCTTATTGACAATGATTTCGCCGTACTTGACAATGGTGTCACCGGTGTCTTTGAGTATACCCATGATTGTCTCCCCTTTTATTTGATACTATGTAAATACAAAAATTATGGTTAATTGTCAATATAAATTAGGAAATAAAAAATCCGCCGATCAAAACGAATAACTTTTCAAAAAAATTAATGTAACAATATGCGTTCTGACAGGCGGTATTTTTAGATGAGGGATTACACCTTGGAAGCCAGAACCTTCTGAGCTTCTTTTGCTTCCTTTGCTATCCGCTCGATGATCTGCTTCACCGTCGGGGTATCGTGGATGATGCCCGTAACCTGGCCGATGGGAAGAACGCCCTTTTTATTGTCGCCGTCAATGGTGCCCACCTTGAATGCCTCAAAGCCTATGGCCATCCGCGCCATCTGCATTGATCTCTGGAACCCCATGAACATTATGCCGATTGCCAGCTTGAGCCACGGGAATCCGAGGAGCTTCGCTATTTTTCGTGACATGAGGAGCGAGGTCAGGGGATTCAGCTTTTTCTTCATGAGGCGCAGGGACCCCGTCGATTTCATGAACCGCGCGGGAAGACCGTCGACCTTGTCGGTGTAAATGGTGCTGTAGACATCGGTCTCGTTGCTGATGGCTTTCTGCGACGGATGGACTGGACTTTCTACCGAGTTCATGAACCGCGTCCCCATGGAGATGCCGTCGGCGCCGAGGAGCAGGGCGGCCGCGAGGCCCCGGCCATCGGCAAAACCGCCCGCAGCGATGACGGGGATCTTGACAGCGTCGACGATGCTGGGGATCAGCACCAGGGATGTGACGGCGCCGCCGTGGCCCGCCGCTTCGTGGCCGGTGACGATAAGGGCGTCAGCTCCGTCCTTCTGTGCCGCCAGGGCGTGCTTCAGCGTTGTCACCGTGGCGATCACCTTCCCGCCGTAGGCATGGACTTCCTTGCATATCCAGTCGCCTTTGCCCAGGGCGTAATTGACGACGGGAACTTTTTCTTCAATGATGACTTTAGCGTTCCGGTCCGCTCCCGGGAAATAAAGAGTAACGTTGGCGGCAAAGGGGTTCTTGGTTAGCTTCCTGGTGCGCTGGATGTAATCGCGGGTCTCTTCCGCTTTGAGGATGCCGGTTGCCAGGATCCCGAGACCGCCGGCATTGGCAACGGCCGCCACCAGCTCGGGGGTGCTGATCCAGCTCATGCCGGAAAGTAGAACCGGGTACTTGATGCCGAATAATTTGGTGATTTGCGTTTTCATGGATTACCTCTCATGGGATGTGGTAGACGGTAAGATGTAAAATAAAATCTGCCCGGCATTATAATTGCCGGGCAGGTGGAAGATCAATCAATTAATTAATATTCGCGGATTACGTTGCTGGCAATGACAAGCCGCTGGATCTCGGATGTGCCTTCGTATATTTCCGTGATGCGGGCGTCGCGGTAGTGGCGCTCCACGGGGTAGTCCTTGACGTATCCGTAGCCGCCGAAGATCTGGATCGCCTTGTGGGTGACCCGGTGCGACATCTCGGACGCGTACAGTTTCGCCATGGCCGCGTATTTTGAATAGCGCTGGCGGTCGCCGGTGCCGATGAGGTTGGCTGCCTGGTACACGAGAAGGCGGGCGGCCTCGATTTCAGTAGCCATGTCCGCTATCATCCACTGGATCGCCTGGAAATCGGAGATCGATTTGCCGAACTGCTTCCGGTCCTTGGCGTACACAACAGCCGCGTCAAGGGCTGCCTGTGCTATTCCCACCGCCTGCGCCGCTATGCCCACGCGGCCTCCGTCGAGGGTATGCATCGCTATCTTGAAGCCTTCGCCTCGCTTGCCGACCAAGTGGCCTTCGGGAATCTCGCAGTTGTCGAAGACGAGCTCCGTCGTGGAGGAGGCGCATATGCCGAGCTTGTCTTCGGTCTTTCCGACGCTGAAGCCCGGGGTCCCTTTCTCAATAAGGAAAAAGCTGAGGCCCTTGTGGCCGATGCCCTTGTCGGTTACGGCCGTAACCACGGCCACCTGGGCGACGCCGCCGTTGGTGATGAAATTCTTCGATCCATTGAGGACCCATTTGCCGTTTTTAAGCTCGGCCGTTGTCTTGGTCCCTGATGCGTCAGATCCCGCGTCGGGCTCGGTGATGCCGAAGCATCCGATCCATTCGCCGGTTGTAAGCTTGGTAAGATATTTCTGCTTCAGTTCTTCAGAGGCAAAGTAGTTGATGGGCGAGAGGCAGAGGGAGTTATGGGCGGAAACGATGACCCCGGCTGAAGCGTCGCCCCGGGACACCTCTTCCACCGCTATGGCGTAGCTCAGGTAGTCCATGCCTGCGCCATTGTACTTTTCAGGATACACGACGCCCATGACACCCATTTCACCAAGTTTTTTTACGTGTTCAAATGGGAATTCATGGGTCCTGTCGTAATGCTCCGCCTTGGGCTTCAGGTCGTTTTCAGCGAATTGACGCAGCGTGTCCTTCAGCATCTGTTGTTCTTCGGTTAAGTTAAAGTTCATGTCGTACCCCTTGTACAGTAGTTAAATTGCGTTTTTTTTGTGATTGAGACGTTTGAAATCTATATATATTATCATCCCCATACCAGCTGGAAGTCGATAATCGATGACTTTCAGGCAATGGGTAATAAGGATGTTGTAATCTATTTTTTTAACGGATTGATTTTTGTCAAGGCGAATAAAATACTTGAATCCAATGATTATCATCCTTGCTCAATCATATTGCAGACATGGCGCCAAGTCCGCACCATTCCCTTCCGATTTTAGGCGGAGAGGGTAAAATTATCTTGAAAAATATGATGCCATTGATTCTAATCGCAAAGGTGCCGGGCTTATTTCTTATGTTTTAATGAAAGCTGTGCAATTCCCGGTCATCATTATATGATCCCCTATGAGGCGGTATGAAGAGAATAGTCCCTTTGGTGTTGGTATTGCCGTTGATTTTGACAGGTTGCGCTTTCTGGAAGTCTACTTCCCTAAACTCGAAACGTTTGGCCTTTATTCAAAGCGGTTCGAAGCCGGGCCAGGTGATGATAAAGACCGATGAATACGGGTTGGAGGACCTTTCGGTCGGCATAGGCGTGAGCAAGGGAATGATCTGTGTGGCGGATAATGAATTGCGGCGCGTGCAGATAATGAAATCCAACGGCGACGTGGAGCTTATTATCGGCAATGTAAAAAACCTTAAAACAAAGGATATTCCAAGCGAAAATTTCAATTTCGGAAGCATCGGGTTTGTCGTACGAGATGATGATGACAATGTCTATATCCAGAACAAATTGTCCCATGGCCGGGAAGCGGGCAAGGAAAAAGACTCGGCGATGGACAGCATTGATGTGTTATCGTCTTTTATTCTTGTATTCAACAAGAGCGGCGAGCTTCAGTACACCCTGGGTCAAAAGGGGACTCCCGATACGCCATTCTCGCATATAGAGCGGCTATATATAGATTCCAAGGACCGCCTCTTTGTGATTACCCGTTCCATCGAGTCATGGAGCGTTTTCCGTTTCAAGGGAAAAAACAGGGACTATTTAATGAATCTCGGAAACCTCAACCTGAAGGAACGCGAGGAAGGCAACGTATACGAAGGGAAGATAGACAACGTCAAGGTGTATTCTTCCGGCGACAAGATACTTATTTCGGTATCGTATTACCATGGCACCAGGCTCAAATATATCAAGATCTTTGAATATTCAATTCCCGAAGGGAAAATATCGAAGACCATCATGATGATCCCTGATCCGAAAAATGTTCTATTCGATATTATTGACGACAAGTACGTCTATCTCTGGAACGTGAGCAATGACGAGGTAAAATACGAGGTTGCCAACCTCGACGGAACAATCGTCAATAATGTCTATCTGAAAACGGAGCACAAGCGAAATTATTATTCACGCATCATTCTGGATGATACCGGCAAGCTGTATTCATATAACATCCTTAAAAACGGAGTTGAGATACTAAGGTGGGAGTAATTCCATGAAGGTTGTGACCTCTTCTGAAATGCAGGCTATTGACCGGATTACCATTCAGGAGCTGGGGATCCCCGGGGATGTGCTGATGGGGATGGCCGGCAGGTCAGTCGCGGAAACAATAAGATATGAATGTCCTCGCATGAAAAAGGCCGCCGTGTTCGCCGGGACCGGCAATAACGGCGGTGATGGGTTCGTGATTTCCTATTTCCTCACCCAATACGGTACGCAGACGGATGTTTTCCTTGTGGGAGATGAAAGCAAAATATCCGATACATCGCGGGTCTATTTCAATCTCTGCAAAAAAAGCGGGATACCGATCGGCTCGGTACGGTCAGGTCTTGAACTGGATGACTATGACTGCGTTATCGATGCCATTCTAGGCACAGGGTTTGCCGGAGCCGTGCGAGGCGAGGCCGCCGAAGTAATACGTATGATCAATGATTCTGATTCCTTTGTCGTATCCGTGGATATACCCAGCGGCCTCGGTTCGGACGGCGCCGCTCCTGAAAGCGAGGCTGTCATGGCGGATCTGACGGTGACCATCGGGCTGCCGAAGATATCCCTGGTCACATATCCCGGCAAGGAATACGCCGGAACAATGCGGGTCGTTGATATCGGTTTTCCCAGAAAGCTCACGGAATCGGAAGACCTGAAGACAGAGCTTATCGACGGCGGATTCTTTTCGAAGCATGGCATCAGGGAAATAGAGTCCGAATATTGCTCAGGACCGGATTCCCACAAGGGAGCGAGGGGGCACCTCCTCATCATCGGCGGTTTTGACGGCATGGAAGGCGCCGCGATGCTGGCCGCATCGGCGGCCTTTGAAACGGGCATCGGCCTTGTGACGCTCCTTACCACTGGAGCGGCACGGCCGCTGATCGCAGGGAAAATACCGGAGTTGATGACTATGGCCCTGCCCGAAGGCCTTGAGGAAGCGGCCGAGGCGGTTAGGTCATTACTTGGCGCAAGGAGATGGAACGCCATTCTTATCGGTCCCGGACTGGGAAGGTCGGAATATTCCCGCGTGGTGGCCGAAACGGTGTTTGCGGCCGCGGCAGGATGCGGAACCGGACGGATCCTTGTTGACGGTGATGGCCTCTTTCACCTGGGAGATTATGTGAAAAAAGAGCGTTTGGACGCCGCGGTCGAATGGATCATAACGCCGCATTTTCTCGAAGCTTCAAGGATATCCGGAATGTCCGTTGATGATATAAAAAAGAACAGGTATGGTTCGGCGGGAATGATTTCGCATGAGCTTTCCTGTGCGGTTCTCCTCAAGGGGCCGGCCACAATCGTGGCCGGGGGCGGGCGACGGTATGTCAACACAACCGGGTGCGCGGCCCTGGGAACGGCCGGGTCCGGCGATGTCCTGTCAGGCATCATCGGATCCCTGCTGATGAGACGGATGCCGGCCGTCCATGCCGCCGCCTGCGGGGCCTGGATCCACGGCCGGGCTGCAGAATTGCATTGTTCCGAGAATAATACGGATATCCTGAGATCATCGGATATTATTTCCTTCGTACGCGCCGCCAAACAACAGATGTAACAGGTAATCATGAAAAAAAAGAATGAACAATTCATACCTCCCTGCGGAGATTGCGGGGGAAGGTGCTGCAAGTATACCGCCATAGAAATTGACAGGCCCACGTCGAAAAATGACTACGACAATATCCGTTGGTACCTGTCCCATGAAAACGTCCATGTGTTCGTGGATCATGATAAAAAGTGGCATGTAGAATTCAGAAGCCCCTGTGAGAATCTCGGCCCGGAAAACAGGTGCCTTATATACGAAATTCGTCCCAGGATATGCCGCAATCACGGCAATCTCGAAGAGGAATGCGAATATTTTGACTCACCCTATCTCCATTATTTTTCGACACGCATTGAATTCGAAAACTTTCTGGATAAGAAATCGATTCAATGGCGTTTTAAGAAAAAATAGCATTTCATCGTTGAATTGTTTCTTTTATTTAATCGTTTTAGACAAGCGTAAAAATATGATCTATTTGATTGATGATCAAGTTTTTTACTTGCGCTTTTTTATGAATGGTATTCATTATTACTTACGATGAGTATATTCGGCATACAGAATAAAAAAACCGCCTTACAACTTGATAATTAATAATGTGCCCCCTGTCGCCTTCGGCGGCGGGGGGACACGTGAATAATTATAAAAAAAGTTTTGCATAGAGTCTAGCAGTCATTAGTTTCAACAAATATTAAGGAGGCCTTTATGATGCGAACATTTTTCGTGCTTGTAAGTCTTATCTTAATTACTCTCTTTGCAGCACCCGCCTTTACTCAAGAAAAAGAAATCAAAGATGTTGAAACTGATATTATGACTCCAAAGGAAAAAATAAGAGAATACCAGCATGTGCTTGTATTGGGAGTCAACCAGCCCTTCAGCAAGGGATACGATAAATATTCACCGCTGTTTTTTTATGCCTGGTTCGGCGATAATTTTAAAAACAAAGACCTTTACATGCAGTTCACCTTGACCACCACCAGGGTGTTTTATATTGCGGCATTTAAGAACGACAGGATCTACGCGGGGGTAAAACCGCTCCTCGAGCATTCAACCTATTCCGCGTGGAGATCGTACAACCGTGGAACAAACGATACTCCGCGTCAGTTCGGCGGCAATAACGCCGGTGTAGGATTGTTCTTTCAGTATAACTGGCTCCGTATCCTGTCCACGAAAATCACCTATCATACCTCGTACCATTTTTACAGGATGGTCCTCCTAACTGAAAACGATAACAAGTATCCCAACATGCCGAAGCGTCACTGGCAGGTTAAGCCGGGGTTCGAAATACTCATCTCCGACGTGAAAGAATCGAGCCTGGGAAGGGTAAAGCACGGCTACCTGTTTCGCGGAGAATACCAGTATGCCCACCGCATAGGCTATGGCACCTGGTACGATTATGACAGGCTCTGGTTCCATGAAAAGCTGAACGGACATTGGGCGCCGCCGACGGGCATGACCGAAGGGGTCTGGTACAAGTCCAAAGTTCATGATACGCATCGCCTCTATTTCAATGTCGGGGCATATTACAATTTCAAGCATGATATCAATCTCCAGTTTGAATTGTACGGCGGCTATTTCAAGGGACTCGACAGGAACAATGCAGAGCAGATCGGCTACATGCAGCAGGACCACGCCATAATGCCAGGATACGCCAGCACGGAATTCTATCACAATTTCTATACGATAGCCCGTCTCTAGCTCGGCATACCGCTCAAATTCTGGGACGCAAGGATACAACCGGGGTATAATGTCCTGTACATGCCGAAAACCAATGAAGTCGTCGGTGTCGGTAATGGTTTTTATGCCGCCGGAAGGGGGGCGCTGCTGTCATATCATCATCTCGCTTTGAACGGCTATCCGCGTAGATTCTATTCCAGCGTGTCGTGCTCCTTATCCATGCGCCTGGGGAATCTCGTTCCGATATTCCTAGATTATGCCTATGGCTGGGACGCGGTCAGGTCGAGATCGTCGGTCAAGATGTACATGAACAGGCTGGAGCGGGGATGTCATGAGATACAGGTGCTTGTAGTTGCCGCTTTCGGCAGTAACATAGAAAAGAAAGAAGATGAAAAAGAAGAAAAAAAGGAAGGAAAGAAGGGCAGGGGTTAAATAGAGAAAAACCTATGCCGTCGACCAGGTCCCGTTTCGCCCGGTCGGCGGCACTAGGGACATAATTATCGCCCGGGATGCTTTTTTTTAATAGAGCATGCCAGTATATGGGCACTTTCCGCTGAATCAGCTGATAATCCTACAAACCACATATTTTGTCCTACAGAAAAAAAAGAGTAACGACCAAGCATTAATCAGACAACCTCTGATAGACAGAATAATGATAATCATGTATTATAAATACAAGATTAACTAACAGTAATTAGTGATCAGAAGACAGATCACTAATTACAACAATTTCTTCATAAATCCACACCCCCTTGGCAACAAGGGGGTCCCCCCTCCCTCCAGCAGTATAAATGATGGGCCGAAATGCTGAAATCCTTCATTTTAGTATATGTATATGTGTAAAGATATTCAATCGGAATTCCGATTTTTAAAATATGAGAAAATATATATTGATCGGCTTCCTGGCGTCTCTAATAGCAATCGGGACAATAGTCCTCTATAATAAATATTCCAGTGATGATAATGATCCCGTTAAATTGGAAAATTCAATTATCATACATGGCATTAACATGACGTCGGATACCCCCCCTTCTGAAACCGAAGATGAAGCCGACGGTAAGATTATTTACAATGATGCCTTCGATGATGCAATCATAGATTTTGAACAGTATAAGAAAAAAAGCCGCACGGGCATATCCGAAAAGGCGGTAAATGAATTTGAAAAGCTCCGCGCCAAGGACAGGCGCTGGCATCTCCGCCGGTACCAGATTAAAAAAAATGACAATCTCTGGAGAATTGCAAGGCGTTTCGGTGTCCATCAGCACAGTATCATAGGAATAAACAAGATAAATAATCCGGATATGATGAAACCGGGCAGGTATATTAATGTTCCTACCAGGAAGGGAATATACTACAAGGTTGACAAGGGTGATACCCTGAACAGAATAGCGGTTCGTCACAAAATTTCCATGAAAAGCATAGTGGCTCATAACCGGCTTAAAGGTAAAATAATAAGGCCGGGGCAGAGGATATTCCTCCCGGACGCGGAAGAACAGCGCGAAGCTACCACGGTAGCCGTCAAAAAGATAAAAGCCATTCAGACGATAATTGCCGAGACGCTTAAATTCAGATGGCCCATACGCGGCAGGATAACCTCTGGCTTCGGCAACCGCACCGATCCCCTGTACGGGCATAGGCAGTTTCATTGCGGCATTGACATCAGCGCCAATGTGGGGACTCCCGTCCATGCCGCGGCCGACGGAAGGATCATTTTCAGCGGCTGGAAAGCAGGATATGGCAATTGCGTTATCGTTCGTCATGACCGAGGCTTCATAACCGTTTACGCCCATAATTCGAAGAACGTGTCAGAAATTGACAGTGATGTAAGGCAGGGCTCGGTAATCGCCTATTCCGGCATGACCGGTGCCGTGACCGGGGCCCATCTGCATTTTGAAATACGCAAATATGTGAATCCGTTAAATCCTCTGAGGTTTTTACGATAGATGAAACAGATAACAATCGCAGTGGCGCTGCTGTTCATAATGGTTATTAATGCCGATTCGGCCGTAATTTCGGGCGATAAGGGGTCCAGGATCAAGGTCTTTTATACAATGAACGACCGGACCGGACAGGATGCCATCCAGAAGGGGAAGATAATATCATATTCATCGAAGGACGAGTATAATGCGGCCGACCTTTTTGGACAGGCGCAGGACAAGAGCAAGGCTACAGTGCGCCTCCATGACGCCGAAGGTATAAGCGAGGGTGATATCCTCTATGTCATCAATGATAAGAACCTGATCATCGCGAAGATGGCAGTTCGCACAATTTTTAAAAGCGCTTCTTTTGGGCCGATGCTCGTGGGTTACGGCAACTTCAGGCTCAGTTCGGTCGGGGACAGGGTGATCGTTACGGCCGGTAGTGAAGAATCGAAATATTCATATATCTACAAAGCCAGGGGAGATTATTATCATGTCACCGGGGAAGATGGCGAAGCGATAAACGAATACAAGAACGCATTGAAAGTCGATGCGAACAATCCGAACGCACATCTCGCCCTGGGTCTTGTTTATTTGAACCAGGGGCTTGACCAGTTCGCCCTGCGCGAATTCAATCAAGCCAAGAATAACATAAGCAGGTTATACGACAACGAAGACAAGTTCATCCTCCTGCGCAGTATTGCAGAAATCAGCTACAGGAACGTATACGAAACATTCATGCCCCGGAAGCTGAAGGAAAAATACCGCGATGAAGGGATGAAGGCGTGCAAGGACGCCCTGAGGATATATCCCAAATCGGAGAGAATGTATTACTACCTCGGCGTGTTCAGCTTCCGTACGTCGGATCCGGATGACAGGGCGGCCAAGGATTATCTGCTCAAAGTCATTGAATTGAATCCCTCACACGCCAATGCATATGTTGCCCTTTCGGAGCTCTATTACCGGCATGACAACATGATAAAGGCCCGAATGTTCGCCGAGAAGGCAATTGAAGCCGATAACGGAAACATCCGGGCCCAGAAAATGCTCAAATACATCGAATCGAAAGAGCAGATCAAGCAGTAATCAAACACCGTCCCAAAATGAACGATGGCACCCACCCGGGCAGTGCTCAACTCCTCACCGCCATGGAGAGGGTTTCCCTGTATCTGTCATTCAAATTTATTCATATTAAATTTTCTTGACATTTTATAGACATAATATATTTTCCTTTGGGGAAAGAATATTTTATGATCATTTATACGCTATTTTTCTGCCTGCTTACGTCATTCACGCTCCATGCAGTAATCATAGCCTTATACATCAAGAATAAGGATAAGCTCTATTTTTACTGGTTTATAGCGACCGTTGCGATGAACATGGCGATTGCCCTGGCCCTCATTGTCATTTCGCTGAGCAGGCCCGAGCTGATCCGCCAGCTGAACCTGAAATTCTTTTTCTGGCTCCTTTCGGGATTTGTCACACTGCTGCTCTTATGCTTGAAAATCGTCATATTCAAGAATATCTATAAGCGGAGCAAGGACCCGAAGTGGTATCACTTCAACCATTTCGGCAAGAAGGTGTTTGAGAAGGGAATAGTCAAGCAGGTCGAATTCCTCGGCATATTCGGATCGCTCCCGTTCTTTCTTTTTATCGGCGCCTTTTTCGTATCACGGCTTATAAACATGATTCTCTACGGCAGAATGTAGCGGAGGATTCTGATGAAAGTGAAAATAGACGATATTATCATTCGAAGAAGGATACGAACCTCCCCGGGCGACCTGGCGTATCTCATGGAATCGATAAGCAAATTCGGGCTTCTGAACCCGATAACGGTCACGGAGGATTTTGAGCTGGTCGCGGGCTTCCGGCGACTTGAGGCATGCAAGGCCATCGGCATGAAGGAGATCGAATGCAGCATCATGCCTTCTTTGTCCAAATTCGAGCGCCTGCTGGTCGAGGCGGATGAAAATCTTACCCGGAAAGACCTTACCATAGCGGAGATCGAGCGGTACGAAGATGAAAAGCGGTACCTCCAATCCCGGGGCCTGGAGCGGATACGGCTCTGGTTCATCAGGTTGTTCGGGAGAATCATTGAATGGATTCGCAGGTACATCCTCAGGCGGAATGACTGATCACTTCTTTACGAAAAGGGATATGAGCTCGATATGGTGTGTGCAGGGGAACATGTCGATCAGCGTGAGCCTGTCAATAATGTAGCCGCCGGAAACAAAATCGCGGGCGTCGCGGGAGAACGTCGCTGGATTGCATGAAACATAGACGATCCGTGGCGGATCCATGGCCATGATCGTCCTTCTTGATTTTTTGTCTATCCCTGCGCGGGGAGGATCGATCACGACCAGATCGGGATGGTGACGGCCTGGATGGACCCGGGAAGATGCCATCGCCTGGAACCGGATGTTATCGAGGCAGTTCACACGGGCGTTGTGCCTGGCCCAGCGGATATTTTCTTCACTGATGTCTATGCCGGTCCCTGATCCCGCTGCTTCGGCAAGGGGAAGGGTAAAGAATCCAACACCGCAGTCAAAATCCATAAAAACTTCATCGTCGTTGATCCCGGCATAGCCAATGACAATATCGAGCATTCGCTCCCTGAGACAGCGGTTGGCCTGGAAAAAACGGTCAATGTCCCGTAAGAAACTGAGCGAGCCGACCCTTTCTGCGACGACGGGATTCTTGCCGAATGATGTTATGATGCGTGAATCTGTATCCGCCGCGATCCTGGCATCATCGGGGAGAACATTGTCATTCAGGATCCAGTCATTGAGCTCCCGGGAGAGCAGGAGGCATCCCGTTTTTCTTATGGAAACGAAATCATTGGTGCCTTTACGATAAAAGCCGGGGAGTCCTTTTTCCGCTTTTAATGCGGCATGGCTCCGGTAGTTATGGCGATCGTCATGGACCGTTTCAATGGCAGGTATCAGATGGGCCGGCAGGCCTGCTATCCTTCCAAGGTTGTCTTCAACAATGCTTTTCTTGCATGAAAGCTCTTCATCATAGGGCATGTGCAGATAGCTGCACCCGCCACAAACAGTGAAATGAGGGCATTGCGGGATGATACGACTGTCGGATTGTTCGATGATAGATACAATAGAGGCGAATGCATAATCTTTTTTATCCTCGGTTATGGCGACTGAAACCATTTCTCCTGGGATGCCGTAGGGAACAAGGATCGCTTTTCCCTTATGACGACCGATGGCATAACCGCCATATAGCGGCTTGTCAAGGGTAATTGTTAAGAACGTATCGCCGAGTGCCATTATGCCTCTGTATTAATGATGTTATTTCCATGGTTTGGTTAAATGTAAAGGAAATAATTATGCCCGGAGGTGCTTCATTGGATCATTGCCGGCGATGCATGTCCTTGCGGGGGGAAAGTGATATCCGTAATTAATTGGGAAAACAAAATTTATTTGACAATAGCCGGTTATTTGATTACACATTATCGATTCGGACATGGGAACTGAATGCCATTTTTTAATTTTCAGATTTCATGTTGAACTATGTGTCAATGGACACGGCCAGGAAATGCCATGAGAATCATCATCACCGCACTATTCATAACAACAGCCTTGCTGTTGCCGTCTTGCGCCAAAAAAGGCAAGATTGAGAAGGAACCGAACAATTCTTTCTCAACAGCCTGTGATATTACCATGGATGAACGCATCCTCGGTTACATGGGGAGCCCCAATGACAGGGATTTTTATGTGATACACGTAAAGGAAAGAAAGATAGCGGATATCCAGCTTTCGGGCGTAAAAGGCATCAACCTGGCTGTAAAGATATGGAAGGGCGGTGATGACCCAAGCCTGATAAAGTGGATTGATGACAACAGAAAGTCTTCGCCCGAACGATTCGCAAACTTGTCGGTTACCCCGGGATATTACTATTTTGAGATATGCCAGAGCGACCGCGACCAGAGGAAAACAGACAAGGAGAATCCCTATGAGCTGATACTCAAGAGCCGTGTTGCCATATCCGAGGAATCCGAGCCGAACGACTCAAAAGAGGACGCGGACACCATACACATGGACAAGGAGATAACGGGATATTTTTCTCCCGCTTATAACAGGCTCAATGAGGACAAGGAGAATCTACATCGCGAGGAAGACTGGTTTGCATTGGACGTGAACCTTAAATCGGACACTCCGCGTCTTATAAACGTATCCCTCTCCGGCGTCAGCGACGTCAATTCGCTCCTGTACCTTTATAATCCCGACGGAGATTTGATATCGATGGCGGATAACGGAGGCCCCGGCGAACCTGAATACATCAGCGGTGCCGGAATAAAAAAATCCGGGACCTATTACGCGATGGTTGCCGTCAGGGGATATGCCTTCAACCATGATGAGCCATATACCTTGAGCGCAACGATAAAAGAGCACGAATCTGGCAATGAGATGGAGCCTAACAACGATTTTGAATCGGCAAATAGCTTTACGAACACCATCAGCGGTAAAATTAATTCTAAAGATGATACGGATGTTTTCCTGTACCAGGTTGGCAATGGCCCCGGCACCTTCCGGATAGAGCTCAGGTGCCCGGATGACATGGATGGCATTCTTGCGCTGTACAACATGGACCGAGAGAAAATTATGGATGTGAACAGCGGCGGCAAAACCAGGAGAGAGGTGCATCCCAATTTTTATTCGGAAAAGGATTTTTACATAACCGTATCGGCCAGGTCAGCCGGCAGAATCCCTTCAGGTGAATACATCCTGACCGTGACGTCCCTCGCCAACTCTGAAAAACAGGAAAGAGAGCCAAATAATGAATTATCCCAGGCGAACAAGTTAACTTTGAAAACCATTTCGGGATTCACTTCGTTCCGGGGGGACAAGGATTATTTCTTACTGGTCTATGACACCAGGGTGAAGCAAAAATTCGAGATACAGGGGGCAAGGGGGGGATCGATCAAAGTCTCTGTTACGGATCCACTGGGCTTTATCATTAAAAGCATGGATGTACAGGGAGACAGGAAGGTTGTGTTCAGTGAAATGATTGACAAGAAGGGCTATGTCATCGTAGAAGCCGTTACTGAGAATTACGATAATCCCTATGTGATCAATCTCAGAGGTGCGCAATGAAAATCACCAAGCTTTTTGTCTTAGCGCCGCTCTTCCTGACCCTGGCCGCGGGGTGCGCCACAAAAACAGCAAAAAGAAACGGGGAGACATACCGGCTGCCTGAAAAATATAATTTCCGGTTTATAGGCAGGGACGTGGAAATAGATAACCCGGACAATGACCGGAGATCATACTACAAGCTCATTATTGACAAGGCCGACGAGGGAAGAACAACGACCGGTCTTGAATCCCAGGAAAAGATATATGAAGCGACTCTTGCGCCTAACCGGCACCTGGTCACTGTTGAAAAATGGGTCCTTGACCAGAAATCGTCGCGTTATATCAAGCTCAACAATATCGAGCAGCCCAAGCCTAACTTCATTTATTTTGACGTGCCCGAAAAGAAGATCGTTGTTGTCGATATGAAGACCGCGAAGGACGGCAAGGCTGAAATAACGATAGATTACGAAAGGAAATGAAAAACGATGGTATAGATTAAGGGCGGGATTTTTCACCCCGCCCCTTTATGTCAGTCTATGATAGTGTCGGTTTTATCCGAGCGTTCTTTCCTTGATACCTTGTTCGAGTAAAAGCTTTTAACAACCGCCAGAGGGAAATCATATTCCTGCCGCGCGTTCCAGAGTATATAACCCTTGATACCGGAATCATGAATGCCCTTGAGCTGGTCCGTGATGTATTTATCGAAAGGTATCCCCACCATTTTCATTTTAAAGGCCTGTATGTACGTTACGATCATGGCATTTTTGCTTCTCGATTTGGCCCGCACAGAAGTCTCGCGGACCGTGTAATAGGGATCCCCGTAGAATTTCTTGCTCCAGGTGTAATGCGAGGGATACGCCATGGGGCATATGATGTCAACGACCTTGTCGAGGCTTTCCATGTTCTGGCCGATGATGTCATCCTTGTTGAGGGGAATCCGGCCGAAAATATCCGCCGCGATGCGCACATTATATTTTTTAAGCCTGTTGCGGGCCCTGGTGAGGATGTCCTCGATATACTTGTATCTCTGGCTGAAGGTAAGATGTCTCGTACTGCCGGAGTCGTGGAAGCGTATATAATCGAACTGAATTTCCTTGAAGCCGTTTTTGCAGGCGTCCTCCGCAATGGATATCCTGTCCTCTATATAACTGTCGGGAACAGGGTATTTTCTCAGGCCGTCTGGAAACATGACGACGCGGGCAATGGGATGAATGCCGTTGTCCTTGCAGTATTGCACGTTGGATGCCGGGACCATGCATTTTACGAATTTGGCGCTCTGCACGTCAAGGACCATCGTGTTGATTCCGGCGGTCTTGGCTTTGGTAACAAGATCCTGAAGTTTCTTCATGTTATTGGCGGATGAGACGTTGAGATACATCCCGCGGTAAAATTCAGGAAACCGGTAACCTCTCTCGGCATCAGGAGCGGCATTGTTCCTGTCTTTGACGAATGGCGCTGCTACAACATTGTCTTTCAATAGACTGGTCGGATACTGAAATATTTTATGTGGCAGGTTGCTGATGAATAAAAAAACACCAGTGATGAACAGCAAGATACCAATTTTTTTCATGTGAAACACTCTCCTGATTATAAATGATGGATATTACGTATTGCAGTGATGAATATGTAAAAGAATGTTTAATTTCAAGTAAAAAATTATGTCGTCTATTCTTTATGGAACATTTTCAGCATTGCATCTATATATTGAATATCGACATCATGAGAATGATTTGATTATTTTTATAGTTAATTTTTTATATAATTATTAAATAAATTATTTATACTATTGACGCTGGTATAAAAATTTATTATCTATAATTTAAGCACTCGAATTGTCTTCACTGTAATATAATAAGGATACCTCAATACGCTAATTGCGTGGGTATGGATCTATAGTGGCTGGCCTTCCGGGCATAGGGCTACAGTCATATACATCCCGGTGGGCGGGTCCCTCAAAAGTGCAAATATAAAGTCCATTACGGTGTCAATGTGTTTATTCAACCTGAAACGTTAGACCTGATCCGGGACAAGGTTGTCATTCAGGATGTTATCAAGCGGTATGTCCCTTCCTTGAAGAAAAAGGGGAAAAATTATATAGGTCTGTGCCCGTTCCATAAAGAAAAAACCCCGTCATTTACAGTTACGCCGGAAAAACAGATTTTTTACTGTTTCGGATGCCATACGGGAGGCAATGTCTTTAGTTTTATATCTAAGATTGAACGCCTGGAATTTCCCGAGAGCGTGAAGTTCGTCGCTGACATGGTCGGTATTGACATCGGCGACGGCAGGAAGAGCGAATCGACGATCGTAGAGGCGATGCAGAGGCTAAACCGCCAGGCGGCGGAATTATACCACAGCCATATAAAATCGCCGGCGGGCAAGAAAGGCCTCGCTTATATAACCGGCAGGGGAGTAACCCATAAAAGCATCACTGATTTTAAGATCGGTTATGCCCCTGATTCATGGGACTTCTTACTCAGGGCGCTCATAAAAACAGGGAAGGATCGTGAAGTCGCCGAGTCCCTCGGGCTCATCAAGCCGAGCCAGAAGAGGGTCAACAGCTATTATGATATGTTCAGGGACCGGATCATGTTCCCGATTTTCGACGCCCCGGGCAACGTGATTGCCTTCGGCGGGAGGACCATCGGCGACGATCCTCGCAAGTATCTCAATTCATCGGAATCGCAGCTATTTAAAAAGCGCAACGTCCTATACGGCTTTAACCGGGCCAGGGAATCCATAAAGGAGCTGAACCGGGTCATTATCGTGGAGGGCTACCTGGATGTGATAGGGTGCCACCAGGCCGGCATTGAAAACGTTGTTGCGCCCCTGGGCACCGCCATAACGACGGAGCAGATCAAATTGCTGGGACACTACTGCACGGAGATAATATTTCTTTTTGACGCCGATTCGGCCGGCCTAAAGGCTGCGGGACGCTCCCTGGAGCTTTCCGAGGACGTGAACGTCAACATAAAAATAGGGATGCTTCCGGAGGATGATCCCTTCGATTATGTGATCAAAAAGGGGCCCCGTGAATTCATGGCGGTCGTTGACAGGGCCATGGGTCCTGTTGATTTCAGGATAGCCCGCATCATGGACAATTATCACAACCTTGGAAGGGTCAATACCCTCAAGCTGCTTTTTGCCGCCATAGCCGACGTGAAGCTGGAAACCGAGAGAGGGGTATATCTGAAAAAGATAAGCACTCTTCTGGATGTGGATGAAAATTCAGTGCGGACCGATTTCAAGAATTACATTGCCAATCAAAGAGCAGGACTTAGAACTGAACAGCAGCCGAAAAGTGACCAGGCTGATTTTTTAACACGGAGCTACAGGGACCTGGTAAAGCTCATATGCCATTACCCTGAGCTCATTGAAAAGGCGGTCATCGATTATAACATAAACGACATCCCCGATGAATTGTTGCGGTCTATCATGAAAAAGATTGCGGATATGTATTTTGCCGACAGGCAATTTTCAATTGATAAAATATTTGACTTTTTCACGACCGGTCGAGAAATGGATTTTCTGAACCAGATGTTTAATGAAGATTTTTCAGTGCCCAATCCGGGATCCGCCTACACTGAAATATTTATAAACATGAAAGTTCATGAAATTGACGATAAAATTGATAAGTATGCATCTTTAATAAAGTCGTCTCCCGGCGGAAGTTTCCATGAGTATATAACCGAAATCGAGGTATTGCGCAGAGAAAAGGAAAAGCTTTCTCAATATATTTACAACAAGGTCATGTAACGGCACTGGACCGGCGCTTTACAAATGGTATATTGAGAGTGTTTTGTGTCCTAATAATCCAGTATGACATTGTCAAATTTGCTATTTAACAAAGAAGAATAGATAACAGGCGGACTTTGGAAGCAGCATATATTATTTAAAGGATATGATAGCGACATGAGTAAAAAAGAGATGACGTTGGATGCCGTTCCGGAAGTTAAAAAGCTCATTGAAATAGGTAAGACCAACGGCGAGGTCACCTATGATGAGATCAACGACATACTTCCCGACAAGCTGCTCAATTCCGAGAAGATCGATGATGTATTCATTCTTCTCAACCAGTTAGGCATCGAGATGGTGGAGGAATCAACGAGAAAAGACCAGTCTCTTCCCGGCGTAAAGAAGAAGAGCAGTACCGCATCGAAAAAGAGCCTTTCCACGCAAACCGAGACGTCACATGTCGATGATCCAATACGGCTCTACCTGAAGGAGATCGGAAAGGTGTCCCTCCTTTCGGGAGACCAGGAGGTTGACCTGGCGAAGAGGATCGAAGAGGGCGAGATTCTCATCGAGGAGACCGTATACAATTCATCTCTGCTCATCAATGACCTCATTAAAAATTACTCCAAGATAAAGAGCGGAAAGATCAAGCTCACCGACGTATTGAAGGTCAACCGGCTCTATTATTTCTCATCGGTAGACCTGGACAAGCTGGAAAAGAAATTCCACGAGACGATGAAGATCATTATTGAAGAAGACAACAAGATGATCCAGTTCGGGAACAAGCTGAAGAAGGTTGATTCGGAGTCCAAGAAGGCGGAGGAATTCAAGGAAAAGATCGAATCCGCCAAGGTGAATATCCGCAAGACCATCCGGAACCTTGAGATCAACGACAACGAGATAAACAAGCTTTCCGCCAAGATAAAATCCATGGTGGCGCGGATCCAGGAGACCTACGAGTTTTTCACCGATATCGAGAAGGACTTCCACCGCGACCTGAAGGAGCTCAAGCACCTGGCGCGCAAGCTTGAAAAAGGCGAGAGCATAACCAAGATCATCAAGGAGCTGGGGATCAAGAACAAGGACGAGATCCTCGAGGTTATCAAGAACGTGCGCAACAACGAGCGCAAGATTCGCAGGATAGAGCAGGAGGCGGGGGCCACGGCCGACGAGATCATGGAGTGGGGGCTGCAGATAAACGCGGGTCAGAAGAAGATATCGATCGCGAAAAAGGAGCTCATCAACGCAAACCTGCGTCTCGTCGTTTCCATCGCCAAGAAATACGCCAACCGCGGCATGCACTTCTTCGACCTTATTCAGGAAGGAAATATCGGCCTCATCAAGGCTGTCGATAAATTCGAATACAAGAAAGGCTACAAGTTTTCCACCTATGCTACCTGGTGGATACGACAGGCCATAACGCGGGCGATATCCGACCAGGCCAGGACCATCAGGGTCCCGGTCCACATGATCGAGCAGATTAACAAGGTCATGAGGGAAACGCGGCTGTTCCAGCAGGAATTCGGAAGGGAGCCGTCCCCGGAAGAGCTCTCCGACAGGCTGGGATGGGTGGTTGGCAAGGTAAAGGCGGTAAAGAACGTTGCCCGCGAGCCGATTTCCCTGGAAACGCCGGTGGGCGAGGAAGAAGATTCCCTCCTCGGCGATTTCATCGAGGACAAGGAGGTCGATTCTCCGGCCAATACCGCCGCCTACCGTCTCCTTTCCGAGCAGATAAACACTGTCCTTTCAACGCTCCCGGCGCGGGAGCAGAAGGTAATCCGCATGCGCTTCGGGCTTGATGACGGCTATTCCCATACACTTGAAGAGGTAGGCTATGTCTTCAAGGTCACCAGGGAGCGGATACGGCAGATCGAGGCCAAGGCGCTGCGCCGACTCCGCCATCCGACCAGGGCCCGCAAGCTCAAGGATTATCTGGATCACGCATAGGAGCCGTTGGCCCGGTGCATCCCGACAAAAATAAGGATTATCGGGTTTAATACAGGCACGTAATGCGCCAAATCAAAAAAATCGCCATGGTAGGTGCGGGCTCCTGGGGCACCGCGGTCGCCAAGAATATAGCGGAATCCAAGTCCCATCTTACCGTCGTCATGTGGGCCTACGAGAAGTCCGTTGCCGCGTCCATCAACGCGCAGCATGAGAATATCGAGTTCCTGCCGGGCATAAAGCTCCCCGTCAATATTATCGCGACCAATGTGCTGCGAGAGGCCGTTGAGGGTTCTGACGTGGTGATCCTCTCGACCCCGTCGAAGGCGGCTTACGATTTATCGCAGAAAATGGCGCGGTTCATAACCGCCGACATGCATGTGGGTTTTCTTACCAAGGGATTCTGCAAAATTAATGGCCGGGTCCTCACCATTTCACAGGCCATGGAACTGGCGTTACCGCAGATGGCCGGAAAAATTGTCGCCATATCGGGGCCGAGCCACGCCGAAGAGGTGTCGCAGAGATTCCATACCTGCCTGAATGTCGGGAGCGACTCTGAAGTGTCCCGCTCTGTCATGGCGGAGCTCCTTAATTCGGAATACGTGCAGGCCCGGGAAACTGAAAACATCCGCGCAGTTGAAGTGGGCGGTACGCTAAAGAATCCGGCCGCCATAGCAGCAGGCATGATCAGCGCGCTGCCCCGGTGCGGAGATAACCTGGCGGGAGCTCTCATCTCCGAAGCGCTCAAGGAGATGGTCCGGCTCGGGAAGATCTTCGGTATCAGCGAGGATGCCATGATCGATATATCCGGGCTGGGGGATTTGGTGGCAACCTCCCTGAGCGAGCATAGCAGAAACCGCCGGTTCGGGAGCGATATAGCAAAGCAGATCATTAGGAAGGGCAGGACCCTTACCCTGTGGGACCGGATCATTCTCAGGATCAGGCCGTCCAGCGTCATCGAGCGGATGGGTGGGAAGATGAATTACCTGGCCGAGGGCGCCTACGCCATCGAGCCACTCATTGAGCTCGCGGAGACTTCCCGTGTGCCGATTCCGGTATACCGGTCGCTCTACGAGGTATTGCTCAATAAAAAAGACCCGTCGCTGCTGATCGAGACCATCAAGAACCCGTCGAAATTCGAAGATATCTTTTATAACACAAAAATACAGATTTCCGACCGCAAGAAAGGCTTGGAACAGCTCAAGGGCGCCGTGTTCAGGGAGATGATAATAGGCCGGGTCATGGAGAAGTTCGTCGCGAAAGAGAATAGTAGGCTGCTGCCCCAAAGGCCCGATGATGTTATACGTGATCTTTCGGCTTTCGCGTCATCCGATTCCGCCGGTGACGGGGAGCGGCGCATCATCAAGGCAATGACCGCTGATACCTATGGGGATTCGATGCGTCGATTGGTTGAATTGTACACGGATTCCATCACCGATAATTATACTCCCCTGTTCAAATGGATCATGGCAATTTATATTTTTTTCCTGCGAGTAATCGCCGGGCTTTCGGGTAGAGGGGGGCGTTTGCTTATCTCCGGGAACATGGGAGAGATCAAGAAATCAAGCAAGTCGGTCAATGTACTGTATGTGAATCGATACAGGGGGATGACGGATTCATTGACGATTATGCTCTCCATCATGATCAAGAATCTTCCATTTCCACGATTTTTTATAAGCTCGGAAGCGGCCGGGTCCAGAGACAGATTTATCCTGAAGCGTTGCGGCGGTTTCGTGGTGGACAGGTCGAAGCTCGGAAATGCGGTGTATCGTGAAACAATCGTGCAGTATCTTGCGACGGTGACAGGTCACGGCGTCCCGATGCTCTATTCGGTTTCATACGATCGTGGGGTGGATAACAGGCCGGAAAATGATGAGTTTCTTATGGCTGTCAACGAGTGCCTCTACAGGCACACGGCGGAAGTGGCCCTCGTCCCGGTTGAGGTGTCATATCTTGGGAAGCCTGCAGGAGCATTCGGTTCCATCAGGTACAGCAGTCTTCTTGCCGATGTGACAGGGATTAACTTTTCAAAACCTGTCATGCTGTCGGAATATACCAAGCGGTCTCACATGATAAAGGGCATCCCCGAAACGGTCAGGGGAATATGGAAAAAGGATATGAAGATATTCCCTCATTATATTATCTGCAAGATCCTGGCCGACAATGACCATTCCGTCAAGGATGATGCCCTGATAAGCCTCGTTAAGCATTACACGTCAAAGGCGGCCCGCCAATTCGACTATGCTCCTTCAAAGATCGTGAAAAAGGGCCTGCGATATCTCGAAAAGAGCGGTCTTGTATCCGCGGAAAAGGGGCGGATAACTTCAACAGACCGGTCAGCGGTGGAATACTTCGCCGCAATCCTTGATTGACATCATACCCTGAACAGGTGCTCGAAGGTGCCGTACAGGACCTGTACGAGCTGGGATCTGCCTTCAAGAGAGCCCGACAATCCATAGAGGGCGCTGCTCCGGGCAGGGGTTCCTGCCTTATTCCGCGCGTAGTCAACGGCGGCCCGCAGATCTTCGATGAGCATATCCCCGATGCCGGGTACCATGGTCTGGGGCATTGTGACGCAGAAATGAATGGCCGCCGGGCTCTGGAGGCCGTTGAAACGCCATCCCTTTGAAATCATGTAATCGTTCACGTGGAAGATGTCGACTTCCCTGGATCTGAAGCTGATCAGGAAGGTCGGGTCGCCTATTATCTCCAGCTCCCTGATGGAGGCGACGCCTTCCCTGATCCGGTCGGCTATTTTCATGATGGCGGATGCGGCCTCGAGGTAGCCGCTCTCGCCGAGGTACACCATCGTCGCCCAGGTTGAGGCGGTGAGGCCCCCGGACCTGCTGCCGGTCATTGACGGCGATGCGTAAATGCCGCCGGGCCAATGGGCCATCTGGAAGAACTGGTACCTGCGCAATTTAAGGTTGCGGTAGAGAACGACGGAATTGCCCTTGTGGCCGTAGCCGAACTTGTGGGTGTCGGCCGACATCGATGTGAGACCCGGGAGCCTGAAATCGAACACCGGCACCTTGTAGCCCAGCCGTTCGATCCAGGGCAGGATGAATCCGCCGAGACAGCCGTCTATATGGAAGCCGAGATCGTGCTCCAGTGCTACATCGGAAAGCGCTTCCATCGGGTCGACCAGGCCGTAGGGATAATTGCCCGCGCTGGCGACGATGGCCACCGTGTTTTTGTTTATCAGCTTTTTCACTTCCTCCGGCTTGACGCGGAAGTCCGTCTCGTCAACGGGCGCGAGGACCATCTTCATACCGAAATATTCACCGGCCTTGTGAAAGGCGGGGTGCGCCGTTATGGGGAGAATGATCTCCGGGGCGGTGATGTTTTTCTCGACCCTGCCCCTGTCGCGGTAGACCTTCATGGCCATCATGATGCTCTCGCTGCCGCCGAAGGTGACCGAGCCGCAGATCTCATCGTCTGGATTGTTCTTCTTTACCGCGTCGCCGTTGAGCATCCTGGCGGTCATGGAAATGATCTCGCTCTCGAATTTAGACATGCTCGGGCACAGGTCCACCTGGAGCACGTTGACATGGGAATAGAGGGAGAACACCTTGTTCAGGAATTCGCGGTGCTCTGCGCCGGCATGGTAATAGGTCCCGGAAACCTTTCCGTTTGTCCATTTGGCGTTTTCCTCGTCAGACATGGTCCTGAGCTCTTTCAGTATATCTTCCTTGTCCCGTCCGCGCTCCGGCATACGCTCGTAGCTCTGGAAACGCCCCTTGTAGGGCTTGAAGGGGTCTTTGAATTCCTGCTGATCTGCCATGATTGATCCTCCGGTCGTTGCGATTCTATTGGTTGGAATTTAAGGCTGAGAAAATTTTCTTGGTCCTTTTGAATAACTGGCGATACTGGCCGTACATCTTGTCATAGACGGCCCGGTTCGCCGGGTCGGGATAGAACACTTTTTGTATTTTCACCAGGCCGGGAAGCTCCTCCACTCTGCGCAATCCCAGGGTATGGAGCGCCATAAGGGCGGAGCCCCGCAGGGTCGTCCGATCGGGGTCCTGTACCTGGTGAATCGGCACGCCCAGAACATCGGCATGGATCTGGGCCCAGAGATCGGAAAAAGCTCCGCCGCCGGCGAACCTGAAACTGTTAAAAGGGCGTCCGGTGAATTTTTCAACCACTTCCTTGGTCCACCGGTTATTATAGGCGAGGCTTTCCAATACCGCCCTGGTCATGTGGGTCCGCTTCGTTGACAGGGACAGGTTGAAAAATCCCGCGCGAACGTACCCGGCTTCCTCCGGCGCAGCGGTCCCGCTGAACCATGGCATGAAGATGACTCCGCCGCTGCCCGGAGGCGACTCGGAAGCCATGATATTGGCGCGGAAATACATGTCGTCAGGAGCGGGACCGGTGTCGAAGGCGTCGTTTCCATATATTACGGTATTCAGATAGAACTCGAGGGCCTTGCCTCCGACGAGCTGTTCGGCAAAGAGCAGAAACCGGTCCGGCAGTGGGCTGGGCATGGTGGTGATGGAATGGAATATATCGGTCTTCTTGAAGGGCAGATGGCAGGTCTGTACCAGGGACGTCCCGATATAGATGACTCCCTCAAAATCGATGATTGATCCGGATCCGATGGCGGAGGCCGTGGTGTCGTTGGAGCCGGCGATAACGCGCGTTGACGGGGAAAGCCCCAGCTCTTTTGCCACCTCGGGGAGGACCGTGCCGATAGACTCCTTGTTGCGGACAAGGTCCGGCATTTTTTCACGCTCAAGACCGGCAAGCCTGAGCAGGCCTTCATGGTAGTCGGTGGCTCCCCAGGAACGGTTGTCAACGGTCATGAAGGGGACCATGGTTTCCTGGGAAGCGGCGCACCTGCCGGAGAGGCGCAGGTTGAGGTAATCCATCGGCTCAAGGAACTTCCACGTTTTCCGGTAAATGTCAGGGCGCTCATGTTTCAGGTAGAGCACGTGACCTATGGAATCGATGCCGGACTTGGTCGGCGCAAAGCCGTTCACACGCACCCATCGGAGCAGCTTGGTTATGCCGTAACCTTCGATGTTGATTAACCCGCGGATACGCTTCGTGTTATGGGAAGAGCCGCGTGAATCCATCCAGTGGAGCGCGTTCATCAGCGGCTCGCCGTTGGAATCGATGGGTACGACGACAAAATACTGGGAATCGCAGATAACAGCGGCGATCCTCTCAGGAGAAACGCCGGAGGCGGTGATGGCCTTCTTCGCCACTTCCTTGACGCAGGCCCACCATTCATGGGGATCCTGCTCGGCTCCTCCGTGAGGAAGAATATGGAGAGCGACTTTCGCCGACGCGCTGGCCACTATTTGACCGCCATCGGACACAACAGCGGCTTTGGGGCCGCCGCTTCCAAGATCGATGGCCAGGACATAGTGATCCGAGTTTGCGGAAGGCGATGATTCTGAACATGGAGAGGCCAGCGTTGACGTTTCTTTCATTCATCACCCCCCGTTAGAATCTCTTCGATCATGCGGCATACTTCATTGGGATTTTCGGCGGTCATGAAAAGGCCGTCCTCCTGACCGTCGATATGGATCTGGGGAAATACGGCGCTCCATCCGCCGGCGAAGGAGCAGCATATGACCGGCTTGCCGTAGGTCTTCGCATAGGCCAGCTCGGAAAGGGTTCCCGATTTGCCGCCGATGGCCACCACGACGTCGGCCGCCAGGATGTTGATGGCGTTTCGCGCGTATCCCATGCCCGTGGGTATCACTATGGAGCAGAACGGATTTGCCAGTTCCAGGTCCTCGCCCGGGTGAATGCCGATGACGGTGCCGCCCCTTTCTGCCGCCCCGCGGGAGACGGATTCCATGATGCCGCCGCGGCCGCCGGTTATCAGCACGAAACCATGGTCGGCGATGAAGGCGCCGATCGCGTGAGCTTCTTCCTGGAATCCAATTTCGTCAGATGAACCAATTACGACAACCTGCTTTTTCCTCATGGGTAACTCCTGTGGTACGCAGAGGACGGAGCGCGACATGCGCCATAACCGGCAAGGCTTTTGTTAAAACGATTCGAGAAACAGGTACAGTTGCTGTTGTGTCTCAATCTCGTTGTGAATCACCTTGTAGGGTATGTTGTTTCCATGATAATCAAAATCGATGCGGTTGAGCTTTATATCGAGTCTCGTTTTCGTTTTTTCATCGTATAGAACGAAATAGTTGTTCAGGGAAAGCGCAAAAATATGGACATCCGCCGGGTAGGTCAATTTAAGCGTCTTAACGACGAAATGTGAGAAATCTATCAGGTTGTATATCCCTGCGCCGATGAAAGCGCCAGGCTGGTTATACAGGATGAAATGGTCGATGTAAATGGGACCGTCTTTTCCTCCGTTGAAAAGCCTGGAGGTTTCAGTGGATATATCGTCGCTGTAATTGAGCGTGACTGGGCTGTAGAACTTTCGCTTTTTGGTGTACAATAAGGTGAGCAGCTCGGCAAGGAGATCGAAATCGTCGGTGCCATACAGCGGTGTTGATGTTACCGCGGCAGGTATGATCGTTTCGTTGCCGATATCGATGAATTTCGCGTACAGGGTGAAAGGATGACCGCTCTGCTCGCCGAGACGAATCTTGATCAGGGTTCCACTCTCCCGGTCTTTCAGCGATTTCTTCAAAAAAGCAGGAATGGCTTTAAGGAGGATCGCGTCACCGGCATATACCAATGGCTTGATATCGTCGTCATTGGCGCCGAAAAGCGCTGTCAGGGTTGCGCTGTTGACGGTATTGTGATGATACAGGAGACCCTTGACAAAACCCCGGGTATTCTCCGAGATATATTTGCGCTCCAGTTTATGGAATTGCTCGCTGAGTTTCCTGTAGGCCATTTTCGCCCTTTCCGCGGAAAGAGAGCCATCGGACATCATTGAGATGGTATTCTTGACCTGGTTGAGGAATATTTCGGTATCTGGCGTTCCGGACATGGCTCTGATCACATTTTGTGGTATTCTATACAAGCATTCATTGAAATTCAAGAACATTTTACACAAATATGGCGGGCGTAATCGAGGGCTGTTCGGTACAGTCGGAATGATCCTGTAAAGAAAAAGAGCGATGATGATGACGCAGACCGATCGAGAATGGCGGCCAGGTCCGTAAAATCTGCCTGTACAATATGATCTATGACATCCGGATAATCACCTTTCTTCGGCTTGTAGCATCTCGGGTCATTCAGGATATAGTAGCATGCGCGGATCCCCTGTGCCGCCATCATTGACATGATACTCTCAATGTCCTTGTCTTCCATGAGCGACACTATCACGGATAATTCACGGCCGGGGAACCGGTGGGAGACGACCTGGAACATCTCGTGTAATGCAGCTTCATTATGGGCCGGGTCGAATATGACAAGGGGGGCCATCCACAGGGTCTGGAACCTTCCCGGAGCGCAAAAGTCATTGATGCAGCCTCTGATGACATCATCGGTCAGACCGGGAAAATGACCCCTTGATATAACGGCCGCTGTAATGGCGCTTGAGCTGTTTACGACCTGTTTTCCCAGAGGGTGGTTTATGAGAATCCCCGGCATAGAGGTTAAAATCCCGGATTCAAGGAAGTAATCAAAGCAAAAGCCTGTGGATGTCTCGGTCGTATTTTTGGAATGATACTCCCGGTTGTAAACGTACAGGGGCGAACCATGGAAACCCGCGGCTTCCGCGATGGGTCCCAAAACGGACGGCTCGGTATTGGACGTAACAACAGGAACCCTGTCCTTAATGATGCCGGCCTTTTCCCGGGAGATGGCGGAAAGCGTATTCCCAAGAATTGCAGCATGATCGATCGATATGTCGGTAATTATACTGCAGATCGGCATGACAACATTTGTCGAGTCAAGGCGTCCGCCCAACCCGGTTTCGATGACGGCGCATTCGGCATGGCAGTCATTGAAGTAACGGAAGGCGCAGGCGGTGAGGACATCGAAATATGTCGGCGCTATGGATCCGTTCGATTCAACATATTCCGTTATTTCGTCTATGTAGAGCGATAATATTTCGGAAGGAATGGCACGGTCACAACACATTATGCGCTCATTGATCTCCAGGAGGTGCGGAGATGTATACAGTCCGGTCCGGTACCCGGCCCGGGAAAGCATGGCATTGATCATGTGCGCGACTGAGCCTTTGCCGTTGGTGCCGGCGATATGGAATGAAGGAATATTCAAATGAGGATTGCCCAAATGCGACAGTAAGACAGAAATGTCTCTCAGCCCGTATCGCCGCATATCGAAGCGTGTTTCGTTATTGGCAAAACGTTGGAGCTTTTCAGGTATCATGATTCAATATTAAGGTGCTTGTGGGCGGCCCTGCGCATGGTTTCAATGGGCGCATCCATGCCGGTCCATATCTCGAATTGTCGCGCGCCCTGCATGACCAGCATGTCAACGCCGAATACAGTGGGGCACCCTTTTTCCCTTGCGACTGCAAGGAGTCGGGTTTCATGGGGCGCATACACTATATCAAACACTATATGGCGCTTCTTGATTAATTCGATGTCGATCGGCACCGAACCGGTGTCGGGGGTCATGCCGATCGGAGTCGTGTTTATGATGATGTCGACCGATTCCATGAAGACGTTATCTATAGAATTTAGCAGGATGGAACGCGCTTTCCGTGAGATGGTCCCGATATCTCCTGCAAGTTTCGATATGCGTTGCTCATTCCGTCCGGCTATTATGATGGAAGCGCCGTGCCCGGCCAGGGTGAAGGCTATGGCCCTGGCTGATCCGCCATTGCCCAGGATAAGGCAGGTTTTGCCGTCCACTGATATCCCGCGCTGTTCGATGGATCGAACGGCGCCGTAGCCATCGGTATTATATCCGATGATTCTTCCGTCCCTGTTGGCGATCGTGTTCACGGAGCCGATTCCCGCTGCGAGGGAATCTATCTCGTCACAGTGCCCGCATACATCTATCTTGAAGGGAATGGTGATACTGGCTCCCTTGATTCCGAGGGTTTTCAAGGAAGAGACCGCTTCGCCTATAGACATCGGCTCAAAGGCAAGATATACGGCGTCAACATTCATTTCCCTGAATGCCGCATTGTGAATGACGGGGGATATGGAGTGTCGCACGGGGTTGCCGAAAATGCAGTAGAGCGCGGTCCGGGAATTGATATCCGTGATTTTCATTGACATGTTTTTGCCGGGAAAAATATTTTTGTCAATACATTTCCTGCAGGAGCTGATTCTTATGATGCGGCCCTGATCACAAAGTAGCACGCGATGATGAATAACAGGTTCATGTCGACCAGAAGTTCGTATTTCAGCGAGATAAGATAGTTCAATCGCTGGACCAGGTATATGAGCAACAGGTAAAAAAGTATCGCGGGAAGGAGTATCAGATATATCCAATGATGCAGCAGGATTGTCATCGTGGTAAATATCAGAATTGTAACCATGGAAATTCCTATCGAGAGCATGCTGATGGCTCGGGCCCCGATAAGGACCGGAAGGGTTTCGCGTCCCAGGATGAGGTCGCCCTGGAACGCGATGAGGTCCAGGAGAGCCGTCCTGAGGAATATGACGGTGAAAACGAAAAACGAGAGCGTGACCAGGGCGGATATCGATATATTCGTACCGACCATGGGCACCAGGATCGTTATTATGATCCATCCGAAACAAGCGACGATTTTTGAATTATAAAGTTTTCGCAGGAGCTCGGGCATCAGCTTTGCGATGAGGCCCTTGAACGGGTCTGTCGAGTAGATGAATCCAAGGAGATAAGCGCCGAAGACGATTGCCGTCATCAATATGCTATAGGCACTCGTGATATATATCGAAAGCGCCATTGAAGCGATAGAGATGATGAGAAGGGGCCTTCCGTATTGTGCGTAAATATCGTATTTGTATGGATTGCTGAGTTTTAAGAGATCTTTTTCAAAATAGTTGTTAATGGAATACATGGAAAAGACATAGAGAAAGGAGAGCGCCGGAAACGAATAATTATCATGTATGCCGACATATGACAGGGCTATGAGTGTTATGAAGAAAGCGGCGATAGAGGAAAAGAGGTTGGTCCTCACGATGAGCTGCAAAAGTGACATGATAGCCTTGATGAGAAGGTTGCTTTTTTTAAAATTGATGGTGTAAAGCTTTTCGAGGATATTATTGATGATCCAGCCCGGCGTTGAAGTCCCGGCGGTCACAAGGACGCTTTGGGAATCCGAAAAGTCGTTTTCATTGATTTCATCATCGGTTTCAACATGAAGGGTTTTTATGTTGCTGTCCCTCCCGATCTGCGCAAGGCGTTTTGTGTTCGCTGAATTTTTGCCGCCGACCACTACAAGGGTATCGTTCCCCTGCATGATTCCTTTTATGACATCCTCCTGGCGATAACGCGTGGAATCGCATATCGTGTCATAAACCCGGGTGTTTACATACATCTCGGCTATTCGGTCCACGATTTTTTTGAACAGCGTCCGGTCGAAGGTTGTCTGTGACACTATCACGTACGATTCGGAAGGAGGGATGGAATCTATTTCGTTGATGTCCGAGATAACGGTGACGCCGTGGGACGCGTAACTCATCAGACCGGTCACTTCCGCGTGATCGCGATCCCCGGTAATGATGGTATGGCATCCGCGGCCGGACTCCTTCTTGATGATCGCCTGGACCCTCGCGACGCGGGGGCAGGTGAGATTTATGACCTTTGAGGCACATTGCTTTAGATACTTGATTTCATCGACCGGGATGCCATGGGTACGGACGACGATACGCTTGCCCGTAATGCCGTCCAGGGTATTGACGGTCCTCATGCCGCGGCCATGGAGAACGTTTATGGTCTGGGGATTATGGATAAGCGGGCCATACACATAGATCTCGCCTTTGGAGATGTTGATTTCGCGGACTATGCGCAGAATGGCGTTCCTGACACCCATGCAAAAGCCCGAATGTCTGGCAAGGGTGATTTTCATGGCTGGCTCGTCCTCACCGGACCGGTATGATCCTGTCGATCGGATGCTCGGGCCTGTCCGGGGGGCCCGAATCGCCGCGGTACATTTCAATGCGCGGCATCATGAGGGAGCCGCGGAGCTGAAAGACGACCTGGTTCGAGTCGTTTATGAATTTAGTGAGGAAATCGCGGTATCCTTCAAGGACCGGCGAATTGGCGTTCATCAGTATTCTCAGGTCGAGGCCCGAGGTCATGAAGTTCTTCGAGAGATTGATCGACCCGGTAATGGTCCCGTTGAGGTCCTTGCCGAAGATTCGTATGTTTTTCACGTTTATCCGGTTATTGCCTATATCGGCGTCGATTTTCATCGAATTTATCCTGATTGCCGGCAGGGAGAGCGGCATTCCTCCCATGCTGTCGGGGAGAGGGATCTCGCCAAGCTTGAGAACCGCGTTGTCGATGATCATGTTGATAGAGCCGCCCTGGGGTATTTCGGAAAAATTCTTGTAATCGATGAAAATATTGCCGTTCAGGTTGAATAATATCTGGCTGGCAGGCGAGACGTACTTGAATCCGCTGATCTGCAGCGTGCCGCTGATGTCTTTGCGTATCAGAAGCTTCAGGAACGAGATGTCGATTTCTGCGGTGCGGATATTTATTTCACCGCCGCTCTGTGTCGTCAGCTGGATGCCCTTCATCTCTATGATATCGATGATGCTGAAATTTATTTCACTTACATAAACCGACTTGAAGGATGTCTTTTCAAGATCTTTCATTTTTTTGCGTATGAGCATATCGTAGGGGAAGGTGAACACGATGAATACGCCCAGCAAGACGATTGAGGCGGATATGTAGGACTTTGCGTAGGGGAGCTTGAGCGCTTCCTTCGTTTTGCTCCAGAGGGACGAAAGATTCAACAGCGGCTTTATCCGCGTGATGAAAAAGTTTTTTACTGTGCTAATGTCCATCGGTCCCTCATGCCGTCTACTGCGACGCTACGCTGTTGAATGTTATGGTAACGTCATAGGTGTTGCGGCCCTTGATCGTCTGGTTGATGCGAAGATAGCTTATCTTGACCACCATCCCGGAATTTTCCATCCTGTAAATGAAATTCAGTATGGAGTTGATATCAACACCCTCAAACCGGACGTCGGCCGATATTTTTTTGTATTTTCCCTGCGTCACCGTGGGCCGGTCCCTGGTGTATGTCTTGTTCTTGATAATGTTGAGGCTCTGGGCGTTCTCTTCGATGAGCGACGTAAGGCCCTTCGTGTTGTTCAGCTGGGCATTGTACTGGGAAATCTTTTCGCGGACTTCCCTGTATTGATCGTATATCTTATCAAGCATGTTGAGCTTGTTCATGTTGGATTCATATTCCTTGTTGATGCTTTCCCGCAGGCTCAGGATGGGAGATATGATCAGGAAATATACGGCGACTACGCCTATAAGCGCGGCAAGGGCCTGTATAAGACGCTGTTCGCGTTTGCTTAATTCAATCATTCCTGTCCGCCTTTTTCCTTGGATGCGTCGGCTGAGGTCTTGTATTTAATGGTCATCGAGAACTTCACTTCGTTCTGTCGTGAATACTTTATGTTCAGATTCACCGAGTCGAATTTCTTCGTCTTCAAAAGGCTCTCTTTAAAAGTATCGATTGAAGAGCTTGATCCGGCCGTTCCTTCAATCATGATGACGCTTTCATTGTAAACAAGGTTGTTCAGGATGAAGTTGCCGTCTTTCGGAAAGTAGGTGAGAATGTCCTTCATGATGTCAAGGAAGGTGTTGTCGCCCGGCACCAGCCTGGCAATGCCGTCCATCTCCTTCTTTTCTTTTTTCAGGAGCTTCCGCGCCTCGGCTATGGGATCGCCGGAGACCGGCCTGGAATGAAAATAGCGGTTATACTGCTCTTCTATGATCTTATTGTACTGCCTGTTTGACCGGGCCGTGAGCACGGCGGTGAGAATGAAGTTTACGATGAGCACCAGCACCGTAAGAATGGCAAATCCGCCTGAGAGATAGTAGATTTTTTTCGATTCGCCGGCGATGTCAGGTATGAATTCGCCCTTGAGAAAGTTTATGGAGGAACGACGGCGGTTGATATAGGCAAGAACAGTGCCGAAGGCAAGAGGAAACTGAGTGCGTATCTCCCGTTCCTTGTAATCATCAAGAAAGGGAAGGGCGTCAACGGGAATGTCGAGCTCTCTCGAAATGATGGTGCCGATTCCGGTGAGATTTGAACCGCCCCCCGATATGAGGGCGCGGTTAAAGGTGATGTCCCCGCAGTCCAGCTTCATCGCTTTCATGGTGAGGATTATTTGTTCGACGAGCTCGTCGGAGACGTTCTGGGCCGCCGCGTATATCTTCTTCAGCTGCTGGCGGTTCAGGCCGAGGGACTTGTAGTAATCGCGCCGTTCATTGTTCTCAAACGAGGTAAGGTCCAGGTTGAGGTTGAGAAACAGGCGGGTCGCCTCGGATTGTGGGATTTTCAGCTGTAATGCCACCGCCTTGATGATGGTGCCGATGCCTATGGCAATCGATCTCGTATAAAGAAGATTGTTTGCGGAAATGAAGTTTACGATGGTCTTCCCGTGCCCGATATCGAGCTGTATGACCGTCTCGTTATCGATTTTATTGAAATACCGGTAGCATTCGTAAAGGGCATTGGCTTCCATGCCCATGGTGATCGGTTTGACGCCGTTGGTGTTCAGCACCTGGAGAAAATTATTAAGATTGTTCTTATGGACCGCGGCGAGTAGTATTCTCCCTTCGCCTTCCTTGAAGCTTCTCAATGATTGAAAATCAAGCTGGAGCTCTTCAAGCTTGAAGGGTATGTTTTCTTCAGCCTCGTAGGGTATGGCGTCAGCTATTTTTTCAACATCGCTGAAAGGGAACGATATGGTGCGGATGAGTTCCATCTCCATGGGCAGGTTAGTTATAATCCGGTAACCGCCAAGGTCTTCCTCCGATAGTATCCTTTGAATGGTCGCGACAACGGCGGCAGTGCGGTCTTCCTGGTCGGGGTCGACGGGCTCATAGTTGAATGACTTAAGCTGGAAATCGTGAAAGCCGGTTTTTACGGTAACGAGCTTTACCGTGTTGGTGCCCACATCAATGGCTGCTATGTTCTCGAACAATGGATGAGCTCCAGTACCTTATTCTTCGCACCAGTAGTATAACGACCTGTTATTTCTATTATATACCGCAGTTATTTTCGATTGTACGCCGTCAACCGTTGCGGTTGATATGATTCTAAATACCGATGATTTCACCGAAAACCGTTCAAGGACGGTCGAATCAATTCCGAATTCTTTCCCCAAAGCTTGAATTTCATTGTCGTTTTTATAAGGCTGTATCAGTCTCCGGCGGATAATCTCCGTCACAATATCAGGAGTCATTTTATCTGTCAACGCAGATAATACCCGGTATGAGGCCGTATTGATGTTAATTTTATTAAATTCACTGGTATAGTCCATGCGATCGCCGTAGACGGTAAAATAATCAGAGAGCTTCCGGCTCTTTTCCTTGCCGATCTTGACCAGCTCCAGATTCTTTTCCCGCGGTGAGATTTTCCCGGCCTCTTGCTCTCCTGCCATTTCCTCGATTTTATCGATCGGCAGGTCGGTATTGCCTTTGTTGTCGTCGACCAGGGTCTGCTCGCTCTTTTCAGACTCGGTATTACCGCCTCCCAGCCCGTAATATATTTCAGGCGTCATGTCCTTGAGCAATAACATTTCATCAACGCTGTCCATGGCGTTGTTCTTTGACGTGTATGGGGGCTTGAGCGTCTGGTAGTAGTCGTGTCCCTCGGCGCCATAGGGCATGCGCTGTTCGTCGACATCGACCCAGTCATGAATGATGTCGGCGATGTCCAGGGGCAGGCCCATATTCATAAAAAAGTTCTGGGCCAAAAAATAGAACTTAGATCGGTCGGTGAATTCGGTGGCGAAAACGCTCATGTTGATCTTTGAATTTTCGTCGATTATCCGTAGCTTCAGGGAGCCATCGGCCATGGGCAGTTCGGGGACATTGATGGCCCATATGTCATTGTACGAATCGGTATCCTTGTCGGTGGCCTTGCCGGTTATCATTTCAGTGTTGAGCCCCTTCATGTCCGCATAGAGGATGAACTGGCAAAGCTGGACGCCTGACTTGGCCAGGTAATTGGCCCTGAGGCTGTTTTTAAGCTTCTGGCCGTAGCCGATGTTCACCTGCGCAACGACGATGAATTCACCGGCGATCGACACCAGCAGTGTCGTGATGATGAGCACGATAATAAGCACATAGCCGGAGGAGCCGCGCAAATAGCATAGCAGCCCGCGCTCTTCCAGGAGCCGCTTTCTTCCCTCGTAATTTTTTCTCAATGCGTACAGTAATCTCATGTTACCTGAATTCCCTGATATTGATCAGCGAAATAAACTCGAATTTTTCATCCTGGGCCTGGTAGTTCTTTACGACCAGTGTCGTTTTGACCGACCTGGGGAACATGTTGTTCTGGCGCGAATCCCATTCCTCCACCCAGTCGTTCCCCTTGTTGAATTCGAACTTGAGGCTTACCACGTTGGGCAGAAGGACGTGTTCCGTTCCGCCCTCGAGAGGGGCGTCGTCCCAGTAGTTTACTTTTTCCCTTTTTATAAGGTGGAACAGTTCAATGGTGTTTTTTGCCTCTTGAAGGAAATATCCCACCTCCTTGATGTCGCTTTCTCTTACCGCAGTGTTTATTTTCCCGCCAAATTTATGCTCATTGTGATTTACCGTAACGAAGTCAATCCTGCTGTTTCCGCGGATATTCTCGCAAATGAAAGTGATATTCTTGTTTGTCCTGTTGTAATAAGCGTTGGAAATGTCCTGGTCGATCTTCAGGAGAGCGAGGTTGACGTTCTCGTAAAATTCAGCCCGCCCCGTTGAGCGTTTGATCGAATCGAAAATGGAGCGGTATGAAGCGTAGGCCATAACAAGGATTATGGACGCGAGCGCGGTCGCGACCAGTATCTCGATGAGGGTAAAACCACCGCTGCCGGCTGGTGTGTGTGGGCCCGGACGGAAGGCGGAAACGCCTGTAATGTCAGAAAGCTTCCTTGTCATTGTGTCTGATATATATACGATATCTTGTAGTCTTTTTTTCTGCCACGTTCTCTCCAGGTTACGATGATGTCCGTCTTGTTAGCCGGGAGCGGACCCAGGAGAGGATGCTCGAAGCGCTTGGTGACCCTGCTGTATGAAAAACCCGGATACTCCTTGACTTTTTGCCCTTTGATGTCGGTCCCGCGCATGTTTTTAAGGATATAATCGTTCATCTTGCTTTTCGCGATGAGCATGGCGCTAGTGTAGTTCTTCATGCCGGAAATAACGTATACGCTGGATGTTACGCCGGATATGACGCTGATGAGGATGGTCGAAAGGATGGCCAGGGCGATAAGTATCTCGACCAAAACAAAGCCAGTCAAGCGCTTGCCGGGACGATGGCGGCTATTCGATTTCGAGGGAGGCATATCCTTCCATCACTTTGGGTTCTTTGAGATGCTTGTCAATGCGAATGGACCATTTCTGTTCGCCGTTGACAAGAACATGAATGATGTAATTATTTGAATATCCTTGCGGATAAAAAGTTATAGGAATCCAGCCGCTTGTAAATGTTTCGCCCGTTGGAGTGAGCACTTCCTCTATGATAAAATTTTGGGAAAACTGTTTGAATTGAAGTGTCTTGCGCTTTGAGTCGTAGAATTCTCCATTGATCGAATTTATGACGGCAATTCCGTTTCGTCGATTGAAAATTTCTTTTTGGCCCATCGGATCTTCCGGATCGGGAGCATTCAGGTATACGGCAAGAATGTCCTCCCGGTTCTTCAGAAAGGCGTCGTCGAAGGTGGACGCGATCATGCCGGTAAAGATGGCGAAATTCTGGCGCTGGGAGCTGAAGACCCTCGTCACGCGGGGCACGGCGATCATCGCGAGAATGGAAATAACCGCAATGACGACCACCATCTCTATCAGGGTGAAGCCGCGGCTGTTAAGGCGAATTTTTTTTTTAATGAATCCCGAGACGGTATCCATGGGACAGGACCTATTTGTCCTCCCAGCTCTTGATGTCGGCGTTGGCGCCTTCGCCGCCCTCCTTCCCGTCGGGACCGTTGCTCCATATCTCATATTCTTCCTGGTCGTTTTCTCCAGGATAGCGGTAATGGTACGGGTTGCCCCAGGGATCGGTGGGGATCTTCTTCAGCAGGCCCTCTTTGACAAGGGCATCAAGGCCTTCCTCGGTCGAGGGATAGTTACCCTTGGTGCTCTGGTACTCGATGAGGGGAGTCTGGAAATTCTTGATCTGGAGCTTGGCCGCTTCGATTTTGGCCCGTTTCAGGTATTTCGTGACATTGGGCACGACTATTACGGCGGACAGGAGAGCTATGATGGTTACCACGATCATGATCTCTATGAGGGTGAATCCTTTGTTCGATTTGGCCTGGGCGCGTACCTGATGCATCCTGGATGCTATTCTGTCTTTGATATTCATGGCATTCTCCTTTTCGTATATTACATTTGATATGGTAATCGCCGACAGGTTACGGCGCATACATTTATTGCAGCAGCATATTCATCTGTGTTATCGGCAATATGACGGACATGACGATCATGGCAATGACAAGACCCATGATTATGATGACAATAGGCTCTATGAGGCTCGTAAGGCTCGTTACGGACAGATCGAGCTCGGTTTCGTACACGGTGCCGATGTTAAGGAGCATGGTGTCAAGGTTATCGCTGGCTTCGCCGGCCGTTATCATGCCCAATACCAGCTTGGGGAGAAAGTCGGATTTGCTCAGGGCATTGGCCACCGAGGCCCCCTCCTTGATCTTTATAGCCGCGTCATTGATCTTTTCCTCTATGATGACATTTCCTACGATCTTTTTCACGATTTCGAAGGATTTGATTATATCCACCTTGTTGTTAAGGAGTATGCCGAGGTTCTGGGTAAAACGGTAGACAATGAGCCTCTTATAAAGATTTTTCGCCAGGGGTATCGTGAGCTTCAGGCCGTCGATTTTTCTCCTGCCCTCGGGAGTGTGTATGTACCGATAATAGGTGTAACCGAGGACAACAAATAAAAACACGAGACCCAGGAGGACCCAGCCGTTGGAAAGAAGCGAGCTGATGCCGATGACGACCCTGGTGACAAGGGGGAGGGCCTTTTGCTGCTCCTCGAACATTCCAGCGATTGTCGGGATTACGCTGGTCATGAGGAACATCGTAACAGCCATCGCGAACAGGAGCATGAAGGCGGGATAGTACATGACCGACCTTATCTTGCTGGTCAGGACGTTCTGCTTTTCCTCCATGTCGGCCAGGCGGGCTATGACCTGGTCAAGGGACCCGAGACTCTCCCCGACGCGGACCATGCTGACGTACATATCGGGGAAAATGGCGCGGTGCTGGGAAAGGGCGTTGGAAAACGATGAACCCTGCTCAAGCTTTTCCTTCAGATCGGCCACCACGTTTTTAAAGTGCTTGTTGTCGATCTGCTCGACAATATCCGTTATGGCGACCGGGAGGGGAAGGCCGGCCTTGAGAAGCGTGGCAAGCTGGCGCGAAAAAAGGCCAAGCTGTTTGGTGCTTAAGCGAAGGCTTATGATATCGGAAATGCGCTGGGCGAATCCTTTCAGGGTAAGCTTTGATGCGGCTGAGGCGTCAAGGGACGTTATCTCATGCTTCTTCAGCTTTACGAGGTAGAGTCCCTGGCCGCGAATTTTCTGACGGGCGCTCATTTCGGACGGCGCGTCGATATAGTCCGATACATTCTTTCCCGTGCGGTCTAAAGCCTGGTACTGGAATATCATCGCAACGAACCTGCCTGTAGTGAACTCAGCATACCCTCAGCACTTCCTCTACCGTAGTGATGCCCTCAATCGCCTTGTTGAGTCCGTCCTGCAAGAGCGTTATCATTCCTTCCTTGACGGCGAATTCTTTAATAAGAGGGGCCTCGCTGTGCTCCATGATCAACTTCCGCACGCCCGGCGTGAGCACCAGGAGCTCGAAGATGCCGAGCCTGCCGGAATATCCGGTATTGAGGCATTCGGGACAGCCCTTTCCGTGGAAGAGCCTGCCTCCCTTCAGCTGTGAGGCTTTGATGCCGAGCTCGGCGAGCATCTTCGGAGCCGGCTTGAAGGCCTCCTTGCAGGAGGGGCATATCTTGCGGGCGAGACGCTGGGCCAGGTACGCGTTGACGGATGAAGTGATCAGAAAGGGTTCGATACCCATGTCGACAAGGCGGGTAATCCCGCTGGCGGCGTCATTGGTATGGAGGGTGGAAAAAACGCGGTGGCCGGTGAGTGCCGCCTGAACGGCGATCTCGGCGGTTTCAAGGTCGCGTATTTCGCCGACCATGACGATATCGGGGTCCTGGCGCAATATTGATCGGAGACCGCTGGCGAAGGTCAGGTTGATGCCGGGCTTGACCTGCATTTGGCCGATGCCGGGAATCTGGTATTCTATCGGGTCCTCGACGGTGAGGATGTTTACATCCTCATTCTTTAACTTCTGGAGAACGCTGTAGAGCGTCGTCGATTTCCCGCTTCCCGTTGGGCCAGTGACGAGAACGACACCGTAGGTCTTCTTTATAAGCTTGTCGAATTCCTCGAGGGTTTTTTTATCGAACCCTATGGCTTCCAGGTCGAAGCTCATATCGGATTTGTTGAGTATACGGAGAACGATGCGCTCGCCGTAGTAGGTGGGGAATGTCGAGACCCGGATATCGATGTCTTTTCCCGCTATCTTCAGCTGTATGCGGCCGTCCTGGGGCAGCCGGTTTTCCGCTATATTAAGGTTTGCCATGATCTTGATCCGGGATATGACGGCTCCCTGGTATTTTTTTGGGGGCGTATACATGTTATACAGGATGCCGTCGATGCGGAACCGGACCACGAGGTCCTTTTCATAGGGCTCGACGTGTATGTCGCTGGCCCGGTCGGTGACAGCCTGCTTGATGAAGGTGTTGACCAGGCGGATGATGGGGGCCTCGTTGGCCATGTCCATGATGTCTTCTGTTTCGGATATGGAGGAGGTGAGGATCTCGAAGTCGGATTCCTCCAGGTCCTCGATGACATCGTTGGTCGACTCATCCTTCAGGACGTTGAAATGGGCAGTGATGACGTTCTGGATCTCCTCGTCGGTGCTCAGGACCGCCTCGAAATCGTATTGGGGGAAGATCATTTTCAGATCGTCGAGGGGCTGTATGTTGAGCACATCGACGATGCCGACCAGGATCGTGTTGCTTTTCTTCTTAAATGGGACCATCCGGTTCTTGCGCATGAAGTGGGCGGGAATGGCGGCGAAAAGATTGTCGGGATCGGAAAAATCAAGGCGCGGCATGAAGGACATGTCATACTGCTCAGCGAGACAGGAGAGGATGTCTTCCTCTGACACGATCCCCTTCTTGAGCAAAAATTGCCCCAGTCGCAGCGACGATCCCTTCAGCGCGAGAACGGCTTCCTGGAGCTCCTCCTGGGTAATGATCTTCCGGTCGACAAGTATCTTGCCGAGGTACTTGGTCTTAATCTTCGCCATCTATTTATTGCTCTTTTTCAATCTGCGCATGGTTTCAATTTTCTGTTTCGTTATGCTTTCGAGACGGTCCTTCTTGGTCACGATATGAGGCGTTATGAACACCAGCAGATTCGATTTCTTGTAGCTGACGGTTTTATGCTTAAAGAGCCAGCCGAGGAGGGGAATGTCCCCCAGCAGCGGCAGCTTTGATTCGGTAGTGTCTTTCTTGTTCTGGATCAGGCCACCCACCACGATGGTTTTGCCGTCGTAAACCGTCACTTTGGTTTTGATGTCTCTTTTCCCCAGTTTCGGCGGCACCAGGGACCCGCTCGAAAGCTGCTGCGTCTCGCCGATGATGGAATTGACCTCCTGGTAGAGGTCAAGGGTGATCCGCTTCTGCTGGGTTATGTGCGGTGTGATCTTCAGCTTGATGCCGACGGTTTTGTATTCATAGGTCTGGAACGTCGTGTTCTGGTCGGTGATGCGATTGTTCGTCGGCACGCCTATCTCCTCACCAACATTGAGCTCGGCTTCGCTGTTGTCGATGGTCAAGACCTGCGGCGTGGAGAGGATGTTGAAATTATTATCGGTCGCTGAGGCGTTAAGGAGCGCGAAGGCGAGTACGCCGATATCGGGCACGTACCCGAGCTGGAATCCCGTGTTAACCGGTACCGCGAGCTTTTTGTCGGTTACGCCGTCGGGGAGCTTGTAGCTCGGGATCGTCGAGCTCATGATGGATGATCCGCCGAATATGTGGGTACCGGCCTGGTATCCCATCATCCAGTCGATGCCGAAGCCCCACCCGTTCTCGACGTTTACCTCGACGATCATGGCCTCGATCAGCACCTGCTCGCGTACGATGTCGAGCTGCTTGATAATGCTCAATATTTCCGAGTATTCATCGGGCTTTGCAGTTATTATGAGAGAGTTGGTCTCTTTATTCGCTATTATAGAAAGCTTTTCCTTGCTGGACGAGGACGACGATCCATGTTCCCTGGTGACGCGTTTTGTCTTGTCCGAAGGCTCGACCCTCTGCGGCTGCTGGGGCGCGACCGGCGTCGAAATGGGCGACGTATTGATTTTCGCCGTATCCGAAAAAGGAATGCGGGACAGGACATTGGCGAGGTCCTCGGCGTTGGCGTTTTCCAGGTGGTAGACATGGATGTTTCCGCTGGTCTGTTCTTTGCCGGCCGGCGCTATCCTGGAGTCAATGGCCTGGGCGATCTTGACAAGGCTGTTGACATCCGACGTTATACCGGTTATGATAAGCAGGTTCAGGGACTGATAAACGATGATATCGGCGCTCTTCGGCTTGAGAGACCGCAGGGTATTGGAGATTTCCGTGGCATCGGCGTTCTTAAGATCAAGGAGGTAGGTTATTGATCGCTCATCGAGGATAATTTTGCCGTCCACGATTACCGAGGAGTTCTTTTTTACCGCATCCTCGATGGGAAGTATCTTGATCAGGTTCGGCGTCTCAACGACGGCGAGTCCTTTCACTTCGAGGATTGCCTTCATGACGTTATAGGCTTCATCAAGGGGGACCTTGCGGGCCGAGCTTATCGAAATCTTGCCTTTTACACGGTCATCGATTATGACGTTCTTGCCGATCAGCTGTCCCATGACGTTGATGAACTCGTTGATTTCAACATCCTTGAAATTGAGGGCGAATTTCTTTTCAACGGGAGCTCTCTTTCCCCTGGCGGCTCCTTTCTTGGGAGCGGCGCTCAGATACGCCGAAGAAGGGCTGCTATCATGATATGATACGATAATGAATGGCAAGAAGGATATCAGGAGAAACATGGCAGCGGTCTTTTTAGGGAGTGATAGATTCATTATCATATCCTTTCCTGTTGGGTGATTAATCAGTAATGTTGAAATCGAATCTGAGATCTTTTCCGTTACGTTCCAGGTCTATGGTTATTTTCGGATCATTTTTCATCATTTCCCACATAGACATCAGTTTTTGGGTGCTGTCAAGCATTTGCCCGTTGATCCTCTTGATGATATCGCCGCTTCGCGCGCCCAGACGGAACATGATATTCTGGGGCTGGACGGTGACAAGTCGATAACCGACTATCTGGCCGTTCACGCGGTGAGGACCCGCCTGCAGGCCCTGGAGCGCGTTATCCATATTGTTGAACACCTTCTGCTTGAGCTCGGCCCTGCTGAGATTCTGGTTGACCTGGGAGCTTCTCCCGTCGGGCGATGCGCCGCCGGGTCTCTGGGAATCGACTACTTTTTTCGCATACAGCTCCAGGGCCACCTTTTGCCCGCCGGCTTCAAGATATACCTTGGAGTCTCCTATGCTTACCAGCTTGTTGCCGTACACGTCGCTGCCAACATCGTTGTTAACCTTGTACAGGGCGAATACGCCGGGCCCTTTTTCACCGGTTTTTAGTATCATGGCCCGCGCGATGCTGGTGGGGCCAGATATAGTCCCCAGGAGGGTCAACTCGCTTATGGACCCGGCGGGGTTCTGGCCTTCACCGGCCAGATCGCCGGCGCTGGCTACTTTGAAGAAGCCGCATTCGGATATAATTTTATAATCGTCAAAGTTCTTTCTCGCATGGGCAGCATATGTTCTCCGGGTGCTTGTTATGATCTTGGAATAACCGGGAGACAGGTTATATTTTATTATCTGGTTGATTGTCGAAGCAAGCATGAATGAGAAAATCATTATTGAAATGATATTGAGTGAATGATATTTGAGATTCTGCATGAATACGAAAACCCGGGATTTTTGCCATTCGCCCTTAAGGACGTGGTATAATAAAAAAATAATAGTTTATATTATTTTTTATATAAAATCAACAATTATTATCATATTAAGTCAAGTAATTTACTTAATTATCGCATTTTTTGATTTTATTTCATTATGATTAGCATCATATGAGGACGATGCTTTTTGTTTCTTTATTTTTTTCCTCGCGATGAATATTATGATCAACGTGACGATTACCGCTACAAGGACTATTTTATATCTGTTTATGTATGGAAAAATCTTCTCATAGTTGTTACCGAATGTATAGCCGAGAGTGAAAAGGATCAAAGAAGTTGATGTTACGGCGCACAGGTCGATAATCATGAATTTGACCGGATTCATTTTTATAAAACCACAGGTCATGAAAAGGATGTTCCTGAAGCCAAGGGGGATGAACCGGCCGAAGAAGAGCGTCTTTCCGCCATAGGATTCGAAATAACCACTGAGGATTTTCATCCGTGATTCCACATTTTGAGGATTGACCAGTTTGAGACGGATCATGAGCCTGCTATACAGAATTTTTTTTATCCCAAATCTGCCGATGCAGTAGGCCAAAATGTCGCTCAGATATGCTCCCATATAACAGCCGGCAAAAATATAGAGTGTATTCTGGGGCTCGATGGTCGCCGCGATCGAAGCGGATATGATGAATACGATATCCTCCGAAACGGGGAGGTTCAGCCCTGAAAGCATCAGGAGTCCAAAGGAAATGAACTGCACATAAGGAGACATCCCCATAAGGATTTCTTTGACATCGAACATTATGTTGTACCTTGACGCTAACGGACTATAAACGGTTTTGCTTTAATAGCGGGCGTCCCTTTCTTGATCCAGATACGGACCTTCATGGCACTTTCGCCGTCTTCATTTGTCACAGTGCCAATTTCCTCCATGTGGCCAATGGAGTCAACAGTGAATTCATAAAATTCCTTGTTTTTAGAAAAGGGATCGGTGAGCAAAATCATGAGTGAATTGTCATGGGGGTGCTTCTTGGGCGTGCCCTCGAAAATACGATGCATTTTTGAAATATCGTCTTCCCGGTATTTCTCGATATCAAATTGCCTATGGGATTTCTCAATAAGTCTTTTGATGTAACGGTCAGTCATAGTGCGCTCCTGGACTGCGGTTCTTATCAATTATAACTCGTCAGAGAAACATCAAAATTCCTAAAAATCTCAATTTAACTTGACTCTGCCGCATGTTTGTCGCACAGTAAACAAAAATTTTATGAAAATTCAAAAAAAATATATCGCCGTAGCCGTGATTGCGCTGCTTGTCATCGTTAATTCCCTGGCAACCATGAGGCTTTTTTTCGGAGTCATGTATCCGGAGAGGCTCTTAAAAGGCGCGGTTAACGAATATTTTCGCAACAATCTCAACAAGGCGGTTAAATTCGAGGACCTGTATATTGATTATGACGGAACTATCGTCCTCGATGACCTCAATGTATCCATAACCAGCGATTTCAACGATAACATCAGCCTCATAAAAAGCGAAAAAGCAGTCATCAATCTTCGTTTTTTCGCGTTGTGCGCCGGCTCCATAAGTGTCGAGGGTATAGATTTCTATAATTCCGAGATAATATTCATCAAAAAATTCGGCAGAAGCCATGTCGATTCATTTCTCATGGTATTTGATCCGGGTAAATTCATCAAGAAAACGCAGGAATCATACGGAGACTTCTATATCGATTTTCACCGGGCGAAGCTGTTTTACCGTGAATCGCTCAGGGCGAAACAGGTGATAATGGAGCTCTATAAAATCAACGCCGGGATGACGATAGATAAGAACTATTTCACCTATGATGTATCAGGCAAGATAAAGAAATATCATTCGAACATGATACGGAACGGTGATTTTGACTGCAGGGGAACCATCAGGGTGGTTGATTATAATTATTACCACCATGACATCTCCGTAAATAATTTTGACCTCACCTATCTGAATGATCACATCCTTGATTACAAGGTTGCCGATATCGCACTGAAAGGCGGACTGTCGACCGATTTCTCTGTATCCAAGAAAAAGAACATGCTCTCGGTAAGTGGAAAAGTTGAAACCAATGCCCTCACGGTTTTTTCCATACCGGAAAAATTCAATCTTCTCTCGAACGAGAATATGAATATCGCCTTTGACATGTCGATTGATCCGGACCTGAACAGCTATGCCATAAGGCAATTGAAGCTCGATGACGATGTCCTTGCCATTGAAGGCTCCGGAAGATTTGCGCGAAATGACAAGGAAGATGTTATTAGTTTGAATATCAAGTCAAACAAGATAGATCTTGGCGACCTGTCCCAGAACCTTTCTCCTCTAAAAAACATTGAATATGGCGGAACATTGAAGTTTGACGGTTCCGCCAATCTTGATTTCAAAAACAGCAAGGCATCGGGGATTAAAGGCGCAGCTGTTCTTGAAGATTTCACTCTGTCGAAAAATGTAAAGGGCTCACTCGTCCCCATTGTTGAAGAATCCTCGGCGAGCCTGTCCTTTGACGAAAGCTCCATTTCACTCGACATCAAGGGAAAGCCCCTTAAATCGGACCTGTCAGTGGCGTGCAGATCGAAAATCGCTTCCTGGATCCCCTTCAGATCTGAAACCGCCGTCAGCGTCAGGTCCCAAAAGATGAACCTGGACAATCTGCACCATTGCGTCGTTTATTTCGCCGACAAGGTCTTCGCCGCAGCCTACGAAGATAAGAGGAATCCCCTTGACAAGGAGCCGTTCATGCAGCGTCCCCTCGGAAAGTTCCTGAATTACAATACCATAAGCCTTAAAAGCAGCTTCGATACGATGTTTTACGGTGCAAAAGCCCGTTTCAGCGACGTTGTCATGAATGCTCAGTTAACGAAGGGAAGCATACTTCTCAATGATTTCTCAATTGATGGATATGACGCAAAATACAGGCTTTCTTTCCAGGGATATTTCAATAGCGACCAGCCCTATGTAAAGCTGGAAGGAAAGGTTGAAGATTTCGATCTTTCGGGATTTTACTCTGACAGCGGCATCAAGGGCTCCCTGAGCGCGAAGGCCCGGACTGAATTTTCCTTTGAGGTTTCAGCGGCTCGGATGGGCGATATCCTCGACAATGCCAAGGGTCATTTCAATATTTATATAGGCAAAGGGGAGATGAAGAATACGCCTTTGCAGCACAACCTCATTGCATTTTTGCGGAAAAACGGATATGATCCCGGAGCCATATCGGACATATCCTTTGAAGACATCACTTTGTCGGTATCGGAGCAGGGCGAGAATTTCTGGTTCAGCAATTTAGGCATACGCGGCGATACAATGCAGTTCAACGCCCTCGGAGATTATCTGTATGAAGGCGGCATCAGCAGCACCCCGAACCTGACGATTCGCAATGAAACCTCGTCGACCAGCGTGCCGATTAAGTTAAGCGGGCCCCTCCTGGCTCCCTGCCTCGATGTCTCCGGCAAGAGTAAATCACACAGGGTCTGTTTCTGATCTGGCCAGGGCCCCTTTCCCCGTCAGTTCTTCATGTCGATAAGCTCGTATATCGTGACGGGCTTTTCCTTGCCTTTTACCCGTATGAGATCAAGCTCGCGGGCGATGACGTGGTCCTTGACCTCGTCATAGGTGAATTCGCTTATTATGATGCTGGTGCTGTATATCTTGTTCGTACCCTCAAGGCGTGCCCCCAGGTTGACCATGTCGCCCATGAGCGTGTAGTCCATGCGGGACGTTGAGCCGACGAATCCGACGACCATGGGGCCTGTATTCAGGCCGATGCCGATGTTGATCTTTTCCTTGCCCTGATGCTGCCAGGCCTGGTTCATCTCGTTGAGCTTGACCATCATCTCAAGGGCGGCCCTGCAGGCCCGGAGCGAGTGATCGGCCTGGGGCACGGGTGCGCCCCAGAACGCCATGATCTCGTCGCCCACGTACTTGTCGAGGGTCCCGTCGTATTTAATGACGATATCGGTCATCGCCTGGAGATACTGGTTCAAGTGGTCGACTAGCTGCTCCGGCGTCATCCTTTCAGACATGGTGGTAAACCCGCGAATGTCCGAGAAGAGAACGGTGATGGTCTTGCGCTCCCCGCCGAGCTTGGCCATTTCTGGCGAGTTGATGAGCTCGTCGACGACCTTGGGCGATACGAATTTCGAGAAGGTCTGCTTGATGAATCGCTTTTCCTTCTGCTCAGTAAGAACGCGGAATACGACGATGGCCGTAAAGGAGAGACCTATCTGCAATATGGGCGTTGAAAATGCCGCCATGTAGCTGAACATGTCGAAGATAACGTACGACCCCACCATGTAGGCGATAGCCAGGACAAAGGTAACCACGAATGAGTAGATGATGGAGACGCGCGGCACTATGAAGCCGATGAGCAGCGCTATCACCAGCATGACGAGCAGGTTTTCCATGTCGTTGAACTTGATGAGAAAATTCTGGCTTATGATCGTATTGAGCACATTGGCATGGTGCTCGATCCCGAAGGTGGCGCCGTAGGGGGACTGCTTTTCATCAGTGGCAATCCCGGTGACCGCGTAGGCGGCCACAAGGACGATCTTATTCTTCAGGGAGGTGTTGTTCTCCTTTAGCATGTCCCCTTCGCGGCAGAAATAGCTGTAGGGGTAGTGCTCGAAGCTGCCGAAACCGCCGATGAAGTTGACGTCCATAAAGCCGCGCTTGTCTATGGGAATCTTTATTTCACGCTTGTCATTGGGCTTGGCCATTTTTTCTCGGGGAAGGTTCTTCAATTTTATATAGCTGCCCCACTTGATCTCGATATCTTCCTTGCCGATGCCATAATACTGCATGACGATCAGTAGATCTATGCTCGGGTAATAATAATTCTGCCATTTGAGCAGGAGCGGCATGGTCCTGATGACGTTGTCCGATCCGGGGAAGATGTTGGCGAAGCCGATGCCCTTTGCCGCATTCGCAATAAGGGGCGTGGGAGGCACCGCTTCTTCAACGAGCATGGGAGATTTGTCAGCCGGGTCGACAGGGAACCTGATCCGGTTCAGGATCTTGAGGCGCTCCGCCTGGTCTCCGTAATCCTTGTCTATATATTTTGTTTCAAAGGGGAAATCGAGGAATGCCGTCTGTGCGCTGCGAATCGCGTCGGCGAGCTTGTCTTCTCCCTTTTTGTGATCGAGGAACATTATGTCAACGAGGATGGCAATGGGCTTCCCGGTGCCGATGTACTTCATGAACGTAGCGTGTATCTCCCACGGGAACGGCCACTGGATCCCCTGGTCGGAGAAGTGGCGGATGGTCCTTTCATCGATGCCGATTATTATGATGTCCTTGCGGGCGCGCTTGTTAGGGAGCCTGAGCTCTGCGCCTTTCTGGATGACCTTTGACTTTTCCGCGGGGTCGCGCAGGAAGAAAAGGAAATCGCCGGCACCGAGCTCCATCCGGTCAAGAATGGTCGTGAGCGTAAAAAGCACTGATATGACCGCGAACAGGATAAGGGATATCAGCATTCCAATAAGATGGCTTTTTTGGAGTTTAAATGAAGGCATAGGGACCTCGGCTCAGGGTTTATCGGGATCCAGCAAGGGCGGATCCGGGATTCGTAATGTAAGTATTCTCAATGCGGAAAGACAATAATTTCAAGTTTTTTTATTGTTTTATTATAAAAAATGATCAAGTACAACTTGTGAGATATATATTATGAATTACTTTTCAATTGGATTTTGATGTTAAGATCTAATTATAATAGTAGTGCGTATACGGATAAATACCATATGCTAACGATCTTTTAATCCCGCTAATTATTCTTGACAAAAAGTGACAATTTACGGTTTTTAAATAACCGTGATAAATATTCTTAAAGAGGATTTCATTGAACCTGAAAAGCGAAATTGCCGCGATACTGTCTCAAGCCATTGCTTCCGCAGTCAAAGACGGATTATTTAACGATGAGCTCCCGTCGGTGGAGAGGAAAGTCGAATATCCCCGGGACCAGAAATTCGGCGACTATGCCATACCCTTTGCCCTCGAATCCGCGCGGATGCTCCGTAAATCACCCATGGAAATCGGCCAGAAGATCGCGGGGTATCTTGGCTCTGACCCCAGGATCAGCAAGATAGAGGTGGTAAAACCCGGATTTATCAATCTGTTCATTGCCAGCGGTTTTCTCTTTGAAAACGCAAAGGAAATAATCAGACAGGGTAAGGCCTACGGGAAGGCGGTTAAGGATAAACCGCGCAAGGTTAACATTGAGTTCGTTTCGGCAAACCCGACGGGACCGCTCAATATTGTGTCCGCCCGCGCGGCGGCCGTGGGCGACACAATCGCAAATCTTCTTGAGTTTTCCGGCGATACCGTGAACAGGGAGTTCTATATCAACGATTACGGGAACCAGGTGTATCTGCTCGGAAAATCGGTCCTGGCCCGTCTGAAGGAGCTCCGCGGTGAAAATGTTGAATTCCCCGAGGACGGCTACCATGGGGAGTATATCAGGGAAATCGCCTCCGAAATCCGTAATAACCACGGCGATGAGATCAACGCAATGACCGATGAATCGGAGCTGGCTGAATTCCTGGCGGTAAAGACCATGGAGCACAACGTATCCGGCCAGAAACGTGACCTGGAAAAATTCAACGTCCGGTTCCAGACCTGGTTCAGCGAGCGTACGCTCCATGAAAAGGATGAAGTCATGAAGACCCTTGATACGTTGAAGTCTTCTGATTGCGTCTACTCCTCCGAAGGGAAGGTTTTCTTCAAATCGACTGATTTTAACGATGACAAGGACCGTGTACTCGTCAGGGACGACGGGCGACCAACCTATTTCCTCGCGGACATAACCTATCATCAAGACAAGATACGCAGGGGCTATGACCTCATCATAGACATATGGGGCCCGGACCACCATGGCCACATTACACGCCTGGTGGGAGCAATGAAGGCGCTGGGTTTCAATGAGAATGATTTCAGGATCCTCATAGCCCAGCAGGTCAACCTCCTCATGGAGGGGGAAACCGTCAAGATGTCCAAGCGCCTCGGGCAGTTCTCGACCATGCAGGACCTCATCGATGAGATCGGCGTTGACGTAGCGCGGTACTTTTTCGTCATGCGCTCCCTTGAAAGTCACCTCGATTTCGATCTGACTCTGGCGAAAAAGCACAGCTCCGAGAACCCGGTGTTCTACCTGCAGTACGCCCATGCCCGCATATGCTCCCTCTTCAGGGAAGCCGAGAAGAGGGGCCTCGCCTATGAGCCGGCAAATGCTCGGCCGGAGTATTTCGATAATGAAGAGTCACAGGTATTGATGAAGCTTCTGGCCAAGTTTCCCGAAGAAGCGGCTGACGCCGCCGACAATTTCGAGCCTCACCGCATCACCACGTATCTCATGAGGCTGGCTCAGTCCTTTCACCGTTTTTACACCGAGCACCGTATCCTGACCGATGACGCGTACATGTCCGTTTCGTACCTGCTTCTGTGCGACGCGGTCCGTGTTGTCATGGCAAACGGCCTCGGGCTTCTGGGCGTTTCCGCTCCCGAGCAGATGTAAGGGAGATTCGCTATACTATCGGCGCCGGGCCTGCATGGCGCGGTGCGATTGAATCAGATCCATGGAGACCCGATGAGATGATGAGGGCGTCAATCCTGTCAACCGGCAACGAGCTCCTGTACGGGAAGACCATCGATACCAACGGGGGCTTTATCGGCTCCCGTCTTTTCCCCATGGATATCGCGGTGAAAAGGATCATGGAAACCGGCGATTCCATCGATGATCTGGAACGCTCCATACGATATCTCCTCTTGGATTCGGATATCCTGATAATGACCGGCGGCCTCGGTCCCACCGACGATGACAACACCATTGAGGCGCTGCGGCGGATTTTCGATTTCGAAGTAAACATTGACGATAATGCCCGTCGGCGAATGGAGGCTTTCTTCGAAAAGATCGGCATGGCCATGACCGTAAAGGACCTCAAAATGGCGGAAGTGCCCGCGGGCGCATTGGTGCTCGACAACGAGAAAGGCCTTGCTCCGGGTTTTATAATGTGCAATGATGATAAGCTCGTCATATCGATGCCCGGTGTTCCCCGGGAAGCTGAACATATGATGGTTAAACTTGTCGTTCCGTATTTGAAATCCCGCTACGGCATTGGCGTGAAGAAAACCATATCACTTAAGATCATAGGGGTGAAAGAATCAGATATCAACGAATCGATCAAGACCTCGGGAATCCCCCTCGATGGCATGGAGTGGGGCATGACTGCGGAAGAGGGCATCACAACGCTGACATTCGTAGATAAAGACGGCGGTTTTGATATATTCGCCATACCATCCATGATCCGACAGGTGTTTCCGAACCAGTTACTCGACCGGATGTGGGACAGGCCCGAGGAAGAAGTGATCGATATACTCAGAAAGAAAGACCTGACCATGGCAATTGCAGAATCGTGCACGGGCGGACTCATAGCGAAGCGAATCACCGATATTTCCGGTTCATCGGATGTTTTCACCGGCGGGATCGTTTCATACGCCAATGACGTGAAGGTGCGCCAGCTGGGTGTATTAGAAGAAACGCTATCGACTCACGGGGCGGTATCTTCGGAAACCGCCGCGGAGATGGCCGCCGGCGTCCGCATAGCCCTGAGATCGTCCATCGGTATATCGACGACAGGGATAGCCGGGCCTGGGGGAGGGTCAGAATCAAAACCGGTCGGCACCGTATGGTTCGGCCTGGCCGATGAAAAGGGTGTGAAAACCTTTACCCGCGTAATAAGCGGCGACAGGGAGAGGGTGCGCTCCATGGCGTCACTGATCGCCGTTGAAAATCTCAGATCTTATTTGAAACATTTGGGCGCGTCATGACACGCATATATACCATGAATACAGCACTGTATCGCGTTAAGCGTTTTACCCTGGTACGGAGATTGACGCCGCTTTTTGCCGCTTTTATCCTGCTTGTTGACTCATACTCCCTTGCCGCAATGGATTCCAGGTTGCTCTTTGACCAGGGCATGGAGGCTTTCAAAACAGGGAATTACGGTTCGGCGGAGCTCCTATTCAGGAAAATTGTAGATTCCCCCGGTGATGAATATCTTGACCGGGCATGGTTTTACCTGGCGCGGTCCATCTTCAGCAAGGGAAAATACGATCTGGCGCTTTTTGAGTTCAAGAATTTTTTGAACCGGTGCAAGACCGACGCCCTTTCAGCTGAATCCAGATACTGGATGGGAGAATGCTATTATAATCTCTCCGATAAACCCAATGCCATAGAGGAATTCCGTCGATACATTGCCGTTGCAGGCGATGGGGAGCTGGCCCAGAACGCCCATGACCGTATAGGCATGATGTATCAATCACAGAAAAGATACGATGAAGCGATAATCGAATGGGAAGCCGCGAGGGCAAAGAGCTCGGATCAACAGAGAAATCATGCCAGGCAATACTGGATCGGAGAGGCCCTGTACAGAAGCGGGAAATATGACGAGGCAATAAAGAAATTGTCGCCTCTTTCCGCGGTGTTGACGGATACACGCATAAATGCCATGGCCGACATCGTCCTCGGAAGGATTTACCAGAAAAAAGGGGATCACCAGAAGGCGCTCCAGATGTTCGCTTCGATTCCGGCCGGATTTTTAAAAGAGGAACAGTTCATCGAAGCGCAGTATTTCAAGGCGCGCTCGCACATGAAGCTCGGACAAAAGGCCCAGGCAAAGACGCTTCTTGACGCGTTTCTGGCCGCCGCCGCCAAGGATTCCCGTTGGTATGAAAGCGCACGGTTTGAGCTGGCGGGGATACTGATTCAGGGGCCGGACCATGAAGAAGGGTTAAAGCTGATGGAGGAGGTGCGCGCCGGTTCAACCAAAGATGGATTGAAATCGCGTGCGGCCCTCATGCTGGGACGTTATTACGCCGAGCTGAGCCCCGATAAGGCAATACCGTACCTTGAGGAGTCCCTTAAAAAGGCGAAACAGGCTAAGAGGAAAGAATTGCTGGAGCTGATCGGGAAAACCGCAATGCGGGCACACAATTATACCAGGGCAATTGAATATTTTAATATTTATTTGAAGGAAAATCCCTTCGATGAAAACCGTGATGAAATAAATTTTCTGAAGGCGCGGGCCTATCTTGAAATGGGTGAAATTGACAAAGCCACAATCATTTTCGAAACCAGCAGGAAGGAGAATCCTTTCTCTAAATTCGCCGTTGAATCGAATTATTACATGGCCCTTGTCCGGTACAGGCAGGGGCAAAAATCGAAGGCCGTTGCGATGCTTCTTGAGTATATCAGCAGGAAAAATGGCGAGCAGTCCTATGAAGCCCATGTGGCGCTTATGAGAATATACCTCGGAGACAATGACCTTGAACGGGCCGGGCGGGTTGCCGAAGCCCTTGTGCGAGAATACCTTGGCCGCAAAGATGTGGAATCGGTACTCTATGATTACGCAACGGCTCTCCTGAAGAATGGAAAAGACGCCAGGAGGTTCGTCAATCTTATCCTTAACAGGTTCCCCGGCACTGAATCGGCGGCGGAAATGTATATGGCCCTCGGCAATGAAAATTATGAAAAATCCCGTTTTATTGCCGCGCTGGAAGGCTTCAATAACTATCTGAAATCACCCTATACGAAAAATCGGGGAAACGCCTTCTATAAATTGCTTCACACTCTCTACAGGCTGAAACGATATGACGATGTAATCGCTCTTGTAAAAAAAGGCAATTTCCCTTCATTGTCTGAGCAGCAATGGAAAGAGATCCCTCTCATTCAGGCCAGGTCCTATTATGCCTTGAAAACATTTGAAGACGTATACATGACCTTGGAAGTTAAGAACATGAAGGATTACCCGAAGGATGACATCGTCATGTATATACGGTGCGCATTGAAGGCCGGGGATTACCGGTCGGCCATCGAGGCCAATGAATTTCTGGAAAAGGACAAGACCTACTACTCAGAATCGCTGTACATTATCGCCGATTACATGATGCGCAATGAGAACATGGATGAGGCGGAGCTTTTTTTCTTTAAAATAATCAATGAATGTCCCGGAACCTCCTTTGTCGACCAGGCGAAGCTCGCCCTTGGTGAAATGCTTATTATGCAAAGAAAATATCCTGAGGCCATAAATCGTCTTGCCACGGTTGAGGATTCCGCCGATAAAAATATACAAAAGAGAAAAAATGCGATGTTGATTCGCTGCCACTGTGAAATGGGAATGGCCGACATGGCCGCCACGTTGACTGAATCGAATCTTCAAGACCTTATCGGAAGCGAGTACGGCGAGCAGGTTTTCACGTGCATGGCGAGGCATTATTATAAGAAAAAGGATCTGCAGCACTTTGATCGATATGCGCGGCATATGGCGAGGTATCCCGGCAACGAATCAGAGTTGAATTACATGGCGGGAAAGCTCAATTTCTTTGCAGGCAATTATCAGAATGCCTACAACCATTTCCTTCCGCTTTCCCGCGTAAAAAGCAATCAGGGTGCCGAAGCGTTATATTTCATCGGGCTGTACAATCTCATGGTGACCAGGAATATCGCAGCCGCCATGAACATATTCGCCAAACTGATCGATATGGAGGACGCTGCGGATTCGGTAAAAAGAAAAGCACTGATACAGTGCGCTATAATGTATCGCGAAATGAACGATAACGATAAAACATTGGAATGCCTGAAAAAGGTCCTATCGATCCAGCACCGCAGCATGACATACATACAGGCCATAAACCTGCTGGACGAGTTCGGTTTTGATGGAAAGTGAAGCCGGTCCCGTCACCATAGATACTGGAGGAAGCCATGGATTCAAAAAGAAAGATTCTTGTCATCAGCGGCCCGAACCTTAACCTGCTTGGAACGCGAGAACCCGATGTATACGGGACCCGCACTCTTGAAGACATGAAGAAACTTGCCGTGGAAGCTTCAAAAAAAATGAATGTGGACCTCGAATTCATTCAATCCAACAGTGAAGGCGAGATAATCGATTGCATACACAGAAATCGAACAGCCGTCGGAATGATAATAAATCCAGCGGCATTCACCCATACGTCCATAGCCATACGGGATGCCATATCCGCCGTGGGCATTCCGACAGTGGAAGTGCATCTTTCCAATATTCACGCGCGGGAGGAGTTCAGGCGGAAATCTTATATCGCCCCCGTGTGTGTCGGGCAAATATCGGGGTTCGGCATACATTCATACCTTCTGGGGCTGTCGGCCCTTGACGCCTACCTTAATGAAAGGGATAAGAGGTGATTGGCGGGGATTACCGGGCTATGGAGCCGCAGGAGCGGCACTGGATGGTTTCTCCCATGAGATACACTTTATCAAGGGGCGCTCCGCAGGACGGGCAAAAACGGATATTAGCCACCTCGTGCTCGGCTTCTTCAGTGAAAAATTCGCCGGTCGTACGATCGATTTTTCCCCGCACAAGCCCTTTCTCAACAGCCGCGGCGAGGAGTTTTGCGGCGAGCTGCTCCGGCATCGTCAGCCGGGCTGCCACATCACTGATCTTAATGCGCCGGTATGATATGACCATGCCCGCGATTGTTTGCATGAGCTCAATGTTCTTTTTCATTTTTTTTGAGCGCATGTAGAGGAAAAGACCCGGGATTATAAACGAGAGTGAAAAAAAGGCTATGGGGATGCCGGATTTTGATTGGGCCGATGAGCTGTCGATGTGCATCGCAATGCCCAGGATGCATGTCGTCGCGCCGCAGAATAATATGAATAATCCAAAAAGCTGGACAGCTGTCGCTATGGCTTTTTTAAAAATCATGGCGGCTGGCTAGTGGCGGGTCGAGTTTCTTTTTTTTGATTCTATTTCATGGCGCTGCAGGGCGGTCGAAATGATAGAATCGAGGTCGCCTTGCTTGATCGGCTTGATCAGGTACCCATAGTGGCGTATCGTATCAGCGCGTTTTATTGTGTTTGAATCGGCATTGGCGGTGAGAAATATGACCGGAATGTCAACCTGTTTGGTTATCAAGTCGGTCGCTTCAATACCATCCATGTCATCTGATAGAAAAATATCCATAATTATCAGGTCAGGCATGATCGACTTGACTTTCTCAACTGCTTCTTCGCCGGAAGAGAGCGTCGCCGAAACCTGGTACCCAACTCGTTCGAGCATACGTTGTATGTCCAGGGCTGTGATCAGCTCGTCTTCAACAAGCATAATGCGTTCTTTCAATATCCCCTCGTCCATTCTATGACATAATATAATGATAATGTACGGTTATTGCAAGCGATATAATAAATTTTTTTATGACTGTAATAATCACCGAGTCAATGTTAATGATAATTCATGGATTTTTTTTAAAAATATACCTGCAACGAATATGTAAAATTTTCGTTTTATGTCCAATAAAACCGAATTGAATATATAAACAGAAATATAGATTACGGTGTTTATAATTATAGCAAAAGTGATATATGTATCAACTCTTTTTTTATGACCGGGGTAATTCTAAGGCATTAATTTCGAGCGTATAAGACTGATTATATTCTTGAGGGAAGTATCGTCACTATTCTTAAAATCTAGCTTATTCTCCTTAATGCAGGGGGCAAGCAGAGATATGATATCTTCAGTGAGTTCTCCGTATTGGCCTATAAAAGATTCAATCCTCGCCCGGACGCTGAATTCCAGCTTTTCCCGGGGATCAAGGTCAAGGTATTCATCTATTGTTTCAAGCATGCCCTTGCGGTCCCGTGGAAGTTTTCCGAAGATGGGCAGAAGGTTTGAAGCACTGTCGCTGAGGATTTCCGTATCGGCATCCGTTTCTTCGATAAGAATCCTAATTTCCCTGACCACTAGCTCTTCCGTCGCTTCTATAAATGCGCCGTTTTTTCGAGCTTCCTCAAGAGCGGTCATGGGAAAAATCTCCAGGGACCTGAGGCGTATGAAATCCGGCCCAATTCTGGAAAGGACACGGGCAGTGTCATGGCCATTCGCGTCGGAATGGGCCGCTCCTCCCAGACCGGGCATCACGTATACCGAACAGGAAAGGCCGGCTTCCTTCGTTTTCAAACAACCGGCTACCTGCTCTTCGGCCGATACTCCCTTGTTGACCATGGTCAGCACGGTGTCGCATCCGCTCTCAAGCCCGAAATGGACCCGGTGAAGGCCCGCGCCGGCCATGGATTTCAGCTCTTTCAATGAACGAATCCGGGCTGCCGTTGAGGTCCTTCCGTATACGGTAAAACGTGAAATACCGGGGAAATTCAGTCTTATCTCACCGATAACCTTCTTTATAAAATCGGGTTTATGGGTAAGTGAATCGGCATCACCCAGGAAGCAGGTCCTTCCTCCGCTGATGCGCCAGGTGACAATATGGTTCATGCATTGCTCGATGTCCGGTGTGCTGTTGAACCATGAAAGGAACCAGGCCATGCGCGGATCCAGAGACTCAGGCCGCGGAAGAGAGCCAATTTCAAACGCCTGTTCGGAGAAGATTCCCGCTTCCCATTGGGCGGCTTTGACGGCATCGGCGAAGTCGGGGATGCGGCTGTATGCGGCTGATGAATAAACAGGGAAACCGACACCCTGCTCGTAAAGATAATCATCCATCAGTTTCGCCCGTCTGATGTCCTCGAGGATCTCGTCGATTCCGCGCCGGGAGTATTTTGCTCCGACCTTGTACACGGGGCAGAAGGCGCATTTCTTCCAGTGGCAGTTCCTGGTAAGCCTGAAGGTAAGGCTGTAATTTTCAGTGGGCGGTCGTATGGAGCATATCTCGAATGGCCTGATCGATAGAATGTCAGTCCCGGAAAACATGACCCCGGCGTTACTCCACCGTGACGCTCTTCGCCAGATTACGCGGCTGGTCGACATCACAGCCGCGCAGGACGGCGACATGATAGGCGAGCAGCTGGAGCGGGATGACAGTCAGAAGGGGGGAGAATATTTTCCTGACCTCGGGTATGTAAATGATATGGTCACTGTATCGCCGGATGCTTTCATCGCCCTCCGTGGCGATGGCGATGATCTTTCCTCCGCGTGCTTTTACCTCTTCCATGTTGCTTACGATCTTGTCGTAGATGATGTCCCGCGGCGCGATGAACACGACCGGCATGTTTTCGTCGATAAGGGCAATGGGGCCGTGCTTCATTTCCGCCGCGGGATACCCCTCGGCGTGGATGTAGGATATTTCCTTGAGCTTGAGCGCCCCCTCGAGGGCGACCGGAAAATTAACGCCCCTGCCGAGGTAAAGGAAATTCTTGTTATCCTTGAATGTCTCGGCGATGGATCGAATGTAATCGCTCGCCTCAAGGACTTTTGTTACAAGATCGGGTATCTCCTGCAGCTCATCGATGCAGATACACAACTCATCCGTCGTCATATCCTTGCGATGCGCGAGCATCAGCGCAAGCATGGCGAGCACGGTGACCTGGGACGTGAATGCCTTTGTGGAGGCGACGCCGATCTCGGGACCGGCATGAATGTAAATGCCGCCATCGCTCTCGCGGGCAATGGTGCTCCCCACGACATTGGTTATGCCAAGGACCTTGATGCCCTTCGATTTCGCTTCGCGGAGGGCGGCGAGAGTGTCGGCGGTCTCGCCGGATTGGCTGATGACGATGACCAGGTCACCCTGCTTCAGGATGGGCTTCCGGTACCTGAATTCGGAGGCGTATTCGACCTCGACGGGAATGCGGGCATATTCCTCGATGAGATATTCGCCTATGAGCCCGGCGTGCCAGGACGTTCCGCAGGCGATGAATATCACGCGCTGTATGCCGTTGAGCTCGGCTTCTGTGAGCCTTAGTCCGTCGAGCCGTATGGTGCAGGTATCGCTGACGGCCCGCCCTCTGTATGCGTTGTGAATCGTTTCCGGCTGTTCGAAGATTTCTTTCAGCATGAAATGATCGAACCCCATCTTTTCAATGGCTTTGATGTCCCAGTCTATATCAACGATTTTCTTGTCAATATTTTTCAGGTTAAGATCATAGGTCTTGAAGCTGTCCTTTGTAAGGTCGAGAATTTCCCTGTCTTCGAGATAGATGACCCTGTTGGTATGCTCGATGATGGCGCTGGCATCGGAGGCGACGATCATCTCGCCGTCTCCCGATCCCAGGATGAGGGGGCTCCCGTTCCGTGCCGCTATGATGCGGCCCGGCTCACGCTTTGAAACAATGCAGAGGCCGTAGGTGCCTTCAAGATTCGCGATGGCCTTCATCACGGCATCGAGGAGATCGCCGTTCTGTTCATAATGATACTCGATCAAATGAGCTATAACCTCGGTGTCGGTGTCGCTCTTTATGATATGGCCTTTTTCAGTGAGCATTTTCTTTATCGCCGAGAAGTTTTCGATAATGCCGTTATGAACTACGGCGATTTCATTGTGGCAGTCCATGTGTGGATGGGCGTTGAGGTCCGATGGAACGCCGTGGGTGGCCCACCTGGTATGTCCAATTCCGGTATGATAGCGGCTGATATCGCCATGGTCGCCGTTTCCAAGCGATTGTTCAAGGTTTGAAATCTTGCCGTTTTTTTTATGTACGAACAGATCATCATCGACAAGAGCAATCCCCGCAGAATCATAACCGCGATATTCCAGTCGTTTCAGGCCATTTATAACAATGTCGGCGGCGCTTTTATTTCCAATATACCCAACTATGCCACACATGAAGCAAAATCCCCCGGGTTGTCATTAAAAATCTGCATAAGCTTTTATTTGAACAGATTAAAGTCAAGATATAAACAGGTGAAATTGTTAACATCATGTAAAAATGTAGTAATATTGCGATATTATATAAAAATCACCCACGGTGATCTCCTTTTCCTTATCGGGAACCCATAAATAGATATAAGCGATGAAAATTAACTTTAATTACGGCTGAAAACATAAATTGGGAAGGCTCATTGACGGCACCAGAATTATTCGTGAAGATCGCCGAAAAGATGTATACCGCCAATTGGGAATCTGTGGACAGGACAAGCTCGATGATCTCAACCTGATGCAAGCATCTTGATGATGCCGCAGCCTGCCGGAGCCGCTTTGACAAAAAGAACGACGGCAATACATCCTTGTGATAAATTTCATGGTCAGCCTATAATTTTGAAGGGCAGTGGATCCCCGATAATTATTGATTACACTCACATCTCCGTCCTCAAATGGTTTTTTTATTGTAAAAAAAATACATCGGTCAAATTATTGTCAAAATTGGATGTCATACGGGGAAAAGTCATGATCGATATAGACTTTAAAAAGACCGGGGGACTCGTTCCTGTTATTGTGCAGGACTATGCCACTGGGACGGTACTTATGCTGGCGTATATGAACAGGGAAACATGGGATCTTACCATTAAAACAGGCATAGTCCATTACTGGAGCAGATCAAGGAACAAGATATGGAAAAAGGGCGAATCATCTGGAAATGTCCAGGAAGTGAAGGAAATTCGCATTGATTGCGACAATGATACTGTTCTGATCAAGGTAAACCAGGTAGGGAAGGCGGCATGCCACGACGGATACCAGAGCTGCTTTTACCGTGTCGTTAAAAACGGAACTCTGGTGACGGATGGAGAGCGCGTGTTCGATCCTGCGGCTGTGTATGGAGAAAAAAAATGACGAAACAGATAAAACTGGGCATTCCGAAGGGAAGCCTGGAAAATGCCACCATTGAACTTTTTCAAAAAGCCGGATGGAAAATCTCGGTTTCATCTCGAAATTATTTTCCGGTTATTGATGATGATGAAATAAGCTGCTCCCTTGTCCGCGCCCAGGAAATGGCCCGGTACATCGAAAACGGCGTCCTCGATATCGGTTTGACCGGCCTTGACTGGATCCTCGAAAACGAGGCTGATGTACAGGTAATATCCGACCTGGTGTATTCCAAGGTCAGCACGAGGAAAGCGCGGTGGGTCCTGGCGGTGCCAGAAGATTCCGATATTCATTCAATCGAGGATTGTTCCGGTAAAACCATATCAACCGAGCTCGTGCAATTTACCAAAAACTTCTTTAAAGAGCGCAATATCCCCGTTCAGGTCGAGTTCTCGTGGGGCGCCACAGAAGCAAAAGTCGTTGAGGGCCTTGTCGATGCCATTGTCGAGGTGACGGAAACGGGCTCAACGATTAAAGCGCACGGCCTCAAGATAATTGCGACCCTGCTGGAAACCAACACAAAGCTGGTCGCAAATAAAAAGAGCCTTTCGGACGAATGGAAAAAGAACAAGATCATGCAGATAGCGATGCTTTTACGGGGCGCCCTCAGCGCTGAAAAGATGATCGGTTTGAAAATGAATGTTCCCCAGGGCGGTCTGGATCGCGTGGTCGCAATCATACCGAGCCTTACATCGCCGACCATTTCACAGCTGTATAATTCAGAATGGCTTTCCGTTGAAACGGTCATCGAAGAATCAATTGCCAGGGAGGTCATTCCGCTCCTCATCGAAGCCGGCGCCGATGGAATAATCGAATATCCCCTGAACAAAGTTGTAAACAAGAACGATATCTGAAGGATTCGATAATCCGCGCGGTACCGCAGATCTTACAGCGGTATCTTCAAATATGCAGTGGTGTTATTTTTGTCAGTGGAAATGACAAGGCTGTCATTGGGCGCATTGAGGCTTTTCAGCATCATCTTGATCAACACGAGACCCAGACCTGCGCCTTCACGGTGGGGATCTTCAATGTTCTTTATGCAGTAATCAGCCAGATCCCGGCAATTTTCGGCATCAGTTAATTTTTTATTTACATTTATCGTTTCTGTCTCGGTCATCCTGACGGGATTCATGACCTTGACATGAAGCGTTTTATCCGCGGTCCAAAGATCGATGACGGCTTTCAGGTCGTCTCTGCGCGCGAATTCTTCGAAAATATTTATGTTCTCCCTGCTGATTTCAAGCTTAAAAAGCTCCAGTGCCTTATTATAATCGATTATCTCGTGGGATTTATTTTTGGGATCATAATCCTCGAAATAGATGTTCTTATAATTGGCCTTGATCGCGTTTATGATCAATTCTTTAACGCTGGCAAAAATTGGAGCCATCAGCTCGGTGCGCTCATGAGCGGTGAGTATGTCAAGAATAATCCGGCGAATTTGCTTTTCGATATCATCGGAAATGGTATAGGCGACAACTCGCGCGCTATTGGCTTTTTTTTCAGACAATGGTTTCATCGAGGAGTATTATTGAAATTTGTTCCAGTTGTAAATTATGGCAAGATTTTATATCAGCAATTAATGCTAAACATTCTCTATGATTAATTGTAATAATATCACTTTTATAATAATTATTCTGTAATGCAAAATAATTTGAAAAAGCGTAATAGTCAATAAAAAAACGGGCTGATAGGATTTTATATTGACAACTTGATAATTTATAAAAAAAAACTATGTATTATAAGTTAACAGTTTGCTGATAAACAGCAAACTGCTAAACGATACATGGATGTATCGCCTTTTTTCGAGGCATTAGCCGAGAAAAATGTGAGGTTTTACGAATTCACTTCGTAAAACCGACCCTGAAAAACTCCAAGGAGGGAGTTTTTCAGGAAACTGTGAGTTAATTAATAAATACCTATATGATATAACAGATGAAAAACAAATGGATTTATCCAGCATTGATACTGCTCTGGGCCGTTAAGAGCGTTTCAGCGGAACAAATAAACATCAATAAAAATGATGTATATATCAAAAAAGGCTTCTCCGCTGAATGGATCGATTCCATCCCGGCCGATGATGCATCCTGGCTTGTCGCAGGACCGACAAGAGCAGTAAAGACAATGAGAGTATCGGAAATGGCGTTACCCGGCATGCCCAAGCGTCATTTCTTTTCATACCGCCACTACAAACCTGAAAACTTCACGTTCATCACAAGCTTCAATATGGCAGAAGATGCGCAGATGGAAAGGGAGTTCCTGGGATTATATATAGACCAGATAGGCGAAAACTGGGAAGTCTATCTAAATGGGAAACTGCTGAAAAGTGAAATGCATGTCATGGCTGACGGCGAAATCAAGGAATTCAGGAACCAGCGGCGCGTCCTTATCTATATCAATCCCCTCCTGATAAAACCCGGCAAGAATATACTGGCATTCAGAATTGTAGGTGATCCCACGATTGATGATACCGGCTTTTATGCGAATTTGCCCATTCTGATAGACAATTATGAAAAGCTGGCAAGAAAAAAAATGAGGCTCACGCAGCTTATTCTATTGTTTGTTTACCTGGTAGTGGGCCTCTATCTATTATTGCTCTACTTATTCAGAAGATCGGAGCTCTATAACCTGGTATTCGCCTTTTTTTCAATAATGTTTTTCATCTACCTTTTCTGCAGGACGAGCACTGTCTACATGCTGGTTCCCAACACCCATTGGACCTTGTTAATAGAATTTATATCCCTGTATACGCTCCTGCCGCTCATCATGTGCTTCATGGAGCTGATTCTTCACGGCAGGATCCGGGCATTTGTTTATGGATACGGAATATTCTGTATTGCTCTTATCGCACTATCCTTCGTGTCTCCCTATTCCGTAAGGGTTGATATACTCCGGATCTGGCAATACACGTCAATAATTACGGTCCTCTATATATTATTCCAAATCACGAGCTCCTTCATAATAACGGTGCGTCATGACTATGGTAGCTCCATGCCTGGCAATAGGCCGAATGTATTACGGTCATTAATAAACAGTATCATGAACACGGTGCCGGGCAATCTCATGGTGGGCGCGCTGGTAGCGGCCGCATGCGCTGCCTTTGATGTTTTAGACGCCATGTTCTTCACGACAGGTATTGTCTTGAGCAACTATGGATTTATGGTATTTATAATAGGGATTACCATGGTCCTCTCGAACCGCTATGTCTATTTGCACCGGGAAATAGACGGCTTGAGCGATGATCTGGTAAAAAAAACCAGGGACCTCAAGGAAACACGTGTCAAGTATGGCATTTCCAAGGAGAAGTACCGTCTCCTGGTTGAAGGCTCCACCGATATCATATTCTCCCTTGATGAAAAATTCAATTTTATAACAGCCAACAAAGCCCTATGCGATCTGCTGCGGATCCCCAAGGATGATCTGGCTGGAAAAAACCTTATCGATGTCCTCTACCAGCCTGATGGAGTGTCTGTTTCGCTGCAGTTCATCCATGAAAAGCTGGGATCTTTTCTGATAGATAAAAAGCCGCTCCATATTAAGCTCGACTTTAAAATCCCCTTTGGCATTGAGCCTCAAGCTCTCCAGGTTCGGTTTGAATACATCAATATCGAGGGCCGATACGAAATCTTCGGCAGGGGCATGCGAGTCGCCGATGACGCTCTCAATCAGTACCTTCTGTCTGAACAGCACCGCTATCGCATAGGGAACATGCTCATCGTGGCCGATGACCTGAGCGTGAGAATCACTCGAAATCTCGACAAATTCATAGGGAAAAAAGAGGTAAACTTTATCAGGCTCGCCATTCGCGAGATGCTGATCAACGCCATCGAGCATGGGAACCTTGCCATAACCTTCGAGGAAAAGACAAGGGAGCTTGAAAACGACAATTATTTTACATACCTGAATCAGCGACAGAAGGATCCTCGTTTCAGCGGAAGGACCGTGGAAGTCTTGTATTCGGCCGATTCTGACAAGATATCCTACACCATAACCGACCAGGGCAAAGGCTTCGAACATCTTATGTATCTGGATGAAAATATCGATGTTAATGAGGAATTCCTGTCGCATGGTCGAGGCATATCATTGGCCAAGAATATTTTTGATGAGATACGATATAATGAAACAGGGAACAGCGTGATGCTGGTAAAATGGCTTAATAGGGGTTCATTATAGAGGTAAGTGCAATCTACCTGACAGAGGCAATCAGCATTTCAATCCGGTGCCGAGCCTCATTTCGATGGACATGTTCCGCAAGTTTTTGGGAAATGTGATAGACCTGAGATAATCGATAAAGCATTTCTCCAGTTTTTCCGGGGCCTTTCCCCTGCATACCTTTTCAGCAGTTTTTGAGTACCCTGCCAATTTCCCTCCTTTATCGATAACCACAATTACATCGATATAAATGTATTCGCAATTGGCGCAGTTCATGGACAATCGCGATTGCGCAAGGCATCGGCGAAAGACGTTGCGCCGGAACCCTTCTCGTATCTCATTCATGGATTGCCAACGGTCGCCGGCAAGTTCATAGTCCTTAACGATCACGTTTTTGCTTTTTTCCGAGCATGTAGCATTGAAGAATACCAATGTCACAGCAAGTATTGCGATAACCGGAAGTGGGATTGATCGTGAGGAATGATTTGATAATGTTGCCATTGCATTAATAAGAAAGGGCCCACGCTTTTCAGCGTAGGCCCCGGATTGTTCTTACTTTTCCACTGTCTCGATGAGAGAGTTTGGCGGCAGAATGTCGACATAGACGGTGAATGATGTAATGGTGGACATGTTTCCCGCCTTGTCAACCGCTTTGGCGTCAATCTGGTGTTTGCCGTTATTCTGGAATTGGATCTCACTCTTATAGGGGATGAATTCACCTTTACCGTCGATGCGGTAATAAATGACGGCAACGCCCGACTCATCATCCTTGGCGGCAATCGTATATTTTACATCGGTTGACGCGACGTTCTGATTGTCGATCTTCTTGAGCTCCTTATCCGGCTTTACCTCGACGACAGGGGCCGTTTCATCGGTAACAAGTTTTACAACGGCATCTTTCATTTCCACTTCATTACCGGCATCATCGAGAACCCTGAAGGCGAATTGCTCGGTGACGTTGTTTACATTGTCAGTGGCCTTTATTTTGAGGTTGATATCGGCCTTGGGAGGGATGGCGAAGGGGGCCGCATATTCCTGGAAATTGGTTCCGTCGGTGGAATATTCGACCTTGTTTACGCCGGAGAGTGCATCGCTCGTATTTATCGTGAAAAGAACGTTTTTCTGATAATAAATTTTGTCCCCGATCTTTTTAACAGGTGAACTGGTGGTAACAACGATGACCGGACCGGTATTGTCAACGGCGACATTGTATGTTTTTTCGGCTTCCTTGTTACCGGCTTTATCGGTGCCGTTATACTTTACTGTGTGATATCCTTCCTTGTCGATAGTAAAAGGATTTTGATATGTTTGGGCAGCCGCGTCATCGATTTTATATTCGATCTTTTCGATTGCGAGGTCATCAATGGCGGTCAGTTTAAATTGAACCTTTGAATTGACGAAGATCGTTTTTCCATCAGTATATGATTTTGCCGTGGCTGCGATGGTTGTCTGCTCTGTTTTCGATCCTGTATCGGTTTTGACAGCCTCTTCTTTTTTTACTTCTTCCTTCTTCACTTCGTCGGTCACTTCGCTTTTCTTTTCGTCAGCGACATCCCCGGTCTTTGCCGGATCGGTGGTTGACGGATCATCCTGCGAATAGGCCAAGCCGGAAATGAAAATTCCGATAGCTGCGCATATCGAAATTATAAACATTTTTTTAAACATACATAACCTCCATTTTGCTGTATAAACATGTATAATTAATTACTTAATTTAACGTCTATAATAGTTTGTTATTAATTAATATTAATAATTAATTGTCAATAGATATTTGGCGGTTTAGCGACAAATTTAATCATTTTAGGCTGTTTTGATAGAATATAACAGCTGTAAAGCTTATTCGATGAACAATTATGATAAATAACAGGTAGTTGCAAGAGAATGACGAGCAATCCTGAAAAAATCAGGCTTATAACTGTATTTGATAGAATATGAATGCATTTGTATATCAACATATTGTTTGCAATGATCATTTACTTTGACTTGACTTTTTCAAACTTTTCAGTTAAATATGTAAAAAAATCTAATTTGAAAGGAGATAACATATGGTTGCCCGAACACTCGCATTAATTGTATTTTTAATGTTTTTTATCGTTGAAATGACTTTTGCCCACGGTGGAAGGACAGATTCAGAGGGTGGTCATTGGGATCATCAGAAAAAAGAGTACCATTATCACAAGGATGGAAAAATAGCCATTGATAAGAGCAAAAGCTCCCGCTATGACGAACTGGCAGGGAAGCATGAGGGTGACAAGGATACGAAGGAAACCAGGAAAGATAAGAAGAAGAAAGACAAAGACGATGCCGAAAAAGATTCAAAGGTAAAAACCAAAAAGGACAAAAAAGATAAAGAAGACAAGGAAGATAAGGAAATCAAGAAAGATAAAAAGGATAAGAAAAAAGAGAAGGAAGACAAGGTAGATAAAAAAGATAAGAAAAAAGATAAAAAAGATAAGGGTGATGAAGATAAAGATAAAAAAGTAAAAGATAAGAAGGAAAAGAAAGACAAGAAGGATAAGAAGGATAAAGAAGAAAAATCGGAGAAGAAGGAAAAGAAAGAGAAGAAAGAAAAAAAGGAAAAAAAAGAAGATAAACCAAAAAAAGAGAAAAAAGATAAAAAGAAAAAATCAAAAAAAGATGAGTGAGTCCATATAACTAGATCAGTTATCGCGTGAAGGTAATGACCGATAGGGAATTTTCAGAAGTATCGGCTGATATATGGCGGGATTTATATAAATGGCATAAAGTGCCGTAGACGTGCTGAAAATTTCCTTTCCCGAGTAGTAAAAAAGACGCGGCCTGGTCGATATGGAAGGAAGGGACGGCGGTGTGAAAATAACCGCCGTCTTTTTATTTTGTATTCCCTCAAAATTATCGAAGGCGATGGTTTTTATCCTGCCGTCAATGCTGCAGTAGAGTATGACATATTCATTTAAAAATTCGTTATATGAGAGGGACGGTTCTCCCATCACGTCTTCCATGATTGGCGCGGCGTTTATCATGTTTTTTGTCCATCTACCGCCGGCGTCAAGGTATTCGTATCCGGACCTTTTTCTTATTAAAGAAGGACGAACCCGGGCCGTATAGGCAGGGACACGATTTTTCGAAGAAGGCCCATGGCCGATCAGGTAGAGATAATCACCCCTGCGGATCACGGCATCGCCGAACAGCGGTTCGCCCTCGTTAAAAAGCTTTACCGTTCGCTTGAATGATACCGCATCGCCGGGCTTCCACGCTTTCGGCTTGATCCACTCCGCAATCCCCACGCCGAATACACGGATGGGAAGGCCGCCGGGTTCTTTATTCGCCAGGTTTTTATCGATACAAACCAGCATATAATATACATAGACCGTGGCGTCTATTTGAATGCCGTCAATTGCCCAGAACCTCCATAGTGCGGGATCCTCTCCCGGAAATGGCTTAATGAATTGTGCGACTACGCCATTCTCTTTGTAGAACAGGAACTCCAGATCCGCAATTGTCGAATCATCGGGTATAGCCGTAAAGGCCAGTGAATTGCTGAGCATGCCCTTCATGACCGCCGTGTTTTCAAAGGTATCATTCACGGAAAGATCACCCTTCCATGACCCTACAATGGTGTCGCCGAAGGTCCACATCATGACATTGTCGATCAGGATCGGCGTGCAGCCATCCTGTCCTATGACGCTGTTTTTTCTGCTTATGCCGAATATACCCAGGTTTGCAATCGTATCGCGGGGATTGACAATTTTATTCTGCGGACCGCAAAAAAGAAATGACAGTCCCAATACAAGTGTCATAATTGAAGGGATTATTGTTTTGATTGTTATTCGTTTCCTGATCATCGGCTAACCATTATGCTGTAACGGCCATAAGCCATTACAATTTTATACGATACTATATATGATTCAATCATGCGGTCAAGAATAAATGGAAATCCGATAGATCATTTATAACCACGTTGACCTTTGCCATGATTTTATAAGCACGTATCTTGATATCGTACCCTTTATGCTAATTGTACAATATTACAAGGTAGAATAGCACAAGAGATGACTAAAACCAATAAAGTCACAAACGGTTACGATATGATAGTTATAGGCGCATCGACCGGCGGACCGCTGGCTGTTAAAACCGTGCTCAGGGAGCTGCCGGCCGATTTCCCCGTGGGAATAGCCTATGTGCAGCATATGCAGGCATCATTTTATGAACAGTATGCCCAGTGGCTCAATAATCAATTGTCCCTCTCCGTTAGACTGGCCGTCAATAACGATTATCCGTCTCCAGGCGAGGTGGTCCTTGCGCCCGCGAGGTTCCATCTTGTATTCGAGGACTGCAGGCTTGTCCTTGATGATTCGCCGCCGATAAAGAACCTCCGCCCCAGTGTCGACAAGCTCTTTGTTTCCGCGGCAGATTGCTTCGGGGAACGGCTTATCGGAATTATCCTGACAGGCATGGGAAGCGACGGCGCTGTCGGCTGTTGCGAAATCCTGGCGCATAACGGCTATACCATCGCCCAGGACGAGGAAACGTCCATTGTCTATGGCATGCCCAAGGTTGCTCTGGCCCGTAATGGCGTCACCGTGGTCCTTCCTCTTGAAGAAATAGGCCACCATCTGAAAGATTTGATTGGAATTTCCCGATAATAGCGAAAGAATGTATCGGGGATTATATTATCCGGAATACCATGGCTGAAACATTTTAAAATGAGCCGTTAAATCAATCTTGACAAAATATATAATGTTTTGATTGTTACGGACCAATCGTTCTGGAGCATTCCCTTGAAAGAGGAATGAATTCGTTTTTGGTTATGATAATACCGTAACCATTTGAAATCCTTCAAATCCAAACAGTACATTAATGAATAAAAAAGTAGTCATCACCGGAATGAATATCATATCCTCTCTCGGCCTGACTCTTGAAGAGAACTGGAAAAACTTACTGGCCGGAACAAGCGGCGCGGGCCCCATAACATTGTTTGATCCCTCCGGGTGCGAGACGCGGATCGCCGCGCAGGTGCCGGCTGCGTTCGATGAGTACGCGGCAGCATACTGCAAAAAACGCATTGCACAGCAGATGACACGGGTTACAGCCATGGCCTTCGTGTGCGCCGCCGACGCGATCGCCGCAAGCAGTGTTGATTTTAAATCACTTGATCGCTCCCGATGCGCGGTCATCATGGGAGCCGTATCAACAGGGAACTCGTCCGTGGAACATGGAACGACACCACGGAACAGGATCGTCAAAAGCATGAGCAATGCCATCCCTGCCTGGATTTCCCTTCACTACGGATTGGAGGGCCCGAATTTTACGGTGAACACGGCCTGCGCGTCATCGGCCTATGCCATGGGGCTGGGCTTTGACATGATCCGTAACGGGATGGCCGATATGGTAATCACCGGCGGCGCCGATTCGACTGTCAATCCAGAGGAAATCACCGGGTTCAACGAAATGTACGCATTGAGCACCCGCAATGACGAGCCGGCCAGGGCGAGCAGGCCCTTCACAAAAGACAGGGATGGTTTTGTCCTGGGGGAAGGGGCGGGAATCATCATCCTGGAGTCGGAGGAATCAGCCCTCGGAAGAAAAGCGTCGATAGTGGCGGAGCTTGCCGGGTACGCCATTACCAGCGAGGCGTATAACATCATGGCGCCGCGGCAAAACGGCGAAGGCATGGCCGCAACCATGAAGCTGGCACTCAGGAACAGCGGCATCGGAGCCGGGGAAGTGGATTACATCAATGCCCATGGCACCGCCACGACGCTGAACGATCTTTACGAGACCATGGCCATTAAAGCAGTGTTCGGCGAAAGGGCCTGTTGCATTCCAGTGTCATCCTCCAAGTCGATGATTGGCCATACCATAGCCGCTGCCGGGGCCATCGAAGGCGCCATAACCGCCATGAGCATACGGTACCAGATCGTCACACCGACGATAAATTACGATACCCCGGACCCTGACCTGGACCTGGATTACGTGCCCAATAATTCGCGGCCCCATAAAATTAATGTTGCAATATCCAATTCTTTTGCTTTTGGTGGTCATAATGCGACAGTTGTATTGAAAGCATATCAAGGCTGACATAACGACTGTCAAGGCCTGTACCTATATCCTCAGGAGTATCCTATGGCGAAGATCGATAGCGGAACGAGGGAAGAAGTCCGCAGAATAGTCTACGAATTCTTTTCCGAAGAATGCGAAGCGGCCATCGAAGAATTGAGCGACACTACCAATGTCATCAAGGACCTCGAGGGGGATTCCCTGATGTTCCTGGAGCTCCTTGAAATTTTCAAGAAGAAGTACGGTCTCAACGTTGAATTGAAGACCGTTGGGAAATACGTGGTCAAGCACCCCGCTGAAACAATCGGCGCGATCATCACCATGACGCTTCTTATTATCGAACATGAGAACAAAATCGCCGACCTCGATTGACAGACACCGGATACCTGATTTGGAAAGAAAAAAAACCGCAGCCATTTTCCCCGCCTTCGGGTGCAAATACCTCGGTAACGAGCGCGAAATCCTTGATGGGATGTCGAAGGACCTCCACGAGTTGTCGGTGCGCGCGAATTCGGCCGTCGGCCTGGACATCGGGGAATTCCATGCCTGCAGGGATGGCTGCTTTTCCGATGAACTGCTCTCCCAGTACGCCGTGTACATATACAGCTGCGCAGTATCCAACAATCTCAAGCGGTTCGGACTTCACACGGACTATGCCGCCGGTTACAGCATGGGATTATACGCTGCGCTCTGCCATGCAGAATCGATAACCTTCGAGCAGGGACTCGATCTGATCACCAGGGCATATCAGGGCATCCGGGCAGTCGCTTCGGAGCTCCCTTTTGGAATCGGCGTCATTTCGGGCCTTACCCCGGAGGATGTTCGTCCCATTATCGCTGGATTTGACGATGTGGAAATAATCAATATTAACAACAGGCACAATCTCCTTATTTCAGGATATGAAGATAGCGTGAAGGCGATTCTCGCCATGGCCCATGAGCAGGGGGCGCTGCACCGCAAATATCTGACCTTCCATTCGCCCTATCACTCCCGTTTCATGAACGGCGCCGCGGAGCAATTGAAGAAATACATATCCTCAATGACGATCTATGATCCGCTATATCCGGTCATTTCGACCGTTGACCAGAGGGAAATGACCACCTGGCAGGACATTGCGGCTGACCTTGCCGGCAACATAAACAGGAACATAAACTGGCTGGCCACGGTGAACCACATGATCGCGGACGGCGTTGACGTCTTTATAGAATGCGGGCCGGGGAAAAGCCTCCACCGCATGGGCAAATTCATCGATGGCGGCTTCGAGATCTATCACCTCCAGAACCTCCAGGACCTGCTCGTTTCAGACAGGGTGTGCCCGTCGGCCAGTGCGATCAACTATTAACCTGAATGAAAATCCTTCTCGTAAATCCGCCGCGTTCGCCCCATAACGGCATCCTTGCCCATGCGCCGGACGAGGCGAAGCCTTTCATCCATAAGAAACTGATAGGTCCGCCCCTGGGGCTCATCACCATTGCCGCAGCGGCCCGGGAACATGATGTCAGGGTCCTTGACATGAAAGGCGAATACGACCTTGATCCTGCGGCGCCCGGGATCGAGGCGCTTGTGAATGAATGTCTTTTTCAATACAAGCCGGATATTGTCGGAGTGACCTTTATAGCATCTGAATTCCCCTATGGCATCGAGATCTTCAAAGCTGTAAAAAAACACAATCCTGCCATACGCACCGTTGCCGGAGGGCTCCATGCCACCGTCTGTACCGCCGATTTCACCGATAATTCCGTTGATGTCGTGGTGCCGGGCCAGTGCGCAGGTATTTTCATGAACCTTGTCAGGGCCATGGAAAAAAACATTCCCCTGGACAGGGTGCCGGGGATATATCTGAATACCCAGGACGGCCTCGTGTATACGGGTGACACGGGTAAAACAGGTGATGCCGCCGGCGATGATTTCATTTTCCCGGACCGTTCATATTTGAAGCGATGGATATCCACCTACTGCGTCGGCGGTTCTCCCCATCCCAGCACCTATATCTTCACATCATTGGGATGTCCGTACCGCTGCTCCTTTTGCTCAATATGGGGCCAGTTCGGCGGCCGGTACCTTCAGCGCGATGTGGAAAGCGTCATTGACGAGCTGAAAATGGTCGACGATTACCCGGTGGTGAGGTTCGCCGATGCCAATACCATCGTCAACGACCGGTTCATCGACAGGCTCTTCGACAGGATCAGGGAGGAGGGCATTGAAAAATTCTTTATCATGGATATACGCTTCGACACTGCCGTGAAGCATCCAAAGCTCATTGAAAAGCTCGCCCGCGGGGGCCTCAAGGTGGTCATCTGCGGATTCGAGTCCTTCAAGGAGGAGGAATTACGCCGGTACCGCAAGGAAGCTCCGGCACGGCTCATTGAAGAGGGCATCGGCATTTTCCACGCCAATGGTATCATGGTGCGGGGAAACTACGTGATACCGGCCGATTACACGGAAGATGACTTCAAGGCAATGGCCGATTACGCAGGCTCCCACAGGGTTGTCTATGCCGGGTACACGATACTGACCCCCATGCCAGGAACCGATTATTATGAAACAGTCAGGGACCGCATCATTGATTATGATCTTTCTAAATACAATTTCTTCAACTGCGTGTTTAAAACGTCCCTTCCGGAAGAGCGCTTCTATGAAAACGTCGGGAAATTGTGGCTGATTAAGGAAGGTTCGGATGTGATTTGAAATCGGACAAGGCCTTGCCTATACTGATTTGCCGAAATAGGTCAGGGCGTAACCGGCCTGCATGAATTTGCTCACCTCTGTGACGAAGCTTAAAATAAGGTCGCCATCGACGAGTTTTTCTTCTCTCAGTATCCTGTCGAGGCAAATGAACACCATGGGAGGGCCGGAATATCCCATCTTCGCTATTTTCGTGTAAAGAGTGCCGGCCGGGATCCCCAGGGCTGCGCATTCCTCCAGCACGAGGTCCGATATATGCTTGGAGGGAAGGTTGACCTGGAAGAAGCGCAGCCTCGACAGGTCGATATGATAGGCGTCTATCATTCTCTTCAGACCCTTGGCGAAAACCGTGCCGTCAGGGTCATGGAAATATGACTGCAGGTGCTGAAACATCTGGGACAGGTGGTGATATCCCCGCTCATATTCGTCCCGGGGATTCATCCAGTAGGCGGGACGGCGGTTCCCCATGGAAGACGGCTTTTTCCCTCCCACTGATTCCATGTAGGTGTGGTCGAGGTAAAGCCCGTTGCCCTTCATATCGCGACTCTCCAGCACCAGGGCGCCGGCTCCGTCGCAGAGGAACCATCGGAGGAAAAGGTCCTCTTTCCTGATCAGGGGCTGGTTGTAGTATTCCGCCCTGAGCTCCGATGATGATATCCCAGAAGATAGCACCAGGGCGTTGCGGTACCTCCCGTTTCGCAGGAGGTCGCCGGCCAGGAGCAGGGCCTTGTACGCGGAGGTACAATTGGCGTGGATCGACAGCTCGGCGCACCGCTCGATTCCCAGGGCCTCCTGGATCCGGACCGACGGCGTCGGCATCTGGTCCATGTGAGCGCTGCCGTACACAATCAGCTCGATATCGCGGCTGTCGATGCCAGCCATGGCCAGGGCCTCGCAGGCAGCCTTTACCGACATGGTGACATTGTCCTCGGTGAATTCCCGCGTGACGGGGTCAATGGCGTAGTGATACTGCTCGACATCGAGCATTTCCTTCATGAGGGGGCCCATCCGCTCCATCCATTTCATCACCCTTGGGGGCGCGTCGGTTATCTTGCCAAGGTACCGGTCTATATCGTCAAAAGGCACAGGGTTCCCGGGAAGAAAGGAGCCGCTCCCTGATATCTGAACATAAGTTTCCCTCGGATGATTTAAAACGGGATTCATGGTTCTATCTCATGTAGTCATAAATATAGCTGTTCATTCCCAATCTGTTGTAGCGCCCAGGAATAAACTTGATAAAATTGATTGCCGCGGTAACAACATCTTTTTTCGGCACGATTTTATCAACAATTTTCCACTGATGGGCCTCCTCCGAGGTAAAGCTTGATCCTGACAGGACCAGTTCCATGGTCCTGGGAAGGCCGGCCAGGGACGCCATGTTAGATATACCTCCGCATCCGGGAATGAGGCCGAAGGTAGATTCCGGAAGTCCCAGGACCGAGCCGTTTCCGCAGATCCGGCAATGGCAAAACAGCGCCAGCTCAAGGGCTGAACCGAGGCAGACGCCCCTTATGGCGGCAACGACTGGTATGGTAAGGTTCTCGAAAAAAGTAAAGGATCTGAGATTATCGCTAAGTATGGATGATCTGTCCTGATCGAGGTCGGATTTTCCATGACCTTTAATGGCGCTGATAAGGTCATCCAGGTCGGCGCCGGAAGAAAAATGACGGCCCTCGCCATATATGACAATACCGGTTACGTCAGACAGGGGGATCACTTCCTCGGTAAGACGCCTCAATTCAGAAAAAAAAAGCGCGTCATACTGTTGGACGGAGGATCATTGAGGACAAGATGACCGATGGTATCTTCGATATGCCATTCCGGATTATTCATGGACCTTCACCGCGAGACGGCAGAACATTTTCGTTTCCTCTTCCATGGCCTGCTGGGCGGTCATGGTGCGTGAATTGTTAAGGGCTCTGACAATGGAGCGAATCACTTCGACGGGCCTCTGGGCAACCATTTTTTTCATCAGGGATAGTGAAAATTGAAGCGCTTCCTTCGGCGGTGTCACATGGTCCACGAGTCCGATCTCCTTTGCCCTGGAGGCATTGACAATATCGCCTCCCAGGATCATCTCCATCGCCTTCCCGTGGCCGATCATGCCGGGAAGACGTACGGTGCCGCCCATGCCAGGCATGATGGCGTGATTGACCTCCGGAAAGGCCAGAAGTGAGTTCTTGGCGCATATCCTCATGTGGCAGGCAAGGGCTATCTCGAGGCCGCCGCCGAAACAGGCGCCTTCGATTGCTGCAATGGTCGGCACCGGTATCGCTTCAAAATCGGCAAGAAGCTCCTTGCCGTCATGAATGGAAGACATGAGGAGGGCCTCATCCGCTGCTATTTCACGGAGCCTGTCAAGGTCGGCCCCGGCTGAAAAATGCCTTCCTTTCCCGATTACGATGATCCCTTTCAAAGTATCATCTTCGATCCACCGGATCAACGATCCAGGATCGACAAATACGGCATCGGTAAGACGATTTTGTGGCGGATTATCAATGGTCATAATGCCGATGGAGTCCTGAATTTCCCATGTTACGAGCCGAGATTGTTCCATTTATGACATTATCTCCCGGTTATGAAAAATTCCGGAATATCGTGGGGAACACGGTCACTGTCGACCAGTAATGTCTTGATGTTCCCCCGGGCAATGATCTCACCCGCGGCCGCGTTACGGATAACATGGGTGAAAACAAGATAGGGCGGCGCGTTGTGCATATCCGTCTCCACGACCAGCTCGTCGAAGACCCTGGATTCTTTTGAATACCGGATATTTGCCTCTGTCACGACCAGGATGAGGCCATTGCTCTTAAAGTATTCGAAAAGGTCCCTGGACCTGAGAATCTCCCAGCGGGCCTGTTCAAAATAATTAAGATAGACCGCGTTGTTGACATGGCCGAATGAGTCGATCTCATAGCCGCGGACTGTTATTGGATATTCATATGACATTGAGCGTTCCAGTTGCAGACAATTATAGACGAATTTATATAACAGGCAAGCGGGATTCGGTCCAGGGCAAAAAAAAGCAATGCATGAGTCTTCTTGAACATGGGGTTTGCTTGTAAAATTATATCATGGATTTTATAATTGCATTATTATACGGATCTGGATAGATAGAGACAATTTAATATGAAAGCAGCGGAAAACAGGACAATCGGCGTTATAGGCAGCGGCCGCATGGGGACCGATATCGCCTATTTCCTCAACGAGTTGAATTTCAATCTTGTGTGGATTTGCATAGACGAGGAAGAAAAATTTCGCCTCAATAAGTCGTTTAAGATAAAAACAGACCGTCTATCAAGAAACGGCATTATCAGCCATGATGAGCTCCGTAAAAGAACAGACGCGATGGTGATTTCCTGCTCCCTGCGGGATATCTCCTCCTGCGATATTATCATTGAAGCCATAGACGAGAATGCCGCTGCCAAGGTGAAGCTCTATACGGCCCTGGAGCCGTTTGCCCGTGATAAGGCCATAGTCGTCACCAATACTTCATCGTTCAGGCCTTCCAGCCTGGTCCGGGAGGGTATGCTGAAACACCGATTCGCAGGGCTCCATTTTTTCTTCCCTGTGAAAATGAAAAAAATAGTTGAACTCATTACAACTGAATATACGGATGATGTCAGCATTGCCGAATTGCGCGATTTTATCAGCGTCATGGGTAAGTTTTGCCTCGAGATGCCCGAGAATGAAGGCTTCGTGCTTAACAGGCTGTTCCTTGACTGCCAGGCCCAGGCGGTGCGCCTTCACCGGGACGGCAATATCGACATGAGAGCGATTGATGCTATCGTAAAGGGATCCATATTCCCAAGGGGGGTTTTCGAGTTCTTCGATGATGTCGGGATAGATGTGATGCGTCAATCTGTGATCAATTATACCAGCCAATTGAATAACAGGGATTTTTATAATCCGTTGCTGGATTTCCTTGCAGATCTCTTGTCAAGGAACAGGCTTGGCCGCAAGTCCGGATCAGGCTGTTACGACTATCCTGTCGACATTGCATCACTTGACTTGCCCGGTGAGAAAAATAAGGAAGAAATAATATCGCTACTGAGGGCCATTTATATCAATTCAGTCTTCAAGGTCCTTGAAAAAAAAATCTGGTCCGTCGATGACATGGAATTCGCCGTTAAAGAATATATGGACATGGAAGAGGGCCCCCTGGCGCTGGCTGAAAAAATCGGTCATGGCGCGATCAGGGAGATTTTGAAGCGCCACTACGATACAACCGGCTTTGAAGCCCACAGGCCGTCATCATTGTTATGACGATAATGGAAGGGCATGCTCCGGCTGAACATTCATGAAAAAAGTACTGCTGATAAATACCAACACAGAGAAAAAACCGTACCCGGTGCCTCCCCTGGGACTCTGCATCATCGCCGGGGTCCTTGAAAGGAATTACCGTGTAAAAATTTATGACGGCGCCTTTGATGAAGGGAAAAACCTGCACCGGACGATAAATGATTTCATGCCGGATTATATCGGCGTATCGATACGCAATATAGATGACATGGATATCATCAATCCCACCAACTATATTCAATCAATTCTGGAGCAATTCATCAGACCGATCCGGAAGGCCACCCGGGCGCCTCTGATACTGGGCGGAAGCGCCTTTAGCATCTTACCCGATTATCTGATGACATATTTTGACGCCGATTTCGGTGTCATCGGGGAAGGTGAGACCGTGTTGCCGAGGATCCTTCACTGCCTTGATAATGGCGATGACCCCTCGCGGTTACCCGTCGTAATAAGCCGCGATAAAAGGATCTTTTCCGGTGAAAATAATGATGTTGCCATGGCGGGCATTCCCTATTCCGAGATCGACCAAAGGATCGATTACGGGCCCTACAGGGCGCGGAGCTCCTACCCGGTACAGACGAAGCGGGGATGCGCTCACCGGTGCATCTATTGCACCTATAACTGCATAGAGGGATACCGCTACAGGACCAGGCCTCCCGAACGGGTGGCGGAGGAAATCAGGGAGGCTTCGGAGCGCCTGGGACAGGTGACCTTTGAATTCGTAGATTCCACATTCAACGATCCGCCGGGCCATGGCGAGGCCATTTGCCGCGAAATAGTACGCCGCGGCCTCAGCGTGCGTCTCCGGACCATGGGTATAAATCCGTGCAATGCTTCCCGGGAGCTATTTGACCTGATGAGCCGCGCCGGTTTCACACAGATCGACTGTACTCCCGATTCCGCGTCTCCCTCGATGCTTGCTGGACTGGGCAAGAACTTTACTCTGGCTGATTTACAGAATACGGCACGTATCATTCGTGACGCTGACATGCCCACCATGTGGTTCTTCATTTTTGGAGGTCCGGGCGAAACGGAGAATACGATCGCAGAGTCTTTTGATTTTATCGATAGCTTCATCAGGCCACGGGACATGGTCCACATGACCTGCGGTATGAGAATATACCCCGGCACGGGCCTGCACAGACGCGCTATTGAAGATGGAATCATCGGCCCTGACGATGACCTTGCTCCAACACGATTCTATGTTTCACCGGCCATCGGTAAGGAACGCCTCTTTGACATAGTCAAAACAGCGTCGATGTCACGTCCAAACTGCGTTCCTGTCATGGAATCCAGCCCGCCACCGGAAATGATGCGCGAAGCGATGAAAATGAGGGAGGAGGGCGCCCTTGCAGAGCCGATGTTCAGGACCCTCCTCAGGCTTCGGTACCGGAAGTTCGGGAAAGAAATGGACTGAGGTAAATAATTTGACAAAACCTTTATGGCATTATAATGTCTAATAGATTAATAACTGTCGGCAACCAGCTGATATGAAAAATATGGAATATACAATGAGAATATCTATCCTCTGTTTTGTATCCGCCCTTATATTGATTATAAGCTATCCAGTCGAAGCGAAGAAAGCCCCTTTTGACGTCAGCAGGGGGACTGTCAAGATAATTCGCACGGCAATACGGCCTGATTACAACCTGCCCTGGAAAATGAAAGAGCCTGAAACCGCTGTCGGTTCCGGTGCGATCATCAACGGGCACATGATTTTGACCAACGCCCATGTCGTATCCGATGCTACATACATACAGGTACGAAAGGAGATAGACCCGGAGCTCTATGACGCAGAAATCATGTTCATTGCCCATGACTGCGACCTGGCCCTGCTCAGGGTCAAGGACCCGCGCTTTTATGCAAATACCCAGGTCCTTGAGCTGGGAGAAATTCCAGAATTAAGGTCGATGGTCACCACCTACGGATACCCGATGGGAGGCAGCCGCATTTCCATAACGGCGGGCGTGACGTCGCGGATTGAGATAGGCGAATATTCCCACATGGGGAGCGTCTCTTTCATCATGATCCAGACGGACGCGGCCATCAATCCCGGAAACAGCGGCGGCCCCGTCATACAGAACAACAGGATCGTGGGTGTAGCCTTCCAGGCCAGCGCCAACTCGGACAATATCGGCTACATGATACCTGTTCCGATAATCAAGCATTTCCTCGAAGACATAAAAGACGGCAGCTATGACGGATTTCCCATGCTGGGAGTCTTCACCGAGACCCTGGAGAATATCAGCTACCGGCGCTACCTCGGAATGAAGGATGACCAGAGCGGGGTGCTGGTTTCCGTGACGATCCCGGGAGGCGGCGCCGAGAAAGCCCTGCGCCGCGGAGACGTGATACTGTCCATCGATTCCGTTCCGATCGCCAATGACGGAACGATCCGGTTCATGAAAGGGAGGATCTTTTATTCGTACCTCATAGACCTCAAGCAGATCAATGAGACTGTGCGCCTCGCGGTCCTTAGAAACGGAAACGTCATCAAGGTGAGCTATCCCCTCAGGACATATCCGTCAAGGATATCCTGGTTCAATGAATTTGAAAAACTGCCCCGCTACTGCGTCGTGGCCGGCCTGATTTTTCAGCCCCTTTCCAAGGAATATCTCATGACCTGGAACAAGTGGTGGCATACGGCCGACCGGCGCCTGCTCTATTACTATACCTATCACATATCGGACAACCTTTTCCCCGAGAGGCGCGAATTCGTGGTGCTCAACAGGGTGCTGCCGGACCCGGCCAACACCTATCTTTCGGATATTCACGACAAGGTGGTCGATTCCGTCAATGGCGTCAAGATCAGGTCCCTTAGCGACATTGCCGAGGCTTTCGCAAAACCGGCCGGCGCTTTCCACGTCATTCAGATAGATGGCACCACCTGTCCGCTGGTTATCAAATCATCCGAGGTCGATGGCGCGAACAGTCGCATTAAGAATAAATATGACATCCCAAGGCTTATGAGACTGCAATAACAGACGGAGAATTCCAATAATGAAATTTCGTGTTATCATAACTATTCTGTCAGCTCTGTGCCTGGGCGTTCCAGTAATGGCCCAAACTATCGAAGACAGCGTGGTAAATATCCTGGTTACATCGCAAAAGCGTGATTATGCGTCGCCATGGCAGAAGGGCGAAGTCGTCCGATCGAGCATAACAGGCTGCGTCATCGAAGGCAATCGCATCCTCACGGCCTCATATTCCTTGACCGATAACATCCTCATAGAGGTCATGAAAAAGGGCGAAAGCCGCAAGTATACCGCTTCGATAGAGATAAAGGATTATCAAAGCGGTGTGGCCCTGCTCCGCGTTGAGGATACGTCTTTTTTCAATGGCCTCAGGGCCGTCACGTTCCTGCCTTCAGGAGCAATGAACGGCAGGAGCGCCCGGGTCTATAAATGGGACTCCCTGAGCAGCCTCAAGGAATACCTGGCGGAGCTCACCAAGACATCGGTACGATTCTATGATCCGAGCTGCGGCGTCCTCATGCACCAGTTTTCGACCAGCATGAACGAGGGGGGCAACGGCGAACCGGTATTTATAGATTCCAGGCTGGCCGGTATAGCCACCGGTCTCAACGCCGAGTCCAAAACGCTTTTCGTGATAAGCTCCGAGATGGTTAAGCGCATGATCAAGGACGCGTCAGACGGATCCTACGAGGGGCTCCCCTTTTTCTGGATCGACAGCGTCGAACTGCAGGGGGATATAAACCTGAGGGAATACTACGGAGTCGGCGCCGGTGAGGGCGGTGTGCTTGTTACCGGTATTCCTGGCATCAGCAGCGGAAGCGATGTGCTCAAAAAGGACGATATCATCCTTGCTATCGACGGCCATGTGTTGGACGATAAGGGTAATTATGATTCGCCCTATGGTAAGTTGTACTATTACGGACTGATACAAATGGATCATTTTGCCGGCGAAGAAGTGACTATGACGATTTTAAGAAATAAGAAAAGAATACCGGTGAGGTTCAAGCTCAAACAGATCCCGGATGAATGCTGCGGCATACCCCTGATATCATATGACTCGGAACCGCTCTATTACATTTTCGGCGGCCTTGTCTTGATGGAGCTCAATGCCGGTTATATGGAGTCATTCGGACAGGACTGGAAGCAGAAAGCGGACAAACGCCTCCTGTATTATTTCGACAACATGAAAAAAATCGCCGAGAGCGGACTTGACGCGAGAGTTATCATTCTCAGCCGTGTACTTCCGGATACGATAAATAAGGGATATCAATTCCAAAAAGATCTGGTGCTGATAAAGTTCAACGGTTCCTCGGTGAAAAACCTTTCTGGCCTGAAAGCGGCCATTGACGCGTCACGGGATCGTTTTATTGTCCTTGATTTTGCCGGTGAAACGTCGATCGTTATTGACCGGGAACTGGCTGTTCATAACGCGCAAAACCTGTTTAAGACTTATAATATTAATCGGTCTCATAATATTCGCGGCAATTGATCACAGTGCCCGCAAACCACGCGGCTTGGTGCGGGGAATTCTATTATCAGCGTTTTCATGCTTGACATCCGGGGTCTATACTCGTCAATTTCTCCAATGGCAATGAACATGATCATGAGAATAATCCTATCAATCCTGCTGTGCCTTGTTCCCGCCACCTTGTCGGCCATGGAGGATGAAAAAAGCGATTCATCCGCACTTTCACGGGCCGTCGATATCGATAAAGCTGACAAATCCGAAAAGACCGAAAAGCTCGGCGCGGCCGGGAAACAAAAAAATGAAAACCACGTGACCCCGGAAGAGCTGGCCGAGCGGATTAAGACCGACAAGATAAAGAAATCATCGATTCGCTATTCCATCCTTTTCGGGTTCCCGGTCAATACCTACGTGGTGGCCATGCTGACCTGGGACTGGGGAAAGACCACGAAATTCCGTCTGTCCCATGAGGGCTGGTTCGGGGCTAATACCTATAGCGGAGGAGCCGATAAGGCCGCACACATGTATTCTCATTACTTATTGATGAGGGTTTTTTACAATATTTTCAACTACACTGAAAGCGGGAAGCCCATAAAGTGGGCCTACGCGGCCGGTCTGACCGGCTTCCTGGCACTGGGCATTGAGATCGGAGACGGATTCTGCAAGAACCAGCACGGCTTCAGCGTAGCGGACCTTACCATGGGCTTTCTTGGCATAGGCATCGCCTCGATCCTTGAGCTGTTCCCCGAGGTCGATGCCTTTGTCAGCCTCAGCGCCCAGTACATCCCGACAAAATATTTCAGGAAATACCCACAGAGATTGAAATGGCTGATGGACGACTACAGCGGCTGGAGGTTCATGGCCAATATCAAGCTGGCGGGATTTCGATATATCGGCATCAACGTCCCGGAGTTCATGCGGTACATCCAGTTTGACATAGGATACTATACGAAAGGCTATACGAAATATGATTACCGGTACGCGGAGATACAGAGGACCATGACCACGCATGGAAAAACGAGAAACATTTACATCGGCATATCCGTCAACCTGGCCGAATTCATCAAGGATTTTTTCAAGGATAAGGACAGCCTCGCCTGCCGCGCCCTCCAGCAGCCCTTCAAGTATTACCACGTTCCTCTGGGCGTAGATCAGAGGTTCAGATTGTAAAGGGGGATCCCATGAAAGAAAAAGACGCTGCCGTTGATTACAAGGAGCACCAGCTCATACTCTATGTCGAAAAAAAGGACGGCTCCTACGGGCCGGTGAAAACAGGCTCGTACATTTCAAAGAACTACATCGATGATTTCTGGTACAAGCGCCACAACCTTGAGAAGGAGCTCCTGGAAAAGGTCCGTCGTGGCGAGATGAGCCCGGTGGCATATTACATGACCCTCGAGGAATTGACCCCTTCGGAGCTGGCCGCCAGGGTAAAGCTGAGCGCGCGCAAGGTGAAAAAGCACATGGACCCCGGACTTTTCGGCACTGCCACGCTGGAGCAGCTGAAACGATACTGCGGGGTATTCAACGTCCCGCTGGCGAACATGGTGCAGGCCATCGTGACGGATAAAAAAAACTTGAAAGTTTATGAAGAAAAAACTGATAATCCATTCTTCTCGATCTTGAAAATCGCTGCGGGGAAATAATGACATTCCAGCATAAAATGGCGGCCCATTGCGAGTCGGGGACAGTGACGGCCCTTCTGAATCATGGCGGCCTTGATATATCGGAACCCCTTGTCTTCGGCATATCCGCCGGCATATTTTTTGGATATTTCGAGTCAAAGAAGTTTCCGTTCCCGACCTTTGTCGTGCGCAACAGGCCGGGACAGATCCGTACCGGCATGGCCCGGCGCATCGGGGTATCCTTCAGGGAGCAGAGATTCAGGAACCCGGAAAAAGGAGAACGGGAGCTCGACAGGCTTCTGTCGGAGAAAATACCGGTGGCCTGCCAGACCGACTTTTTCTACATGAATTACCTGCCCAACCATGTGCGGGTCCATATCAACGTGCATTTCATCACGGTCGTGGAAAGGCGAGGGGATACATATATGGTAAGCGATTGCTATTCCCCGACCCTGGCTGAGCTTGACCGTGATTCTTTCATGAAGGCCCGTTTTGCCGGCGGCAGTTTCTCCCCGAAGGGTTTCCTTTTCCATCCTGTTTCTATACCGTCCGAAATCGATTACCGCACCGCCATCTGGAAGGGGATCAGGAGCGCCGCGTTCAACATGGTGAAGCTGCCGATTCCTTTTATCGGCGTCAAGGGGATCAGGCTCTTTGCCAAAAAGGTGGTGGACTGGCCCAGGCTCGCCAGGGACACGGAGCATCTTTCCCATGAAATAATGAAAATAAACATATTTCTTGAAGATCAGGGTACCGGCGGGGCCGGGTTCCGTTTCATGTACGCGACCTTTCTGCGCGAGGCATCCGAGCTGCTTAACGATCCGGACCTTCTGGAAATGTCAAAACGCATCATGGAGATCGGTGACCGATGGCGCGAGATATCGCTGTTTTCCGCAAGAATCGGCAAACGACGCGACTTCAGCCCGGAACGGCTGAAGGAATTGAGCGGCATGATCTACGACAGGGCCGATGCGGAGGAGCGTTTTTTCAGGGATATGCTGAAGCTCTGCAAATCAAAGAAATGAATACCATATGAGAGGACCGAATTATAATATGACTGAAAACAGCCTTAACGACGAAATAAAGCTGCTTATAATCAAAACGCTTAATATTGAGGATGTGCAACCTGATGAAGTGGTCGATGAAGATCCGCTGTTCGGCGAGGGAAACGTTCTTGGCCTGGATTCAATCGATGCGCTGGAGATCGTCATGGCCCTTCAGGAAAAATACGGCGTGCGGATCGACGACAAGAACCAGTCGCGCTTTATCCTGCGATCCATCGCCACCATCGCCGATTTCATAGAAAAAAACAGGACGAGATAGGCTTTTCTACGGCCCAACGTAAAATTCATCCTTTGAAACGTCGACGGCCCCGCGAAGCTTGGCCTGCAAAACAAGGGCGAAGATGGTTTTATGGATCCTGTCACCGTTGAATTTTGACAAATAAAAACCCGTGCGCCCGAGTATCTCTTTCCATGAATATCCCGCGTCACCGACATTTTTAAGGGCGTCGAATATTTCCTCATCGCGAATGGCGGGATTTCGGAAATTTATCAGTTTGCCGTCATCAAGGGTTCCTTCTTTTTTCAACCTTTGGTAGAGGCGCGTTCCCGGAAGCGCCTTCACCGGGAATATCACCGGTACTATCTTCATTTCATTGCAGAATTCAACGGTCCTGTAATAGGTGTCGATATCATCATCCTCATAGCCGATCACAAACCAGCCTGACACGAGGATCCCCTGGTCCTGGATGAAGCGGATGGAATCCTTCATGGAAGCCAATACATCTGACGAGGAAGGAGCTCCCATTTTTCTGATGGCTCCGGACTTCGCGAGTGTTGACGGATTAATTGATTCCATTCCGATGGCGGCGTAAATCAGCCCTGATTCGGCCGCCTTTTTGATGACGGCCCTACCTCTCTCATCCAATGCCGCATCGAGGTTGGCCTGCCCGGTCCAAAATCTTTTTTTCTTTAATCCTGAAATCGCGTCGTATAGATCGCAATAATAATCATACACGGGCGGCTTGCCGAAAACCGAATCATCGAGGATGTAGTAGTAATTCTTGAACGATTCAATCTCACGCACCACATCTGACACAGGCTTCATCCTGTAACCGGGACCGAATATTTCCGTGACCGAACAGAAGTCGCAGTTCACGGGACAGCCTCGAACGGCATACACCGTATCAAAAACATATTTTTTTCTATAAAGGGAGCGGATCGGGACGATGGTTTTTGTAAGATCCGGGTAGGTGTTGATCTTATGGATAGAGTATGGTCCCGGATCAAAGACAGCAGGCGAACAAACGTAAAAATTCCTGAGTTTCTTTTTTTCAGCGTCTGAAACGATAACGGGCCATAACTCCTCCGCTTCACCTACCGCCACGGCGTCAGCGTGCTCGATGGCGCGGAACGGCACCATTGACGGCTGCGGACCTCCGAGTACGACAGGAATTCCCCGCCGCCGGAATTCATCGGCGAGTTCATAGGCCCTGTTTTCCGCCGTGTATCTGAAGCTTATTCCCACCAGGTCGGCGGGCTCGTCGAAGCGCACATCGTCTTCCCATAACAGATCGACAAATGAATAATCATGTCCCGGGGCGGATCCGGCAAGTATCGGCAAAGACAAGGGCATGAACGGGTCGTTTTGACGAAGGGGATCGGTCAGGGATGCGGCGAGGATCAGTTTGATTTTCATGTATGCAATATTCTCAGCAATTGTGATTAAATGCAATTAATATTTGGTGACCACGCGCCGGTTTTTACCACGGATCAAAAAAGTAATTGAAAAATAACAATTTCCCCCGACACTATCATCATGAAATTGTCAACACGATCTCGATATGGCATCCGCGCTCTTCTGGATCTCGCCATGAACAGCGGAGATAAGCCTGTCAGCATAACCGACATTGCCAGGCGTCAAAGAATTTCACCGAGATACCTGGAAAATATCTTTCACGGCCTCAAGACAGCCGGCATCCTCGGAAGCTCAAAGGGGAAGGGAGGAGGGTTTTATCTTTCAAAACAACTGAAAGAGATAAGCGTTCTCTCGATCATTGACATTCTCGACGGTAAGCTCGCTATCGTTGATTGCCTTGAACATGAAGGAGAGTGTGAAATGGACGGAGAGTGCTATACCCGCATGATGTGGGAAAGCCTCAACAAAGAAATCCGCCGCGCTTTTTCAAATGTCAATCTGGATGATGTATTCGGCACAATCAAGAAATGACGCCTGTTACTTTTTCACGGCTGTGATGACCCCAAGTCCCGGCGTGCGCTTTATGCAAAAATCACGAATAGCGGAAAACCCGGATTCCTCGAGCCATCTTCTGACATCGCTCCTGTTGTGAAACGTTCCTTCGGTTGAATTATAAAGTTCCAGCTTCAAGAGGGCCGCATTGGTTTTCATCAACTGTGAAGATGGGACATGACCGAGATGGTCCATGATGATTATCATGCCCTGAGGCGCAAGGGATTCATGAAATTTTCTCAATAATACCACAAGTTCACCGGGCTTGAATATCCTTATCACGTTGAATACGAGCATGACATCATAACCGTTCCCAATAGGATCGCTGATGAAATCCCCGGCTTTGAAGGTTATTCGATCCGACAATCCGAATGATTCGATATTATCAACAGCCGTTTTTTCAGCCGGCTCCCAATCGTACACGATACAGGAGAGATTCTGGTATCGGAGGCATAATTCGATGCAGTACTGTCCGTGACTTCCGCCTATATCGATCACCCTCGCCGCGCCTGACGGTAATGTGACCTTTTTCAGGAGCTCCTGCGCCACGAGAACGGCCGAGCATTGCAATCCCGCATGGTAGGCGTTCCAGCATTCCGGATGCCGGTCGAGCCACTGCCATCCGGGTATATGGGGCTTACCGATTTGGATCGACCGGTCAAGATAATCCCACCGCAAGGACATATCGTTGAATTGATGGAACAGGGCAGCGATAGAGTAGGGTGAGCCCGACAGAAGCCATTTCCTGGTGCAGGCGGTATTTCGGTAGTATCCACGCTTCAGTTTGAGATACCCAAGATGGACGAGAGCATCGAGAAGCAGTATCAGCCCACGCTGGTCAACATTTATTACAGATGCCATATCGCCAGCATTTTTAGCTTCTGTTCCAAGACAGTCAAAAATGCCCAGCTTCAGCGCGGTCGCGACAGCCTTGAACGACAGCATGCCGAGAAGGTCGATCATCGGGGCCGGCCCCTTGTTGAGGCGGTTTATGCCAATTTTTTCCAGAGCGTTTAATGTAAGAGGCATGATGCAGCCCGGTATTAGTTTTTTCCGAAACCATAGTAGGCATGCTGTTGCGTGAAACCGGCAAACCCGTATTTTTCCGCGGTCTTTTCGAATTTTTTCCAGTTATCCCCGTAATGATAAAGGTAAAGTTTTTTCTTTATTTCAGCCGGGAGCTGGTTGAGCTCATCAATGCCGGCATGGACTCCGCCATTGAAAAACTGGCAGTCATGAAAGATAGCTTCGAAATTGAACTCCCTGTCATAATCGACCACCAGAGAAGGATCGTAGCGCGTATCGCTGCTGAAGAAGATACGATCGTCTATAATCACAGCGCAGCTCCAGAAAGAGCTCTGCCAGTCCGGTGCCGTGTCGGGAATATGCTTGGTGCGAACCATCTTGATATCGATGCTCCCGACTTTCACGGCGAAGGTATCCCGGGCATATTTAGGGATCTTGTCTGGCCTGATCACCTCGAAGAAGTCATCGAACGTTAGCACCTTGTGGGCCGTTCTCTCATTATGGCCGAGCCCGCCTCGCAGCGATGTTTCCCAGAGTAGATGCTGAAATGTTTCATTGATGACCATCACCGGCCTGCGCTTCGCGAAGTATCGTCCCATGATCGCAAGCTCTTCGAGACCGCCGATATGATCGGCATGGGAATGGGTGACGAGAATGTTACGTACATCGGTTATCGTCAGGCCGACGTCATGCATGGCCTGGGGGCATCGATGACCGCAATCGATGAGAAGATGGTCTTTACCCTTGATAACGACGAGAATGGTATGGTATTGCTCCTTGGTGAAAGCGCTGCCGACGCCGAGAAAAAAAATATCCAGGCCGCCTTTATTGGCAAGGGACAGCTTGCGCTTCCCAAGGGGTTTAATCTTCATACGACGCCTCAATGATTCGATAATGGAACATTCATGGTGATGTGTTGCTGCAAAATATCGAGTTGGAAAATAAAAAGTCAAGACTATTAACAGGCATATAATATTTTTTCGGCCGTTCATGATTACATTTAATCGGTTTGACATGATTGATCTTGCCGGTATTATTATTGACATTATGTCAGCTTGCATAATTAGATGTGAAGGCGGTCATCCGGCGGATGATTAATATCTGTAATAAAAAGGTCATTATGGCATTTACCCGAACCGGCAATATCTGGCAGTCATTTAAGACCGTCCTCTTCATCGTATTGATACTCTGGTTGATCCTTATTATCGGTCTGTTCTTGCCACTGGAGAATTTCGGGATAAAACCACGGACGGTTCACGGCTTGATGGGGATATTATTCGCTCCCTTCATTCATTCAGGTATCGAGCATCTCCTGACAAACTCCATAAGCCTTCTTATCCTTGGCTCGATCTTCCTTACCATGGAGCGAAAGCTTTCGATATTCCTTGTCATTCAGATAATACTTATAGGGGGGGGCGGCACCTGGCTTATCGGCCGGTCGGAATACACCCATGTCGGTGCCAGCGGCGTCATCTACGGCATCCTGGGGTATCTGCTGACCATGGGCTTCTTCAGCCGCAACGCAAAGGCGATCGTCGTCTCCATTGTCGTTTTTATTCTCTATGGCGGCGCCATTTGGGGAATATTTCCAACAGTCGGCTTCATATCATGGGAGAGCCACCTGTGCGGCTTCATAGCCGGCATAATCACCGCCAGGCAAAACTCCAATAATAAAAGATGATGCTACGATGCTACCGACGTCGCTCAATGCCCGCCTTTCTTCTCACATCGAGGATTGGGCAGTATGGTAACATGGTAGCAGCGCTGGTTCCTTTCCCAAATGGCGTATAGCATTCCCTCTTCCTGAAGTTGGACGAGTGTCTCCATCAGCATCGCCCGGAACTGGCCCCGCAAAGCGTCGCCGAGAAGAAAGCCCATCCGTGTTCTGAGCATATCCATAACGACGTCGGATATGGCGTTGCTGGCCACGGGCCGGGGCAGAGAAACGAAATAATCATCGTAAAAGATATCGAAGCTTATGCCGTAGCTGTGGGAGGTGATTTCCGTGGCGTTCGCGTTTATTGTGCGGAGATCCGTCTGGTATGACGCGGGGCGCAGCATCGAAGACAGTGCTATCTTGACCGGAGGCAGTTTCAGTCGTGTGGCTATGTTTTGCTGAAACCTATCTGTGATCGCCTTGAGACCGCATGCGGCCACCGGGGTAAGGACCCGGTACTTTTCACGGACATTGTAAAAATAATACAGCTTTTCGGTTCCTGATTTGACCTTTACCAGTGAACCGCCCTTGACGAGGTCGGACAAGGAATCGTCGATCGCTATCGGTTTCATGCCCGACCTGGCGGCCACATCCATATGGGCTGGAAAAAGATATGTACGCAGTTTCAATTCCCTCTGCGGCGTGGCATAATCGTCATAGAGGGGAAGATTTTCTATATAACCCCTTTCAGTTGCATGGATTGTGTCGAGATAAGAGGTGATGTCCTTCACCGTGCTGTTGTAATAATAGCCATAACTGGCTGCAATTGATAGGGCCGATATGACTGCTGCAGCTATTATCCAGATGAGCAGTCTTGCCCGAAACGGCGCTGTTTGTGATGGTTCCATATTGGTTGTTCCATTGACGATTTAATTTATTGATTTTTATTCTGATACAAGCTTATCTTCTCTCCATGTTCCACGGAGTACTACCTTGCCCTTGTATTCCAATGACCCGGATCCATTTTTTACGTCATGATCCCACTGGCCGATATATGTATAGCCATTGTTGTAGTAGTAGGTGCCTTTACCCTGCTTTTTTCCGTTAAAGAAAGTCCCGGTAAACCTGTCACCGTTTTTGAAATAATAGGTGCCTTCCATCATCCTGCCATGATGAAAAGTGCCGATGAAACGCCCGCCCCCGGCAAAATGATAGGTTCCCTGTCCATGGATCATCCCCCAATAGAACATGCCGGAATAGCGGTCGCCGCCGCTGTAGTTACAGCTACCGGTTCCATGGGGCTTCCCATTCATGAATCGCCCGGCATAACAGTCTCCGTTGATATATTTATATGTACCGCTGCCGTTTTTGCAATTCCCTTTGATGCATTGAGCAATGACAGAATCATGGCTCATCCAGATCATGAAGGATATGGCAGCGCCAAAGAGCATTATAGTATTAAAACGTGTCATATTGTTGATATTGAATCTTTCCGTTAGAATCGATTGCGGCTAAAATTCACTCGTCCATATCAAATACGGGAGCACGCAATCTGCAATGTGAATAATAATACCTCCCTATAGGCGAGGATTGCAATTATTATTTTTTATATATTTGACCTGTCAATTTATAAAAAGTCACGTGCCCATAATTTGGGCCGTGTTTTTGTCTTTATTTCATAATCCGCCCCTATAAGAATGCCCGCTGCGATCAATAAATATGCATTTTTATTGAAATATGATTGTAAAAAAAAGAAATATTAGTATATTAGAAGATAAGAAAGGACTTTAGCGTTAGGCCATGGCTTATTACACAATACCAGGTTTTGAAGGAAAGATTTTTATTCCTGAAGAAAACAGCAATGAATTAAAAAAATACGATTGCCCGGACTGCTTCTCTTGCCAGTTTTGCAGCGATGACCGTTGTGCTTCTTGCCTTAAAAAGAATAGTTGCAAAAAACAGAACTGTCTGCCGAGATGATGCATTGACACGCCATTGTATCTTTACGAGGGCCGCATTATACGCTATCGGGACATGGGAATGAGCAAAAATATCATTTATTTTCAGAACGGAGAAAGAATAATCGAAGCGGGCAGGGTGGAAACAAAGATGTACATCATACTCGATGGTGAAGTGCAGATTTCCCTTTCCGATAAAGTCGATAAAATCGTTGTGGCGCAATTGAAAAAAGGCGACTTTTTCGGTGAAATTTCTCTCTTTAATAAAACACCACGAAGCGCCACCGCCACCGCAGTGGGAAATGTAAAGCTTGCCTTCATCGATAGCGTCGAACAGCTGCGATCATTCCTCATCAAGAATCCGGTTTTTGCCGCGAAAATGGTGCATACCCTTGCGCAGCGGCTTGCCAAGACCGATGAAATACTCATCGGCAAAATAAGTGAATTGAACAGGATAAAGGTTACAAGGGATATTTGACAGTTTTCAGGGAATTTGTTACATATAATTATTGCTTCATAATAAAATCTATTACTTCCCAAAAAATTATTCTAAGAGTTTCCTGAAAATCTCCCTCCTTGGAGTTTTTCAGGGTCGGTTTTACGAAGTGAATTCGTAAAACCTCACATTTTTCTCGGCTAATGCCTCGAAAAATGGCGATACATCCATGTATCGCTTAGCAATTTGCTGTTTTTCAGGAAACTGCTAAATTTTCGGAATAATTTTCCCAGCATTGATTACCGGTGTAACATGTCAAGAAATTCTGATACATATCAAGTAAGGTTAAAGTTTTTTCATAAATCCTCCAAGATTTATTTAACAAGGAGCCCTTTGATGGGGCTCTTTTTTTTGTAATATAATACGGATGTTGTTATCTCATTAAAGCGAATATCAGCAAAATAAATTATGCTTGATTTATTATTTTTATTATAGTAGCGATTAACTCCAGAGCAATCCAGGGAGGATCTGATGAAAAAACTATTAACGCCGCTGATCATTGTCCATATGTTCATTGTTGCCTTTTATCCGTCCTGCAAAGGAGACAGTTGGAAAAATCTTCAATACTCCGAGATCAGCGCCTTCGAATGGCTCCAGGCGAACGTCAAAGACAGAAGCGGGGAGGCCGTACTCTGGTTCCAGATTTTCGATCAGATCGATGATAAAGCTACGATCGAAGGATATAAGAACTCCACTGAAAAGGTCGGCAAATACCCGGCCAAAATATTTGAAAACAAGTGGATATGGATACTTGTGAACAACCGCATTGAGATAAGGCTTATTGCGGATGAAAAAATGAAGGATTTTCAAGACACGAATAAACTGAAAAAATTCATTGAATCTTTTGATCTGGCGGGAATGGAAAAAATTACAGGCCCCAAGGTCAAGGGAAAGGACCTACAGAAATTTATACCCAAGCTGAAAACAAAATAGCGTTCATACTAAATACAGGTTATGATAAACTACCTCACTGCATCGTTTCGCTCGCCATGACAAAGAAAGGAAGTATAATTGTATTTTTGAGATGTCTTCTGGCACAATTTTCCCGATAATAATAAAAATACACAGTTATTATTCTAAATATGTCATGCAACAGTGGTTTATCAAATATTTATCAGCCATAATACTTTCCGTGATGGCAGTGCCTGCCGCCATTGCCCAGGATCCATCCCAGCCACCTGTTAAGATCATCTATCCCGACGGTTCTTATTATGATGGGCAGATGAAAGAAGGAATAAAACATGGCACAGGATGCTTTGTAGCGGCTGACGGGTCTGAGTACCGGGGGGGGTATTCCGATGGAAGGCCCCATGGAGAAGGCACTTATTGTTATCCCGACGGGAGAAAGAAAAAGGTTTTTTATGAAAACGGCCGCCTCGTTGGGTCGAGATTTATCAGCCATGATACTGATGAGAATGGTTGCGTATTCGGTGAATTTGAATTATTGGGACGCTATAGCGGCTGGTTCAAGGGAAGCAAGATAAAAGGATTCGTACCCCATGGCAGGGGCATCATGAGATATTCCAACGGTTCGGTGTTTTCTGGCCAATGGGAAAATGGCAAGATGCACGGCAACGGCTCGGTAAGATGGGAAGACGGCTCAATGTATTCAGGCCAGTGGGTTCATGGGAAAAGGACAGGATACGGCATCTATACATGGCCCAATGGAGAAAGCTATGTTGGTGAATGGAAAGAAAACCAGTTATGCGGCATGGGAACCTATCATTATAGTAACGGGAAGGTATTAAAGGGTAGGTGGGAGGAGAAAAGGGTCTATTTTAATAAATGAATTGCCGAGGGCCCAATACTATCGTCACTGGAATGTTATCAGCGTTTTCACAACCTTTTCAACGCGACTTGTGAATTCATTGCCATGGTATTTTCTTGTTTCGCTGATAATGTCGTCAAAGTTCACGCCAAGGTGCACCGCGTTGCACACCATTTCCGAATATCTCATAATACTCATGCTGGTAAAGCGTTTTGGATGCATGGTTATTTCCTTGTAAATCAGTATTGAAGGATTATATTTACCTTATCGGAATTATTTATTATTACATTAGTAATGTTAATAGGTCATTAAATCAAATTTAGATGCTAATTTGTAAATCAATGCCGATTAAAAAATGCTTGCCTTTGATCCATGTAATGCTAAGGTGCTTTTAGCAACCCTAAAGGAGATCATCATGTCCAAATCATTTACAAAAGAAGAAAAGATGGTCCTTATTGCCGTCATGAAGTATATTGTCAGCACCGACGGCATTGTGACAGACCGTGAAGTTGACGATATCAATGAACTTGCAGAGGAAAAAGGCTTCGAGGATTTCCAGGAGATATTCAACGAGGTGGACAGGACGGTTAAATCAATGGATGATCTTAAGAAACTCGTAAAGCAGATTGAACATGAGGGAAGCAGAAAAAAGATTATCAAGTATGCCGTGGAATTCTCCCGCGCCGATGCGGATGTCAATCCCCATGAGATCGAGATACTGAAATATATGTGCAACGTCTGGAACATCAACTTGAAAGCCCTTTTAGATGAGGGATGATAGATAATAGCCTCATTAATATTCATGCGTGTAGCAAACATTTGTTGACATTTTAATTATGTCATGTATGCTGTGGCATATTCTCATTAGAAAAGGTCACGGCATATGGAAGATTTAAAATACTTCATCGAATCAAAATTCAATGGCGAAGTTCGCGCCTCTTTTACCATTCCTGGTAGCAAGGGCTCCTTTGTCGATTTCCCTCCGAACCTTGATAATGAGCTGAAGAAAGTTCTCTTATCGCAGGGAATTAATGCCCTGTATGCCCATCAGGCAGAAGCGTTCAAAAAAATAGAAGGCAGTTGCGATACCCTTGTTGTGTCCCGTACGGCCAGCGGGAAAACGCTCTCTTTCTTCCTGCCCATACTTAATGAATATCTCCACGCAGAGCAGCCCTTTTCCGTGATGCTCCTGTACCCGACCAAGGCGCTTTCCCGGGACCAGGAGAGCACTTTTGGCAAGCTGATGTCCTCTGTTAACAAAAGCGGGATGCTGGGCACCTTCGACGGCGACACTCCCCGGGACGAGCGCGATAGGATACAGCGCTCATCAGATTTTATCGTGACGAACCCCGACATGCTTCATAGCGGGATATTGCCGAATCATAATCGCAAATGGCGCGGATTTCTTTCCCGCCTGCGGTATATAGTCGTTGACGAAGTCCATATTTACCGCGGCGCCTTCGGCTCCCATGTCTCCAATATATTCCGCAGACTTCAGCGCGTATGTGCCGTCCATGGGAGCAGGCCGGTCTTCGTATGTTCCTCCGCGACCATCCGCAATCCCCATGAGCACGCACGTCTTCTCTTCCACCGGGATTTCGAGGTCATTGATTACGATTCATCTCCTCAACCGGAAAAGAACTTTTACTTCATCAATCCGCCGCTCGAGGAAAGCCTCGGCCATGCCGCCTACCGGAAGGGTCCGGCTTCGGCGTCGATCCCCCTTATCCGGGAAGCCGTCCGCAGAAAAATCAGAACCATTTGCTTCTGCCGGGCCCGACAGGAAGTGGAGCGCCTCTACCGCGCCGTTATCGACGATTATCCTGAACTCCGGCAGTATGTTAAGCCGTACCGCGGCGGTCTACTGCCCACCGAGCGCCGCCAGATCGAGCGTGACCTTGCCGGAGGAAAGCTCCTCGGCATCATCACGACAAACGCCCTGGAGCTCGGCATCGACATAGGCGACCTTGACCTGTGCATTTTATCAGGCCATCCGGGGACCATCGCCAGTTTCTGGCAGCAGGCGGGGAGGGTGGGCCGCAAGGGTAAATCTCCGGTCATTGTCTATATAGCCAAGGACCGCCCCATCGACCAGTTTCTCGTGAATCACCATGACTTTGTCACCACAACGCCGGTGGAACAGGCCCTGCTTAATCCTGACAACCCCTATATCATTTTACAGCATCTGCCCTGTGCCGCCCAGGAGCATCCCCTCCGTCTCACTGAAGATGTTTTCGATCCATTCCTGTATGACGAGGCACTTAATATCCTCAAGGATGACAAGTCAATCGTGCCGTACCACGATTCTTTCAGGTACGCGCTTCAAGATTATCCCGCCCGGGGTGTGAACATCAGGGGCATGACCGATTATAATGTCGAGATATACTGCGGCACTGATGTGATCGGCGAGCTGGATCCGATCGGCGCCCGCGGCACCCTTTATAAAGATGCCATATACCAGCATCTTGGGAGAAAATACATGTCCATGGACCTCGACCTGGACAAGAAGCTCTGCAGGGTCGATCCCGTCGACGTTGATTATTACACAGAGGCGGTCTGGGAGGGGCGTGTGGACCTCACCGAATCGGAGGAGATCCATATATTCAACAATGCCCGCCTGGAATTCGGCGTCATCCGGGTCAACAAGCAGCCGAAGCTTTACAAGAAGATTAGAGAGCGCACCTATGAAAATATCGGTTATGGGCCAATAACCCTTCCGGCATTTGAATACGACACGACCGGCTTTAACATAGTGGCCCCTTCCGGGTGGATCAAAACGCTTGAAGAAAAAAACAAGCTCTATACCGGCGCCGCCTATTACGGTCTCAGCTATATACTTCGCCACGCGTCAACGGTATTTTGCATGTCGGACATAAAGGATATCAACACTGACATATCGCTCTATGAGGCCGAAAAGGGAACCTGGCGCAGCGCCCTTTATTTATACGATACTATCGAAGGGGGTGTCGGTTATGCGGAGCGGATTTTCGAGCGCATAGAGGAGGTCCTCCGGTTCTGCAAGGAGATCCTCGACAACTGCGAATGCCGTTACGGATGTCCTTCCTGCGTTCCGCCCCTTCCTCCCGGCGTCGACAGCAAGGAGCTCGAGGAATTCCTGGTGGAATCCAATGCCTCTGTTGAATGCACCAGGAGTCTCCTTCTGTCCATCCTTGAAAAGACGGTACATGTCCCGGAAATCGCCATCGGAAGGACTCCCCTGTCAACGCGCGACGCACCGCCGGTTGACACCGAAAAATTGCGTGTCAGCAGGAAGCTTGACAGGGCGGCTAGAATCCTCCGCGACAAGCGCGAGAGGCTCCATTGATCCAGGGCTGCTTTCGCCATATTCATGGGATCGGTCCCAAGACTGCATCCCGGTTGAATGACCTGGGCTTTCTCGCCTGGGAGGACTGCTTTTCCAGGGAGAGCTCTATTCCTTTTAACGGAAAGAAGCGAAAAAAGTTTCTTGAGGAAATCCGGAGAAGCATCGAATCCTATGATTCCCGCGACATCGGTTATTTTACAGAATCATTTCCAACATCTGAGCAATGGAGAATACTTGGAGAATATTTGCCGGGCGCTACATTTATCGATGTGGAAACGACGGGACTATCGTGGAATTACTGCCATGCATCGGTCATTGCGGCATATCATCGCGGCGAACTCCATGCCTTCGTTTATGGCGAGAATCTTGATGATTTTCTTTATCTGGCTGATGAATCCGAGCTTCTGGTTACCTATAACGGAACCAGTTTCGATATTCCGTTCATTGAAAAGACCTTCAACATCCCATCATTGAACCGGCCCCATGTCGATCTTCGATGGATTGCGTGGCACAAAGGCTATCATGGCGGCCTCAAGTCAATCGAGCGTCGCCTTGGCATACAAAGACCCCCTCAAGTGGAAGGCATAGACGGTTTTGAAGCTGTTGATTTGTATTACCGGTGGCAGCAGGGCGATCCCTTATCGCGGGACCTGCTCGTCAGCTATTGTGAAGCCGATGTCCTTTCGACATACCTTGTGGCCGAACGGATATTGATTGAATCAGGATGCACGGTGAATCAGATTGACCTGGATAAAGCCTTCAGTTTAATCGAATGTCCCGGCGTTATTATTTAATGGAATGATTTCGACGAATCCTTCAACGCCGGCAAGTATGGATTCGGCCTTTTCGGCATCATCAGGCATGATTCGAAGGCAGACACCGCAATCCGCGCTTATATGACGAGGAACCGGTATCAGCTTATGGGGAATTCCTTTATCTTTGAGAATCTTGTCGGCCCACATGGTCTGATTGACTGATTTAAAAAGAACAACGTGATATGATTTTAGCGAATTCATATGTTGATGGTCGAAGAAGCGCTTAACATCAGCTCTTTTATCTCATACATGTTTGATATCTTTCCGGCCAGCAGCTTGTCTTTCAATTTAAAAAAGTCAAGGCATGTGCCGCAGGCAAGGATTTGCCTCCCTTTTTTTTCGAGAATTTTAATATCTTCGATCACCTCTGACCCTTCGGCAACCAGCTTTACGCCGCTGTTAAGAAAAATCATGGTATCCGGCGACGGATCTGTTTCAGCGAGGGTGTGAAAAAGGCTTTTCATAAGAACCTTCCCAAGTTCTTCGCTCCCTTTGCCCATTATGTCCTGGGAAACGACGAGAACGCGCATGCCGCAATTTACAGATGCCGGAGAAACGTCGACTATGCCGCGGGTGGATGCAGACGTTGATGTAGTTTTATCTATGGTGATGTATATCCCGTCATTCCTGGTGTCGCTTGAAATGGCATATCCTTTATTTTCAGACATGCGCCTGATGTTCTCAAGGGCCGTTATATTGTCAACAATGACCATGATATGATCGTTGGCCTCAAGCGCTTTTGTAGCATTGATTACGGGCTGCGGGCAGGCCAGTCCGCGTGCATCTATGGTATGAATCATCACAGTATCTCCTCTTTATACATTCGTATTTTGTCATGTGTTAAGCGTTCTTATGATATGTCAATAAATTATATTTTAAATAGATACTATCTAATAATTAAATATTTGAAGCTTTAAAAAAATACTAAATATATGTTGACTATATATATTTGAATGCTATATTGATTAATATGAATATCAGGAAAATAATCCATGTTGATATGGACGCCTTTTACGCCTCCGTCGAGCAAAGGAATAATCCACTATTGAAAGGAAAACCCGTCATTGTGGGTGGAGACCCGAAGAAAAGGGGAGTCGTCGCAGCCTGTTCTTACGAGGCTAGAGCATACGGGATCCATTCGGCCATGGCCTCAAGCATAGCACATCGGCTCTGCCCCCATGCCATTTTCATCCGGGGCAACTTTGATGAATACCATGCCGTGTCAGAGCAGATCCATGAAATATTTCATGATTACACCGATATGGTCGAGCCATTATCACTTGATGAAGCGTACCTCGACGTTACTGATAATAAAGCAGGTAATCCCTACGCAACGTCAATTGCCTGTGAAATAAGAAAAAGAATCTATGAACGCACATCCTTGACTGCTTCCGCAGGCGTATCGTACTGTAAGTTCCTCGCCAAGGTCGCTTCCGACTACCATAAACCCAATGGACTTACCGTGATAATCCCCGAGGAGGCAGACGCTTTCATAGAGAACCTGCCCATCGGCAAATTTTACGGGATCGGAAAAGTCACCGAAAGAAAGATGCTGCAGCTCGGCATCCGTACGGGCCGGGACCTGAAGCGCCTGTACCTGGAAGACCTCCTGCGGATTTTCGGGAAGGTAGGCGAATACTATTACGATATCTCCCATGGGATCGATGATCGTCCCGTTGAAACCGAGTATATCAGAAAATCAATCGGCAAAGAGGAAACCTTCGAAAGGGACCTTGATGATATTTATGAAATGAATTCAATCCTGCGAACGCTGTCATGGAGGGTCGCAGATTCTCTCAATCATCATGAAACCAGGGGCAGGACCATCACTATTAAAGTAAAATATGCTGATTTTACCTGCATAAGCAGGAGCATAACCATTGACGAGTTGTGCGATAACAGTGATATTATATTTATGCACGCCAAGAACCTACTCACAAAGACCGAGGCCGGCATTAAAAAAGTGAGGCTCCTCGGGATATCCCTGTCAAATCTCGATACCGAAGAGACGGAGATTGAAGACCGCCAGCTAATCCTGACTTTCGCAATGTAAATCCTACAGAGTAACAGAAAGCCCTATCAGCGTATACATGGTAATGCCGATGGCGATTTTATTGTAATCGTCGAGGCCGAGAAATAACCCGAAATTTACGTGGTCGATGTTTAAAAGGTCAGGATAAACGTTCAGCCGGAGCCTGTAGTTCTCCGTTCCATTTATGATGAGTGACGCGAGAAGGTTCCCATTACGGTCATAGAAAATACCACCGCAGGTCCTGAATTTTTTTACCGCATCGTCCGTCGAATCCTTGTTGGGGTCAAAGCCCTTCATGACGGCAACGCCGGCGCTGAGCGTCACGAAATCCGTGTCGTTCACCCTGAACCCGAATCCGGCTATGTAATGATAGCCCATGAAAAAGAAAAAACGAACGAGGTTTTTATATATAAAGGGCCGAAAGACATAGTTGCATGAGGCGTTGTAAATCCTGGTCTTCCGGATATCGAACATCGGCTGGCCCATCCAGTTCCGCATCTGGAGTGTCCTGTGAAAAAATCGCGTAACGTCATCGCTTAAAAAAAGGAGCTTGCCTACCCAGTCAAAAAAAAGAAGGTCCGCGATGGGATCGTGGGGCGTGAGGCTCTTGTTGGAGTTCTCCAGTGCCTCGTTGCTCAGGTGTCCTGCGTAACATGTTATTAATGAAAAAAAGTAGGGAGCCGGCACGTTGTTGAACTTGTAATACTCGGCGATCATCCTGAAGTCATAGCCGCCGCCTATGATATGGAGCGTGTAATTGGGTATGGCCCTGGAGCCGGCCCATTCATCGGCGAAGAATTTCTTCCATCCGCCCCCCCTCTGCATGGATCGGGGGAAGTGGGCGAAGATATCGTAAATGTTGCCATATCTTTTAAAATACCCCGCCTGCTTGAAGGCAGTGGGAACCTGGACGCTGTCGAAGGCCGAATTGAAATAAAATTTAAGGGGAAGTAAAAAGTTACCGGGGGTCCTGAGATCCTCAGTGTAAATGATGTACTTTTTGTATACAGCGTCATCATCCTTTCCGGCATCTTCGTCGGCCCCCAGGGATGGGCGGCCATGAATGGCAAGAATGCAGCATATGCATACAAGGATCCATCGCACTCGATTAAACTGTTTTGAGTAAACCATAATTCAAAAAGCGATCAGAATTCGAGCGTTTTAACCGACCGGGGGAACGGGATCACGTCGCGAATGTTCTGCATTCCCGTTACGAACTGTATGACCCTCTCAAAACCGAGACCGAAGCCGGCGTGCGGGACCGTGCCGAATTTACGCAGGTCCAGATACCACCAGTAATCATCGGGATTGAGCCCGCACTCGGCGATCCTGCTTTTAAGCCTGGCATAGTCGGACTCGCGCTCACTGCCGCCGACGATCTCTCCGAGACGCGGCACCAGGATGTCCATGGCCCTTACGGTCCTGTTGTCGTCATTGAGCTTCATGTAGAAGGCCTTAATCTGCTTGGGGTAATCGGTGATTATCACGGGGAGCCGGTAAACCTGTTCGGTAAGAAATTTTTCATGCTCGCTCTGAAGATCGATGCCCCATTCGACGGGAAATTCGAATGTTGCCCCCGATTTGAGGAGCTGATCAACGGCCTCTGTATAGGTTATTCGCTTGAATTCGCTTTTTATGATGTGCTGGAGATTCTCAATAATTCCCTGGCTTATCCGGCTGTTAAAGAAATCCATGTCATCGGGGCATGCATCGAGGACATACGTGAAAATGTATTTCAAGAATTCTTCAGCGACATCCATGTTCCCATTGATATCGCAGAATGCCATCTCCGGCTCTATCATCCAGAATTCGGCAAGGTGACGCGACGTATTGGAGTTCTCCGCCCTGAATGTCGGCCCGAAGGTGTAGATATTCTTCAGGGCGCATGCGTATGTCTCGCCTTCCAGCTGGCCGCTCACCGTGAGAGCTGCCTTTTTGCCGAAGAAGTCCTGGCTGAAATCAACCTTTCCCTCGATCACCGGCACACTTTCGAGGGGCAATGTCGTGACCTGGAACATCTCGCCGGCGCCTTCGCAGTCGCTGCCGGTAATGATAGGGGTGTGGACATACACGAATCCGCGCTCGTTGAAGAAACTGTGGATCGCGAAGCTCATGGCGCTCCGAACCCTGGCCACAGCTCCGAAGGAGTTCGCCCGGGGACGGAGATGGGCGATTTCCCTCAGGAATTCAAAGGTATGCCGCTTTTTCTGCAGCGCATATTCCTCCGGGGAGGCCGTACCCACGATCGTGATCTCTTCCGCTGTCACCTCAACCGACTGGCCCTGGCCGGGCGATGCGATGAGTTTACCCTTCACAATAACGCTGGCGCCGGTATTCAGGTCTTTTGAAATAGAGGCATAATCCTTATATGTTTGGTCAATAACAATCTGCAGATTCTTAATGGTTGACCCGTCATTGATCTCTAGGAACGTGACCCCTTTGGATTCCCTCTTCGTGCGCACCCAGCCTTCAACGGTCATGGGGCCGCCGTCGCCCTTCATTGTCAATATGTGCTTGATTCCTTGTTTTATCATGGGACCCTCATGGAAACGCTGCGTCAACCAAGCCGGTGCAATGACGGGATCATGTCACCGGACGTGACGCAACAGGCTGCTCTAAAAAAGATATAACGGGTGCGAATCCGGATTTTTCCCGAAGAATGTTATATCGTCGATTTTCTTGATCTTTTCGCCGCGCAGGATTGAGTAGAGCGTGCGTTCAACTCCTATTCCGCCTCCCATGGTGTCGGGGAATACAGATTTTCCCGCGGCGTTTTTCATTGAGGCAAAATAAAGGAACGGTCCGTATCCGCCCAGCTCATTGATGTTCTCGATGTTGCCGTCTTTAAGTATGGGACGCGCCGGCAGCACCTTGTTGTCATAAATGCGCTCGATGATAGGCTCGAAGAGCCATTCGCGTATGGCGCCCGAGAGTATCTCCTTGGCCGACGATTGTTTACCGCTTTTTGCGTCAATGCTCTTTGCGCAGATATCGTAATTGAAAATATTGGGTGAATTAATCTTCTTCATGTCGACTTTTTTATTATGGGGCAGCAGATACGGGTATACCAGGTCGTAATTTTCCCTCAACAGGCCGGTGATCCAATAAAACTGCGACTTCGTGTCCTCCCCGGTCTTTTCCTCGTAATTGCGTGGGCCGTATTTCTTGACGGCATCGTCCTTCATGTAGGCGGGGAAGGGGGAGCGCGGGACTTCCAGGACAACGCCGAGGCTCTTCAGGCTGTCGGCGTTCCTTTTGTTGATTTCTTCGCACGCCGCGATGATCAAGCGCTCGAAAAAGTTCATTATTTTTTTCATGTCCTCATTGAGGATCTCCGTGACCTTCTCGGAATTATAGTAGTAATCATCGAGGGTGAGGCCTCGGTTGCGACGAAGCTCCACATCCAGCTGTGAAAAATCCGCAAGGTATTTCCCTCTCTGAAGGCGCATGGGGCTTTCAATCTCAAGTCGAATATTCGGCGAATCAACGAATATTCCCTTGATATTGGGATTGGAGCAGGCAAGAAATTTGCTGTATATCATGCTGTGCGTCGTAAGGTACGTATGTCCCTTATATGGTATTGACGGCGTGTGCTCTATGTCGTGGGCGAGGGGGTCTGTTATGATGCTGAGCATAACCCGCTCCAGGTTAAAGAGACCTTCATCCGTCATGAACCGCGTGGCCGCGTTAATAAAGCTGGTCCGGATAGCCGCTGCATGGTACATTTCATCGGAAATCCATTTGTTCAGGTAATGCTCGCGGATATAGTCTTCCATGGTGGAACCGCTTTCGTTGATGGCTGATTGAAACCGGTAGAGGCTTTCCCCGATTTTTTTGATATTGTCTTCCATTGAATGACCTGCTCTGTAAAAATAATAGCTATAACCAGCATCGCACTATGAGCAAATTGTGACGTTGCCTTCTCATTGTCAAATAATATTTTCAGGACATCATCATAGACGAGTTATTTGGTCCGATCCATTGTCAAGCAGGTCTTCAATGTCAACAACGGGTGTAAGCCCAACTGGAGACTGCAGTTCATCTTGACTAAATGTTAAAGAACTCCGCTTATACCGTCACAGCAATCCGATCTTCTTATAAATAAAATCTATATTTATCAAATACCGCCGGAGGTCGAAGATCTTGTCCAGTTGCCCGGCCGTAAGGGTTTTAGACACAACCGGGTCTTTTGAGCAGAGCTCGCGGAGACTCCCTTCCCGGGCCCACACTCTCATCGCCATGTCCTGCACGGACTTATAGGCATCCTCCCTGGACATCCCCTTTTCCACCAGCGCGAGGAGAAGGCTTTGGGAATAGAAGAGGCCGCCGGTTCTGTTGATATTGTCCATCATGTTTTCGGGATACACATGAAGGTTTTCAATCACGAATATCATCCTGTGTATCAGATAATCAAGGGCGATGGTGGAATCGGGGAATATGATGCGCTCCGCCGAGGAATGAGAAATGTCCCGTTCGTGCCATAGCGTCATGTCGTCAAGGGCGACGTTCATGTTCGCCTTTATAACCCGTGAAATGCCGGTAACCCTTTCGCACAGGATCGGATTACGCTTGTGAGGCATGGCCGACGACCCTTTCTGACCTTTCTGAAACGGCTCCTCGACTTCACGCACCTCCGTGCGCTGGAGGTGGCGTATTTCCGTGGCGAGCTTATCAAGGGTTCCGGCGCAGATGGCCAGAGCCGACATGTATTCGGCATGACGGTCCCTCTGGATGACCTGCGTCGATATGGTATCGGGCTTGAGGCCCAGTTTAACGCAGACCCTCTGTTCGATATCCGGTGAAATATTGCTGAAGGTTCCCACCGCCCCGGAGAATTTACCGAACGAAACCGCCTCAATGGCATTGCGTATCCTCTCCCTGTTCCGCTTGAACTCATCATAGTAGAGGCACATTTTAACGCCGAACGTCGTCGGCTCGGCATGGACGCCGTGGGACCGTCCCATGCAGGGAGTGTCCTTGTATTTGAGCGCCATTTTTTTCAATATTTCAATGAGTCGATCAATGCCGGACAGCAGTATCTCGCCGGACTGCTTGAGTTGAATGGAAAGTGCCGTATCGACTATGTCGCTCGAGGTGAGTCCATAGTGTATAAAACGGCTGGATGGGCCGACCTTCTCGCCGACCGCGGTGAGGAAGGCTATGACGTCATGGTGTACCTGGTCCTCTATCTCAAGGATGCGGACAACGTCGAAGGACGCTGATTCCTTAATCCTTTCAAGGTCTTCCCGGGGAACGATACCGTCACTGGCCTGTACTTCGCATACCGCAATTTCGATGTCCAGCCAAATCCTGAATTTGTTCTCAAGGTCCCATATGCGGGATATCTCTTTTCTTGAATAGCGGTCAATCATAGGTCCCCTCATCTAATGTCATTGTTATTTTCGATATACCGGCGGTGTCCATTATGTCAATAAGAAATATCAGAGCCCCACCATATGTGGAGGCATGTAAAGTCTCTGGCAGTTTTTACACAACGAATTCACCACGTTATTGGTCATGAACTCGTTTCTCAGTCGTACGATGGGTTCGGCCTTCCATATTTCCGCAAGGGTTGATGATCTTAATGAGCCTAGGACATACTTTTTATCATAATCAAAGCAGCAGGGTACAACGTCGCCGTCCCAGGTTACGGTCATTCTCTCAAAGGGCCAGCGGCACTGTACGGCGCGTCTGTCGAAGGATCGGCTCTGGTCGTTCCTCGAAAATACGTTGATATCCGCGGCGCTGCCGTCCCAGGTGGTAAAACTTTTCGGCAAGAAGGAATCAATGCCCTGTACCGATTCCCAGTACTTTCCGGTGCGCTCGATGCTTTCATGGTTCAAATTGAAATCAACCATTGAGAGGACAACGGTCATAGGCGTTTTGCCTGTAACTTTTTTATTCAAGAATTTCATGAGACGTCCTTTCGATGTCTCGTATGCGTGCTTCATGCCGCGGATGGCATGGAACGATTCATCATCATGGCCGTCCAGAGAAATGTACAGCACCTGAGGCCGCGCCGCTATCAATCTGGCTGCCACCTCGTCGGTCAGCATGATCGGATTGATCGACAGTCCCGTTCGGATATGCCGTTCCTCGGCATAGGCAATGCATTTATCGAACTCAGGGTGCAGCAGGCTTTCACCGAAATGATGGAGCCATAATGTTTCAGCGCCGTTCCCCGCGGGATTGCATCCATGCATCTCATCAATTGTCTTTTTATAGAGAGAATAATCCATGAAGCCGATTTTGCGTGTCATGTTCTTTGTCCTTGGGCACATGACGCATTTCATCACGCAATGGTTGGTCAGTTCGATATTAAAAACATTGAATTCATGGTTCATATTGACGATAAGACTTTATCGTTAAGTAATCCTGTCAATTATTATCCGTAATTTATCAATACAAAAAATTTTTCAGGAAAAATAATGTTATTGCATAATTAATATGCGTTGATCCTTTATTAACATATAAACCGGTATTGCAATGTTATGTTCCTTGCCTCACGGTATAGCATAAAACCTCGTTTTAATCTGTGCATATGAATATTACGGTTGTGACATATATCATAGGCGGCATCGGTCTGTTCATACTCGGCATGATTCTCATGACCGAAGGGATGAAGTCCCTTGCCGGCGATACGTTGCGGAGGACTCTCAGCCGGTTTACCGGTGGCACCGTTTCGTCGATTTTATCCGGCGCCTGTATCACAGCGATGCTCCAATCTTCCCACGCGACGATTATCACGACCATAGGCTTCGTGAGTTCGGGCCTTATCACGTTTCATCAGTCTCTTGGCATCATACTGGGTGCGCACCTGGGCACAACCAGCACCGGATGGATCGTATCGCTCCTCGGCATGAAGCTGAAGCTTGGCATCGTGGCCCTTCCCATCGTCGGATTCGGGGCGATACTGCGCCTTCTCGGCAAAGAGAAAATCGCAATAGCCGGCATGGTGATGGCCGGTTTCGGCCTTATCTTCTTCGGCATCGATGTTCTCCAGGACGGCATGAAAAGTCTCTCCGCGTACATTGATCTGAAAGATTTTGCGGGTACCGGGCTGGGGAACAGATTCCTGCTCGTCGGAGTCGGCATCGTGATGACCATCATCATGCAGGCGTCAAGCGCCGCCGTTGCGACGACCATGGCAGCGCTCAACACCGGCGCCATCGACCTTGCCCAGGGTGCCGCGCTGGTGATCGGGCAGAATATTGGGACAACCATTACAGCCGCAATAGCCGCCATGGGCGCCACCCCCTCGGCCAAGAGAACGGCCATTGCCCACATTCTTTTCAACGTCATTACCGGTATAGTTGCGTTCATCATCCTGCCGTTTTTCATATCGTTCATTCAGTACATAATCCATACTTTCGGCGTCATGGACAACACGATCACCCTCGCCGGTTTCCACAGCGCCTTCAATCTTCTTGGCATATGCATCATACTTCCGTTCCTCGGATTTTTTTCAAGGTTTCTGACAAAGATCATACCTGACCGGGGCCCGTATCTTACGCGTTACCTCGACAACTCCATCCGTAACGTGCCCACCGTTGCCGTTGAAACAGTACGGCGCACCATCATAGATATCACCATTGCCACAATCGATGTCGTGCGGATCATGATCGAGAACGAGAAAATATCACCCGTGGTTAAAAGCAGGCTCCGGGATGTGGGAAAGGCCCTGAACGAGACACGCCGGTTCCTTGCCCAGATCCGTTCCCTCAAGGGCGCGTCCTCCGCGTATGGTTCCCATCTCATGGCCATCATGCACGCCCTAGATCACGTGGATCAGCTCATTATCGCCTGCTGGGAATTCGAAAAGCTCTCCACCATGCACAACGATCACCAGCTCAATCACCTGGCGCTGACTCTCTCCGAAGACGTCGGCCCGGTGCTTGTCATGCTGGAGGGATTAAAAAAAAAGGAATCCGTCGTTGAGATGGAAAAAACATCGCACTACATGAAAGAGCTCAGGGAGAAGCAGCGTGAGGAAATACTGGCACGCACCGCCGCGGGGACCATCGACGCCGACACCGCCATACGCCAGATCGAGGCGATCCGCTGGCTGGACCGGGTTACCTATCGCATTTTTCGCGCACTCTATTATCTCGGCCATTATACCGAAAACGCCGATTCCGTCGATCATTCCGAGTATTCGGATGAACTGTCCCGGAATGCATAGGCAGCGTGAAAATCATGCATCGGCAACATTGAATTCCATGGGACTATCAGCGAGACTGACTATATCTAACAAGGACATATAATGAACCAGGACCAGGTAAAAGAAAAGCTCCTCATGCTTGACAACAAGGTGGAAGACTTCACCGTCATCCTCTCAGGGAAGGAGAGCAAAAAAGTCGACGGACTCTATTATCCCGACAGCAGGGAGATCATCATCCATAACAAGAATTTCAATGATGACAACCAGCTGATCTACACCGCCATTCATGAATTCGCCCATCATCTTCATCATACACGCTCGCCGGTGCCTGTTTCGTCACGGGCCCATACGAACAAATTCTGGGATATTTTTCACAAGCTCCTCTTTCGGGCTGAGGAAAACGGCATTTACAACAATATATTCAGGCAGGACAAGCGGTTCGTTGATCTGTCGAATAATATCAGAACCAAGTACCTTGCCGTGAACGGAAATCTCATGAAAGAGCTCGGGGGCCTCCTTGAGAAAGCCCACGCCCTCTGCGAAGAGCTCAACGTCTCCTATGACGACTATGTTGACCGGGAGCTCCTCCTTCACAGGAACACGGCCAGGCTCCTGATGAAGATCAACACGATGAACATCAACCCGGCGATCGGCTACGAGAACATGAAAACCGTGGCCTCCATCAAGGACGATTACTCGAGGGGCCGCGCGGAGGAGGCCTTTGCCGAAGGGATGTCGCCTGACATGGTCAAGGCCGAATTTTCGTCGCGGGATAAATCCGATAATTCCATCGATGTTCTGCTCCAGGAACGCGACCGCATCGAGCGGTCCATTGACACTCTGACAAAAAAACTGGCAAAGATAGAACGCAGGATCAACGATTTAAAATATGAAGCTCCTTCGCGAGGTAAAAAATGACAAAGACGGCACGTGACAGTAAAACCATTGATAAGATAAAGGAAACGATACTCAACCATGCCATTGATATTATCAATAACGAAGGCTTCCAGCGGATGACGATGAGAAAAATCGCCTCAAAGAACAACATGTCCGCAACGAACCTCTATAACTATTTTTCCAATAAAGATGAAATATACATCAATATTCTGATCAGGGGATTCAGGCTCCTGTATGACAATTTGAAATCCGCATATGATTCCCAGAATGATCCGGTCGAACGTGGTAAAAGCTTTGTGAAGGCGTATCTTACTTTCGGCATACAGAACTATAATTATTACGAGATCATGTTTTCGCCCGCCTTGCCGAAATACAACGATTACATAGGAACGCCGCTTGAGAGCTTAGCCGCCGTTGAGATGGATTATTCACAAAAAATTATTGACCTCTCAGTCTTTGCTATTGTTGAGGTTTTAGGAAAGAAAAAAGCCATCGATCCTGCCGAAACGGAACGCCGTATGATCGAAATATGGAGCATGCTCCATGGCATGATTTCTTTATATAACAGCCGGATGATCGATTATGTTATTAAAAAACCGGTGGACACCTATGAAAATATCGTGGATGATCTTCTAAGTTATATAAAATCTTAAGTTGGATTATAAAAAAATACTTGACTTATAGTTAACAACTGTTATTATTAACATTAGTTAATTTTACGTGAGGTATATATGGCAAAAGTTATCGTTCTCGGTGGCGCCGGCGCTGTCGGTTCAGTGGCTGTCAGGACACTGGCACGGCATAATGAATTTTCCGATGTTGTCATCGGAGATTTCAATATAAGCAGAGCTGAATTGCTGCGGTCAAAGATAGGCTCTCCTAAAATTTCCTGTACCCCTTTCGACGCCCATGATTCGACAAGCATTCACAAAGCCATTGAAGGATGCGATGTCATTTGCAACTGCGTCGGCCCCTTTTATAGTACCGTAATACCGATCCTCACAGCCTCAATTGAAAAAAGGATACCCTATGTCGACGTCTGCGACGATGTGGATGTGACCCTTGATATATTCAAGCTTGACGGCGCGGCCAAGTCAGCCGGTGTCACAGCACTGATCGGGATGGGAAATTCTCCCGGCGTTACCAATATCATAGCCAAGCTTGCCGCTACCGACCTTCTTGATGAAACTGATTCCATAGACATTTTCCACGCCCATGGAGGCGAAAAGGTCGAAGGGGAAGGGGTCATCGCCCATCGGTTTCATTGCATGTCCATCGATATTCCAATGTACCTCGAAGGAGAATTGAAGTATGTGAAATATTTTGAAAAGGACGGTATATCCCTCAGGGAGACCTTTGAATTCCCGGTCCTCGGCAGGGTACCCCTCTATCCCTATCCGCACCCTGAGCAGGTCACCATCCCCAACTATATTAAAACAAAACGGGTGACCAACAAGGGGTCTGTAATTCCTGACGCATATTATGATCTCACCCGCGATCTCTGCGGCCTCGGTCTCGGCAGCAAGGTCCCGCTGACGGTCAACGGCCGAGAGGTGATCCCATACGATTTCGCCGTGGCCTACATACTCCGGGAGCGGGAACGGATACTCAGGGAGCTCAATTTCGGCTCCCAGCGTGGTTGCTGTTCCGTCGTTGTGAAAGGCAGTAAAAACGGCGAATCCAAGGAATACCGGTTCCACATGGCGTCGAGGAGCCAGGCCCTCGGCGAAGGCACCGGCATTCCGGCCGCAATGGGCGCGATCCTGATGCGCCGCGGCAAGGTTGAAGGGAAGGGTGTCATGCCGCCTGAAGCCTGCGTCAATCCTAAAGACCTTCTGGCGCTGATGCCTGAGGTAATGGACCTTGACAAAAACAAGGAAGGCGGTGAATCGTTCGGAGGTTTCATTATTGAAAGCGTTGATAAAAATGGGAAAGTAACAAAAATAAACCTGTAATAACATGCCTTCATCACAAATGAACAGGTTCATCCTTGCCGTTGATCATGGCACGTCAGGGTGCAAGGTGGCTTTATCGACTATCCATGGAAAGATAATAGATTTCGAAAGCCATCCGACGAAGGTTTTCTTTTTGCCGGGCGGCGGCGCCGAGCAGGACCCTGAAGAATGGTGGACGGCATTTTTGACTTCTGCAAAAAGGCTTCTAAGACGCCACAGAAGCAAGGCTAAAAAAATCGACGCCATATGCGTTTCCAGCACATTTTCCAGCACCGTAGCCGTCGGACGCAACGGAATGCATCTTATGAATTCCATCATCTGGATGGATTCACGCGGAGCCGGTTACATTCGAAAAGCAGCTAGCGGATTCCCCACCATACAGGGCTACGGCCTTTCCAAGGTCCTTAAATGGATCAGTATCACCGGCGGCGGTCCGTCCCTGTCCGGCAAGGATGATATCGCCCACCTGCTGCTTATAAAGAATATCTTTCCGGATGTGTATGATAAAACCTGCAAATTCCTGGGGAGCAAAGATTACTTCAACCTTCGGCTTACGGGAGAATGCGTCGCCACCAATGATTCGATCATGCTCTTCTGGCTTACCGACATCCGTGACATCAATAACATCACCTACTCGAAATCATTGATACAGTCTTATGGTATTGACGGCGAAAAACTTCCTCCGCTGGCGAAATCAATTGATGTGATCGGGAAACTGCTTCCCAATGTCGCAAGCGAGCTGGGGTTGCGCGGGGACGTGCTCGTTATAGGCGGCTCCCCTGACCATCAGTCAGCCCTGGTCGGTTCGGGGGCCGTGAGGGATTATGAAGGTCACCTGTACATCGGCACTTCATCATGGGTCGAGTGCCCCGTTCCCTTCAAGAAAACCGATATGTTTCACAGCATAGCGTCCCTGCCATCGGCAATACCGGGCCGTTACCAGTGCATAAACGAGCAGGATATCGCTGGAGGGGCCCTTTCCTTCTTGCTGAACAATATCATTTTTCACAAAAGCGATTTTTACGAAGCTAAACCGCAGAAAAATCCGTACGAGCGCATTGACCGAACCGTTAAAAAAGTCCCTGCCGGCAGCAACGGCATAATATTCACGCCATGGTTGAACGGCGAGAGGACGCCCATTGACAGCACGACACTGCGCGGGATGCTCTACAATATTTCCATTACGAATAATACCGATGATATAGTGCGATCAGTCCTCGAAGGCGTCGCATTCAATACGAAGTGGAGCCTCAAGTATGTTGAAAAATTCATCGGCCGCACAATGGATACCATTAACATCATAGGTGGCGGGGCTCAATCACTTGAATGGTGCCGCATTTTCGCCAATGTGCTTAGAAGGAACATCCGCAGGGTGAAGGATCCCATTCAGGCTAATGCGCGGGGAGCCGCCTACATTGCCTCGGTCGCCCTTGGTCATATCGGCTTCAATGATATCCCTCAATTGATCGAATATGATTCGTGCATCGAGCCTCAGGAAAAACAGGCCGATCTTTATGATGACATTTTCAATGAATTTGTAAACATATATAAAAAGAACAGGGGGATTCTTGAGCGTCTCAACAGGGGCGATAAATCACCGGTTCAGCCTGTCTGAAAATATGAATGACTTGGATTTGATCTCCATGTGAAAATAATGCTCCATGAAAAGAGAAATCGCAAAAAGCAGGTCCAGCAAATCTTTTTCGCTGAATCGGCCATGATCGATGGCGTTGAATTTCTGCGACATGCAGAGGACCATGTATTCTCGCATTGCTCCTGGGAGCACCGTGCTTCCCCGCCAGTGTCCTGACGAAGCGGCACCGAGGCAGGCGCCGCAGACGGGCCTGAGGTCTGTCACATCCATGGCGAATGTCGAAAATTGTTTTGTGCCGCACAGCTTGCAGAAGTCAAGGTCTGATAGTATCCCGTGTAATTGTAACAGATGCAGGATCATGAAAGCGGAAAGATGTGCTGGAAATTCTGTTTTTGATAAAACTTCAATACCGGCCGACAGGAGCTTGAATATCGATTCATCACCCATGTCAAAGCCGCTGGTTTTATCGACGGATTCCAGCAAAAAATACAAGTGCCATATCTTGTTGAGGTCGGCGGTGATGGCTGTGTAATATTTTTCGACCGTGATCTCGTTGACGATACAATAATCACGATCATCGCGTTGATAGTAAACGAGCGTCGACATCGAGCCGGGTTCGGTCGCCGCCAGGGACCTTTTCTTGCTTTTTTTCAGCCCTTTGAAAAGGAACCTGCGTTTTCCGCAATCCCTCGTGTAAAAATTGCATATGATATCCGCCTCTCCTAATGCCTGGGATGAAAGGGCGATGCCAGTTGTCTTTAAGATTTCCATCGGGCCTATTTGGATTTTGAGATGGTCACGGTGATGCGGTTTATGATCGTCCCGGTGATGTCTTTTATGGTGAACTGGATGTCACCGTCCTTGATGGATTCGCCTTTTTCTGGAATTTTTCCAAAAAGATCAAAAACGTATCCGCCCACGGTGTCGAAGCCGTCCTGCGATATGTTTAATCCCAGCTGCTCGTTGAATTCAGCTACGGGCATGCGGGAATCGACCTCGTAGGTGTTCTTTCCCTTCTTTTCGATTTCGGGGAGGTCCACCGTGTCATATTCATCGTTGATCTCGCCGACGATTTCTTCCAGTATATCTTCGAGGGTTACGATGCCGCTGAAGCCGCCATATTCATCGACGACGACGGCAATATGGAGCTTGCGAAGCTTGAATTCCACCAGCAGTTCATCGAGGGTCATCGTCTCGGGAACAAAATATGGCTCGTGCAGTATTTTCTTGAGCTGGAATTTCTTTTTTGATGTTTCGATAAGGAGTTTCAGGAGATCCTTCACGTAGAGTATGCCGACGATGTTGTCGATCGTCTCCTTGTACACGGGCACGCGTGAATGGCCGGCCTTACACATCGTTTTCACCAGCGGCTTCAGGTCCGTTTCAGAATCGATTGCGAAAACATCTACGCGGGGGATCATGATATCACGGGCGTTCAGTACGGGGAGTTTGATTACCCCGCGGATCATGTCTTTTCTTATAATATCCAGATTCTCATAGTCACATGATTCCAGGACATCGTCGTTGTTCTTGGAGAAAGATTTTTTAAGACGATTGAAAAATTTTGTCTTTTTTACGGGGATATTGTCTGAACCAGAATTATCGGATATCATTCTGTTTTGAATATAACCTTCCTAATTTATATACTTTAATTAAAAAGCAGGTGAAATCAATTTTTGTCAACAGTATTTTTCCATAATGCATCTTATGATATGTTGTCTTGATTATCAGATGCTAAATATCAAATATTTGGATATGACATTTATCGTTCTTGTAATATTAAAATTTTAGTTTACATATAAACAGCATTTCATTAAGGAGTATTTCAATAATTGAATTTCAATAACGGGATTACTCACATGAAGAAATTTTTTGATCCAGAACCTTTGATAGTGACTACCGGAGGAGGCGGACCCGGTTTGTTCCATATTACAATACGCAACATGAAAAACGCCATTTCTCTCGGTTCCGACGTGATCCAGGCGGCTGCTGACATTACCAGAGATAAGAAAATTGTCCTTTTTTCAAATATCGTTTTTACAAATAAGGAAATCTCGGGGAAGGGTATCAGGAGCTTTACGCTCGATGAATTAAAGGCGTTGTGCCGCGCGTCAGCCGGCGATAAGCCGGACGACGATATGGACGGATTGTTCCCGGAAATGGATGAGGCCCTGAAAAAAATTAAAAGCCATCGATTCAACCTGCATCTTTCAGGAAGGGACCCGGAACTCATTCATAAATTCTGCGACATCATTACCGACAACAGGGCTCAAGAGCGTGTCCTTGTCTCATCGTTGGCCGGCGGAACCATCAGAAAAATCCGCGGAGTATTTCCCGATATGGCCACCTGCTTCCCTTTTATCAATGCCATCGGTTTTTACGCCCTTCACCGGAGCGGATTACTTTACTTTAAAAGAAATTTCACCCACGATGTGCTGATCATCCCCGAGAGAATTGGCGCATCCTACCTTGCCAATCCCGGGCTTATCAAAGAAGCCAGGTCGAGGGGCATCCGCGTCTATGTGCTTGACGTCATCAAAGAAGAGCAGGTCGGGCGTTTGCATGGCAACGGCGCCGACGGTTTTGTGACCAACTATGCCACGATGGTAAAGCGGGCCATGAAACAACTTGAGGGCCAATCATGATAATTACGGCTGCTGAACCGTTTTACATATATATCATGCTTCTGACCATATTTATTGCCCACGTCCGTCTTCTGGAAAAGAGCCTGGATAGAGTAGGACCCATTCAGTTTTTCATGCATAAGCTTTACGCCGTGATCGAACCTGTCATTTTGAGAATAACCGATTACCTTATTACAAAAAAGCGTATCACGGAAAGCGTTCCCGGCATGGCTCTGCTCCGTTTCATAGCCACGGCAAGCCATTATCTTCCCCATGGGGTGGTCATTACCACCAAAGCCGCCGAACGCTTCATGGATTATATTGAAACCGTCGAGGGCCCGGCCGGCGCGCGAATAGCCGTCGGTCCCTGCGTCTGCCAGCGGTCATTAAACAGGTGGAATGAACCTTCCTGCAAGGATATCGTGATCCTCTATGGCGCCGAGATATACCGCCACCTTAACCTGGGGTACCGCGTCATTACAGCGGCTGAAGCTAAGAATATCGTGCGACAGTGCCGCGATGCTGGCCTTGTCCATAGCATCGATTTCTGTATGCAAACGGGGAAATGGGCTTTTGTCCTGTGCAATTGCGATAGCAAGATATGCGTGCTTACCAGGACATTTATATTGACTGGCAAGTTCATATATGCGGGCCCTGAAATCGTCGCTCTTAAAGCGGATAAATGTCTCGGAGAAAAAAAATGCGGACATTGCATCAGGGTCTGCATGTTCGGCGTCAATTCATCCACGGGGACCAAGCCTTCCGTGGCCTTCGACAGGTGCCTGGGTTGCGGACAATGCAGCCGTGTCTGTAAAGGAAAAGCGCGTTCAATGTCCCCACGATTTGATTACGGACATGAGAGGGTTGTGCCGGCCGAAATCCTGCTCGGACAAGGAACCGGAAAAACTACGGCTTCCGCGCGGAAATAAACGCCCGGGCCGAAATTGCATCAGCCTTCGCGTTGTTCTTATCAAGGTATGTTGCGACGAACAATTCCTTGAAACCCTGATGTTCCTCTTCCGGCAAACGTGATATAAAAGGCACCATGGGGGCAGATTCTAGGTATCCGGACAATTCATTGATATTCTTAAACACATAATTGTGTTCATACCGCTCAACCTCGATGCAGATAAAACCTGTGCCGCTGAGAAGCTCTCTGTTCTCTTCCCGGGTAAGAAATTTCCATGGCCATGTCATGTTCTTATAATAGGACCGGTACCGCTCCACCTGCAGTATTGCGAAGATTGTTTCATACAAGGTATTGGGCTCCTTAAGGCTTGTCTGGACCATGATTCGCCCTCCCGGTTTCAAAGACCTGAATATCAATCGGTACATTTCTTTGAGGTCGTGGATCCAGTGAATGGCCGAATTCGAAAACAATGCGTCGAATTCTTCATTGAAATCGATCTTGAGTGCGTCTCTGTTGACAAGAGTTATATTGGAAATCCCGCGTTGAGCGACGTTATCCTTCGCAATTTCTATCATTTCCAAGGATGCCTCGATGCCGGTCACGTGTCCCCGAGGTACTCTCGATGCAAGCTCAATGGTTAGAAGGCCGTTACCGCACCCCAGGTCCATTATAGTTTCCTGAGACCCGGGATTCAACATTTCTATGGCTTTAATGCCAAGATCATATTGAAGAGAGGAGCTTCCCTGATAAAGTGCAGCATTCCATTTTAATGAAGGTTTTTCCATAAATTGAGATGTTTAAATAGTTTTCATCTTATACTGTATATCATGCTACATTATTGGCCGGCGATTTTAATGCAACAAGTATTTTCTTGACATAATTTTGCTTATGACAACTATTTAGTAAATCACAAAAGATGAACGTTTTAGGAGCCTGATAAATGAAAAAAAGGGTATTGCTGCTCAATCCTCCCTATCCGCTGGAAGAATCTCCGGCGCCGCCCTTCGGACTCATGTCCCTGGGAGCATACCTTCTTGAAAATGGTAGCGATGTAATAATCGAGGATTATATCGTCAATCCCTATTCACGGGACCGTGCCCGTGAAATAGTAAAGCAGTATAAACCCGATGTCATAGGCGCCACCGGCGTGACCATGAATATAAATACCGCCCTGCAGATTCTCAGGGATTACAGCGAAGAATCGCCGGATTCAATCATCGTGATGGGCGGTCCCCATGCCACATTCGACGCGGATAGCCTCCTGGCCGATAATGGCCACGTGGATGTCATTGTACGGGGAGAGGGGGAACTCACCACCACTGAGCTCATGCGAAACCTCGGCGATACCAATGCCTATAAGGGCATCAAGGGACTTTCCTACCGCGATAACAGCTCAATTGTGCACAACGAGACGCGGGATTTTATTCCTGATATCAACATTCTTCCGTACCCCGCGCGTCACCTCATCCAGCTCAGCAAGTACAAGGCGCTGGGCCTTCCTATCAACATGGTGACGTCCCGCGGATGTCCCTTTGAATGCATCTTCTGCGTCGGCTCGAAAATGGTGGGCCGCCGGGTGCGATATTACGACACACAGAGGGTCGTCGATGAGTTCCAGATGCTCGCCGCCATGGGCTTCCGCCAGATCAACATCGTGGACGACCTGTTCACATCCCATAAAAAACGCTGCATCGAGATCTGCGAGGAGATCATAAGGCGGGGGATCAAGCATGAATGGACCGCCTTTGCCAGGGTCGACACTGTCAGCCGGGAGCTACTCGATATCATGAAGGCAGCCGGATGCAACATGCTCTGCTTCGGCATCGAGAGCGGTGTCCAGGAAATACTGGACCGCGTGAAGAAAAAAACGACCCTTGAAAAGATCGAGAAGGCCCTTGCCCTGTGCAAGGATGCGGGAATCGTTCCCATGGCCTCGTACATCATGGGACTTCCCGGCGAGACCCCCGAGACGGTGAAGCAGACCATGGATTTCGCCAAGAGCACCTGCAACAGTTACGGGTTCCACATCCTGGCGCCATTCCCCGGCACGGAGGTGCGCGAAAAGGCCGAAGAATACGGCATGAGGATACTCACCAGCGACTGGGACAAGTACGACGCGAACCAGTCCGTGTGCGAATCGATATATCTTCCCCACCAGGAGGTTGATCGCATCGTCAACGAATTCAACGGCGGTATCAACCGCCTTATCGTCGGCATCCTGAAAAAGCACGAGCGGGGCGAGGAAATTTCAGCAAGCGATCTCGACATGGTCAACGGCATCATGTCCCTCGATTTCAGCTACAAGCTTATCAATGGTAAAATGGTGGAGACCTACTCTGCAAACAGCGCCAACGGATCCGGGCGGAATGGTTTGATCGATTATGTTATCGAGCATTCCGAATTTGAGAGGGATACGGTTATCCGTGAGCTGAACCGCCTGTTCACTATCGGCTGCCTCATAGACCGTTCCACACCGGAGGCAACACATATTTCCTGGGCGTGATCTCCTCCGCATCCGGGAGTTTGCGTCGACCGGGAATTTAATGATGCCACTTTCTCAGGCAAAGCAATTGACTGTTTGCCGAAGGTTAATGAACCCACGCGATGATCGAAGATCATATGAATTCAATTTTCAGCGTCATTGATTGTTATTTAAATAACGGCCTCACCGCATCCAATGACATCCTTGCCTTCGCAGAATCAACCCTGGGAATAGAATCGATCAAAGAACTGTGTCATCTCCTGACGACAGGAGACCCCGATGTTGATGGCCTGACTGACCTTTTATTTTCACCGGATCTTGAATTGGAAACGTCCATTGAGCCCTTTATTCCTGTTGAAGGGCTTGCGCCTGATGAAACGCTGAGTCTTACCGTGAAGATATTGAATAAACACGATACCGTCATGGTGACGCTCGGCGATACCGATGTCGATGTCCCCGTTATGTTAACGGAACCGCTGCTCGATCGTTTTATCGGCAAGCTCAACCTGGATAAAACGATCCGGGCCATGAATACAGGCGATCAACTGTCATTTTTCTCCGAAGAAGACATCATTTCATTTCGTGTGCTTCTGCGCCATTCCCGCTATCGTGCTAACGCGGAACGTGACAGCCTCATCATTTCCCTGCTCGAAGGGTTGGGGAGGATCACTGGAGGAACAAAGCCCGCTATTGTCCATGACTGCCTCTCACACTTGCTGGAGCTATTAAGCGAAACCCCAAATAATAGTGACTTGAGCGCTCGGCTTTCAATGAAGATGCTCAATTACAAGGATATGCTGGAAAAAGCGGCGTTGTTCGATGATTATCTCGAGAAATATACAATGGAGTATCTCATGTCGCAAAAGATTCAACTGCCGACGTTCAATGTCGAGGAAATCAGGAAGAAAATGTATCTCACGGACCTGATCAGCTCAGCCATATTCGGGAACCCGGCCGATCCAGGACGGGAGGAGACTATATTTTACCATGAGTCGGACTGATCTGCGCAGGTTTCTGCATATGAAAATTATGAATTAAATCCTGAATCCGATCATGGCGTAATAGTGAAGTGTTTGAAATATCTTATTGTTATAGAAGACAAGATAATAGTCCGTTCCGATATTGAGACTCATGGCGTATAGGAAATTCAATTCTATGGATACTCCCGCCTTCGCGTAAGGATCCAGAGATTCAACCTTCCCGTTTATAAGGGGAATCCCTATTGCGTTGCTGCGGGTATATTTCTGGACTGAATATGACACGCCGCCGCCCAGACGAAAATAAAAACTGATCGGGGCTTTCAGTCTGGTTTTCATAAAAAGATTTATACCGCCGGTTATCGTCATCAGCTTCGATTTGAACTGAACCGAGTTGTTCCCCGCGTAAATACAGTACTTCCCGTCAAGCTCAATGCCCATGAAGCGGGCGAAGTTTTTAGACTTAACGGCCTTCGAATCGCCGAAATGGAAACCCAGGGTCCCCATATACCCCAGATACTGCAATGTAAAGGTACTGTTCTTGTACATTGAATTCCAGGAGGGGAGGAGCATATTGTAACACACGCCGCCATTAATTTTTATCCCGGCCTTGCCCGGATATGTATTCGAAAAGAACTTCGTTCTTTCAGTTTTTCGGATTTCAATGCCGTCCCAATCGGTCCAGAAGCTGACCTTTTCAAATTTATTAACTGCGCCGATCCTGATCTGGTATTTCCCCGGGGGGAGCATGAAATCAACATAACTGGTGGGAACGGTCTTGTCCAGGACAACTGCATCATCGGCGTCCTTAATTTGCACCATGTATCGAATGATGCCCTGGACGCTTTCCCATTTTATCCGTATGGTTTTTTCCTTTTTTTCTTTGGCAAGGGCAGGGGATAGCGCTGCTGCTGCAACAGCAACCGAGGTTATCATGAAAAGCAAGAAATTGAACTTGATCGCTTTCAGTTTCATACGTCATTATTCCGTATTTATTATTTTATTTGAATCAAGTTTCAAGTCTTTTTTTATTCCCAACGTTATTTCAAAAACTGCCCTCGCTTCTTCACTCTTGCGCTTCATCCGGTTGGCAGCCGCGTCCATTTCAAGGGCCTGTATGGTCCACATGAACTTTCCTTCGTCAAGCTTGTTCAATGCGGCGAACTTGAACGCGTTATTCCTTGTTTCAAACGTGGCTATTGAGTAATGAATGCCGCCCCTGAACTGGTAAAGACCTACACGATAGAGATTTGCCCCCTTTACCGGTCTCCATGAAAAATCAAGGGTGTCTTTAGTCAGCATGTTGACCGTGCTTCCGGCACCGGGACCTACGACGACGGGCGTATCGAGCAGGCTCACCACCTCGAAGGAATTGACAGGGCTTGTGAGAATTGCCTCGTTCTTTTCATCGACAAGTTTTACACGCCAGAAATATTGGCCTTCATCTATTTTCGGAATGACCGTGGACAAGTCTGATGTCGACATTTCCTTTACGACAGCTGAGAAGTCCCTGCTTTTTGAGAGTTGCACCGAAAATTTTCCATCCAGATCGGTTTTAGACCAGGAGAAATTCACGTCCGAGGTCCTTTCATCTTTCGGATTGGCGATGATGGCCCTGTCAACCGGTTCAATCAGCTTAATGGAGCCCGTATCCCCGACCTTGAACCTTGAGCGTCTGGATAGATCGGTCGTGGTACCGTCTCTCATCACTCCCCTGAGCGCCCAGTAATAGGTGCCCTGGTTCATTTTTTCGGTTAGACGATATGATGTATTCTTGCTGCTTCTTTTAAATATAACCCTGGACAAATCACTGTCTTCGGCGATCACGATATTCGTGTCGACGATCGCCGGGTCCTTCACCCACGTGAAGTTAAGCCCTTTCTGGACAATCGATTTCGGGTGGACCGATCTTCCAGAGGGCGGGTAAACCGGTTCCGGTGGCTCTATCGATTTTGTTTTTGCCACCGTGAAGGTATAGACAGGCGACGAGGCATTGCCGCTCGTCTGATCCGTTTCAGATATGTTGACGACCTTCCAGAAGTAGGTGCTCTCCCCGAGGTTGTTCAATGATATCTTGTTACCCTCGACCGTCGTATTGACCGCGGCGGGCGTCATTTCAGGCTTTGATGAAATCATCAGCTTGTACCGTTGGACCGATTCGTTGCGCGACCATATGAAATTTATCATCGGTTTCGCATCCCGGAATTTTATGATCGACCTGTTTGGCGGGGAAATCAGCGTGACGGGCCTGTCATTGACAACGGTGAATTTTCTTATTTCACTGGTTTCAATCTTTTTTGTGGCGTTGTTAATGGCTGTCACGCGCCAGTAGTAAACGCCTATATCGAGCCTGGCGGCGGCAGCGGCGCCATTGGACTTTACCTTTATGAATGGGTCCGCAAGGGCGGGATTCGCCGCGATTTCGAGATAGGTGCTGTAATCTCCCTTGATACGCTCCCAGGAGCAGGGGACAGTTGTTTTCCCGCCATCGGAGGGGATATACCGGTTATGTTCGGGGCTTATGAGCTTTATATTGAGATCGTAGAGACGGATGGTATCCTTGCCGGCCAGTATGTTCTGGTTTTCGTTGATAACTTTTTCTTCCTTTCCGCTCCTGAGCGTCGCCTTGCCTCGATTGACCGTCATCTGGAGCTGGTTGTCACGATCCTGGGACAGGCTCACGTCGCCGTTTGACAGCGATACCGTCGATTCGCCTGATTGAATATTGACCTTTTGCTTGCCGTCGGCTTTCTTTCCGCTCTGCTTGGCGCTTATGGTGCCCTGGATGAACTTGATATCCACTTCCTTTTCCGAAATGGCCAGGAGAATCATGCTGTTCTCGCTGAGATTGATGACCGTGCCGTCAACGAGCTTGATCGTGGCTTCGGAGTGATCGGCAGTGCGAACGGTATCGTAATTGTACAGGCTCGATCCCTTGGTTATTTCATCCCATACCACCTGGGATGAATATTTTCGTTCTGCCGTATTGCGCTTTGATGTTATCTGGCCGATAAGCTTGGTGCTGCCCATGCCGGAACGGTACATTATATCCGCATATAGGAGATAGCCGAGGACCGAGAGGATGGCCATCCCTATGACGAAGATAACGACATCACTTTTCGATAATCTCATACTTCTCTTCACCGCGTTCTATCATTTGAGTGACGGCATCATCAGACAACAGGTCCTTTTGATCGATGCCGATGAGGGACTGCATGTCACGGAGGGTCTTGGGCCGCGCCGGATCGTCCTTTCGTCCCAGAATGGCGTAAATCTGCTGAGGCTCCATTTTCCCTTTGACCTTTATCTGCTTCATTTTTTCGACGGCAAAAATATCTTTTACGAGTTTATAGGAATCTTCACTTATGAGTATATCGGTACCGAAGGGCTTGTTAAGCTGCTCGATCCTCGACGCCAGGTTTACCGCGTCGCCGATGACTGTATATTCCATCCTGTTCTCGGATCCGATCTGACCGGCGAGGACCGTTCCGGTATTGATCCCGCATCCGATGATGATGATCGGCTTCTTGGTTCCGCCTCGGCCCTTGTTGAATTCAATGAGCTCCTTTCTCATCATGAGTGCGCTGTTGACGGCGTTCTCCGTGTCGTTGCCCTTGGAAATGGGAGTTCCCCATACTGCCATGATGGCGTCCCCGATGAATTTATCTACGATACCGTCGGATTTTTCAATGCACGAAACCATTTTTGTCATGTAGATGTTTAGAAATTCAACGACCTCTTCCGGCTCAAGTTTCTCCGAAATTGCCGTGAATTGACGTATGTCAGAAAAGAGTATGGCCACCGTTTTGCGTTCGCCGCCGAGACGCAGGTCATCGCGGAGGGCGGCCTCGGCTATCTCCTTGTTTACGAACTTGCCGAAGGCGCTCTTGATGCGTTCCTTTTCCTCAAGTCCTTTCCCCATCTGGATGAAGGTGCTGGTCAGCTGGCCGATCTCATCCTTCGTTGTAGGCGCAATGTCCACATGGTACTGTCCCTCTATGATTTTCCTGGTGGCTCCGACAAGCCGGATAATGGGCGTCGTTATGGTCTTCCCGAAGAAGAATATTATCAGAATGGCTCCGGTGAGGACGATTCCCATAATGATCATATTCCGGCGCTGGATGTCATAGACGGCCTCAAAGGCCTTTTTCTCATCGGCCGTGGCGATTATGCCGAAGCCGCCCATGTCGATCTTTTTGAAGGAGCCCAGGTAGTAGATACCTTTTGAGTCCTTGTAGCGGGTCTGGCCGTTATCGATCTTGCTTTTCATCATCATGCTGCAGATGGGGAGCGTCGCGTAGTTGGTCCCGCTCTTGATGACATTTGCGTCTGGATGGGCAATGACATCGCCCTTGAAATTTACCATGAAAACCTTAGTGATGCCTGCCGTGGCGAACGTTTTCATCAGATTTTCAAGGCGGATATAGCTGATAATTATCGATTTTACAGCTCCGTTGACGTCGCGTTCATGGGGAAAGCTGAGTGAGAACACGGTATTGTCCAGGTACGGCGATACGTTAATAATAAGATGTTCCCCCGAGAAGGAGAGTGCCTGCAGCTTTTTATCATTGATTGTATTGATATCGTTTTCATTGATCAGAAATTTGTTCATCAATGGCGTGTTATAAAAGGTTTTATCGAATTTCTGAGCACCGGACTTTTCGTCCTGCCGGGCGATGCCGGTAAAAAGCACTTCTTTCCGCCCCGCCTCGAGAATGCTCTCCTCGCCTGCGGTCGTTCCTTTTTGCTCCTTGAGCATTACGGACGACATGATCTGGTACTTCTCGATTTCCGATTTTATCTTGAGGGCGATAACCTCGGAAATCTGCAGGTTGCTTTCCTGTACGCGTATCTTGTTGTCATTCCTGAAAAAATAACTGGCAAGGAAAATCATGCCGGTCAAAGACGCGAAGATGATTAACGATATTATCGATATGAGCTTAAAACGTATGGACCTGTAAAAAGGTCCGGCACCGACCTCGGTTATCTCCACCGGCGCCGCGAGAGCTGTTTTTACTTTCCCGGGCTCTTTCTTCGATTCTTTCTTATCATTGGATACTTCCCCGGTCTCGCCGGCTTTTGCGCCGGCAGCTGCGGCAGTGGTTTCTTTTTTCTGCCTCGATGTGTCGGGTTTGGCTGCAGGCGCAGGTTTCTGCTCAGCCTTGGCAGGTACCGGTATAGGAACAGCAGGTCCGGCGGCCGGTACCTTCCTCAAATGATCCGGTCCGGCATCCCTGGAGATTACAACGGAACGGTCAATCCTTACCGCATCCTTGATTTTGCCGGCATCATCATCAGGCTGTGAATAGGTTTCCTTGAAAGCTTCAATAAGCCCCTTGTAAGTATTGAGCTCTTCCGCGTCCTTTTTTATTTTCCGCACCGTCTCAATGGCATCATTGACGCTCCTGCCGTTGGCTATGTGGATGCATGCTATAAGGGGCAGGGCAAACCTGGTCCTGTAAGAGATAATCAGACACCCACCCCCGGCGAGGGCTTTTTTCAAATCTTTAACCGCAGCCTTTAAGACATTGACATGCTGTGCATCGGGTGTATCGAAATAGAGGCTCATCACCTGAATTCCGCTCCTTGTGAGGGCATTCACCATGGAGAGATAGATTTTTGCGTCCACCGGTTCCGAAGAAACTATGCAGGCAGTTTTGACGCCGTTTTCAATAAGTAGCTTTGACTTAGAACCGGAGAGGGCCTCTCTGATTTGTCCATCTGTAACAAAATCAGGCAGTATTTCCAGGAAGAGTTTATTATTTGAGGTAGTTTTTGGTTTCATAATAATTATCTAAATTCATTATAAATTTGACAGTTTAAAGTTAGCTAAGATCATTAAAAATATCATAAATTATAATTCTATTTTATGACATTAACATCAATAATGTATATTATATTTTATACATAGTGAATGATTTTATAATTGTTAAAAAATATCAACTAATATATACATCGGCTATTTTATCGCAGTGACTCAAACACTTTGGCGACATCCCAAGCCATGGCATTCAATAGATTAATGGCCATTACGCGCGTTGAAGGAGAATTTTTAACATCTGCATTACCGCTGGAAAGCTTTTCAATTACCTGAGCTATCTTGTTATTTTGTTCATTTGTATATTCCATGGCATTCCTGTTTTATTATTATAATTAATTAATAAATGATTATATGCAGTTTTACAACAAGCCTATTTTTTCTGACTCAAGTCAGACCGATTGTGCCATAATCAGTGAATATCTCCTTCTTCCAGAACGGCTCCACCATTTTAGATTCACTGCCATGAGCGGCAAGGACCGACATGAATCGTCCCACGTGTTCATGGCCGCAAATGAACACTATATTCATGTCAAGAACTTCCCTCAATCGTTCATACCAGAATTCTTCCCGCTTTCGCCAATACGTTTTGGCCATTTCCACAGCAAGGCTGCGCACCTTTTCTCTGAGCACCCTGTCCAGTATATAGGACGGTGGCGCGGCATATTCTGCTTTCGCCCTTTCAAGGAGCTCGCCGAAGTAGGGAATGCCGAGGGCTTCAAGCTCCTTTTCGCCGGGATCGCAATATCTGTGCCGAATCCCCAGCATCAGGGAAGCCTCAACGGCTGTCCCAGCCGTCGCGTTATAAACATCATGCAACGCCTCTTCGCTGAACTCCTCGGCTATGACATCTACGGCAAGATCGCGGCATACATCGATAATATAGGACCGGAATTCAATCCTGATCGGCTCCGGCACCGGTCCATCATATTGCACCAGGTGATCTACACCGATTAGATATACCATGGCATGATTTACCGATAAAGAAAATTGGAAGACAGGCGTTTAACCCGGGCACTGGACGCAAATATAGAAGAAACCGAAGCTTCGGCGGCTACTTTGTTATCAAGATGAAGCTTTCTGAAAATCATATAGGCCGAAGTCATGGTGCTGCTCATCAGCCAGTAGTTAAAACCGGCGCCAACGACGGCGCCGATTACGGGAATTAATTGGGTGATCTTTCGTTTCGAAATGCTCTTCGCGATATGGGCCGGAATGTTACCGGTCGAGTGTTCGAGAAATTTCAGCAATAACGATGTCTTTGAACGGGCAGCCGCCTTGGCATAGGCCGCTTTCCCGGTCATGGCAGCAGCCGCGAAATGGAGATCAGCCAGGGCGGCGGTTTTTGCTGCTGCGGAGCCGCAGCAGCCGGCGCTGTAAATGCCCATGACCACAGGGGCCATGGACGGGTCCTTCATGTCGAAGCCGTACGCCGATCCTATCTGTTGTATAGTCCTGAACAGAATTCCCATGATCGCCGGGATGTCCGCCGCGACAAGGGCCAGGCCTCCCAAGCCGCAGCCGGCGCCTTCAAGGGCGGCAATGATTTTTCCGGAGCTAAAAAATCCCCGGGCAATCCTGTCAAGATCCCGCATGTCCTGTCCCGCCAGATCTGAAATGGAATGAACATCGAGTCCCGCTCTTCTAGCTTTTTTTATAATGCTTTTTTCCGTATAGGTCCAGTATGATACGTCCTTCAGCATCTCCATAAAACCGATCACCGCCTTCTCCACTGCCAGGCGTAACGGCCTGGGTACATTATCGATGAACAGGGTGACGGGCTTTCCCACCGAATCGATGGTTTTATGGCCCAAGCCCGGCTTACCCTTTTCCCACTGACGTATCTCATCCAGTGCCTTGATTTCATATGTGCTTAACATGGGCTATCCACACTCACCTGTTAAATGCAGGCTGATCATGATGATCAATGGACTTATCTTTATCAGCCTGGTGTTTAATATACTGCAATGATGCGAGGCATATCAAATAAAAAAATGAATACACATCATTTTTTTATATTTTAATAAACAAATAGCTCTAATTGTCTTAAATTAAATTGCTTACTTAATCGATTTTTCAGGCATCAGTTTTTACAAATCTCAATGATTATTAGCTTGATAATAAATATAATTAATATACTGTGTCATTAGAAACAATTGTTTTGGGATGTTCAGGGATATTGTAAAGATATGACCCTTGAGGAAGCCGTTAAACAGAATAAAAAGATAAAAATACTGGCCTATTCGGTGAGCGATTACGTTGAAAGCCGAATGAAAGAGGTGCTTGGCCTTATATTCGATAATTTCGAAAAGCCTGAATTGGTTCCACCGGTGTACACCTGCTTGAAAGAGCTTGTCATCAATGCGGTCAAGGCGAACTTCAAAAATATCTATTTTGAAGGCTACGCATCGAAAAATCGCTCGGAAAGCGTGATTGATTACGAAATGGCCTTAAAGCTTTTCAAGCTTGAGCTGAGCAGGGAAAACGCCGGCAGCCTTGAGCGCCTGGCCCGCGATTATGACATGCGGGCGGAGGTGGTAATTCAATCTGTTGAGAATTGCCTGAACATCACGGTATCAAACCCGGTCGAAATGACCGATCGGGAAAAGACAACAGTGCAGAACAAACTTCAAAGCGCCAGCCGGTATTCCGATATTACCGAGTATTTCGCTGAAAACGATGAAGAGGTGAGCACCGAGATCGATGAAGGGGCCGGCCTCGGCCTGATCCTCATATCCATGATGCTCCGGAGCATGGGGGGCAACGACCGCGATTTTGTCATTACCTCTGAGAACCACAAAACCACCGCATTTCTCAGGATCCCCGTCAGATAAGCCGCGAAATCCATAAGGATCAAATCCTTTGAGAGGCCGTCAAAAATTGAATTTTGAAATTTTTTTTTCTTGTTTTATTTTCAGATATGCAAAAATGTGTCTTGTTTTTAAAACAACTTGTCATCCAAAGTGACATAAAATAGTATTCATTATATTTTACGGAATTAAGAGGCGGTATGGTCCCCAGTAAGTTGTTTCTCACAAAAGGCGTTGGCGTTCACAAAAATAAACTTTCATCATTTGAGCTTGCATTGAGAAATGCCGGCATAGAAAAGTGCAACCTCGTTTACGTATCCAGCATTTTACCGCCCAAATGTAGAATTATACCCCAGAAAGAGGGGGTCAAACTGCTCCACCCCGGACAGATAACATTCTGTGTCATGGCTCGAAATGAGACCAATGAGCCCAACAGGCTGGTATCAGCGGCCATAGGCATTGCGATGCCACGGGACCAGGAAAACTACGGCTATCTGTCGGAACATCATTCCTTTGGCGAGATATCCAAGGTTTCCGGGGATTTCGCAGAAGATCTGGCGGCAACCATGCTGGCATCAACCCTGGGTATTCCCTTTGATTCAGACCAGGCCTGGGACGAGCGAAAACAGGTCTACCGCGCCAGCGGACACATTTTCAAGACGCGCAACATATCACAGTCCGCGGAAGGAAATAAAAACGGCCTGTGGACTACGGTAATAGCCGCCGCGGTGCTGCTCGTTGATGAGAAGAATATCGTAAAATACAAAAACGAATAATACGCGAGAGCCGTTATCCCGGCTTTTTTTAAAATAAAGCGCCCACCGCGTTCTTCCCCTTGTCCTTGATATTGAACATAGCCTTGTCGGCCACCGAAAGAAGTCGGGTTAAATTTGTCGCGTCTTCCGGATAGGCAGCGACGCCGAAGCTGGCGCTCAACCTTGCGTTAATTCCCCTGTTCGACAGATACACGGTCTTTACCATAAGGGAGCGGATTTCCTCCGCCTTGTCTATGGTCGCTTTCCTGTCAAAACCTGGAAGGACAATGACAAATTCATCGCCCCCGTAACTGACGCCGAAGGCTGGTTCTGACAAAGCCTCGATGATGGTATGGGCCACTTCCTGGATCGCCTGACTCCCGTTGAGGTGGCCATGGGCGTCCACGATTTTCTTGAAGTTGTCCAGGTCCATGAAGATGAGCCCGAAGGGTTTGTTCGTATTCTTGCTTGTTTCAAATAATTCAGACAACCGGCTGTATAAATAGCGGGTGTTGTACAGACCGGTAAGATTATCCTTGTTCGCGAGGGTCTGAATATGCTGATAATGACGGGTATTTTCAACAGCTATGGCAGCATAATCGGCCACGAACATCAGGAGAGACAGGGCTTTCTTGCTGGTCTTATACGGATTTATGGCCTCAATGACACCCACTGCCTGGTTCCCGAACACCAGGGGCACGCACATTACCGACTTTGTGACCTTGCCCGATATGCGATCTATCTGGTCGTTAAAATACTTGCATGTGCGCACATCATCCACGACCATGGGCGTCTTTGTCAGGGCCACCTGCCCGGCGATGCCCTGTCCCATGGCTATCCTGATATCCTTGACCTCTTTCATGTCGAGATCGATGCTCAATTTGAAGACCAGCTCGTTCTTTTCGCGCTCCACGAGCATTAGGGACCAAATGTCGGCCGGGATCAGGTCAGAGAGCTTTTTCAGTATGGTGCCGAATAGCCTGTTCTGGTCCAGTTCCGAGGTCAAAGCCTTGCCCAGGTCCATGCAGGAACGCAATTCACGGCGCGATAGGTGCATTTCACCGTACATGGGCCACTCCGCGTTTCATATCATTTGAGATGATCGGTGCTGATAGGGTCTCGCAACGCATGTCATTAAATCGAAATATCTCCGGTTTTTTACAAGAACTTTTTTATACCGGTTCACCGATGCGAATAAATGGCAGGATGAGCACTCCCAGGACAAGGCCGATGACGAAGCCGATGGCGTGGGCGAGGTAGCTCACATGGGGATCGAAGGTGGTCGGAAACATCATGACAAGAGAGAAACCAATGGCCCTGAAGAGTCGCATCGGCACAGTATGATCGACATCATGGTGGATGTAAAAAACGAGCCACAGAGCCACCATGCCGTAGGCCATGCCAGAAGCCCCAAGCAGTTTTATGGACGGATCATAGACCGCTATTGTCAGCAGGTTGGTCAGTAACCCAATTACCAGTGAAACAGCGGGAAAAACGATCAGGCCGAAATAGGCCTTCAGCATCCATCCGAATACGAGAAAAATCAGGGCGTTACTGAATAGATGGTACAGGTCCCCGTGGGTGCAGAGAGATGTAAAAAGCCTCCAATACTCATGGTGCTTGAAAATGGAGTCTCCGCTCAGCCACAGGTAGTCCCCGGCAGCAGATCTGTTATAAACCGCGGTGGCCAGATAAAATATCAGGAATAGTATCAGCGCCGGTATGGCGTTGCGCAGCGAAGGGAACCGGGCGAGGGGTCCCGGCGGACACTTCGGTTTTTCCTTGAAATCCTCGGGATCCGGGAAATCGTCATCTTCAAATTCGTTCATTTCTTAGGAATATAATCCTCCCGAATGGGGTTCCACGAATCAACGGCGATAGTGAACTCATCAAGGACCCGTCCGCTGTGGACTGTGCCGGAGGGGACAACAGCCACATCCCCCCTTTTCATTACCCTCGTATTGCCAGCGACGGTCAGCTCCAACGCTCCTTCCAGAACAAGGCTGATCTGCTCATGGTGGTGGCTATGCTCGGGTAGGACCGAGCCAGGCTGCATTTCCACCCAGGTGATCATAACGTTGTTCAGGTGAGCCTCTTTAAAAACGAAACCCTTGAGCGGGCTGATACCTTCTTTTGTTTTGAAAGAATCAAAGTATTCCATGGCTATTCTCCAGATTGATGATTTTTTCATTATATAGATGTAGGGAATATTTGACAAATACAAAATATACAGGATGATTGCCCCATGGAGACGAAGGAACAGATGCTTCAGGCCCTCAAGGCCGAGGTCGCGGGTTGCTCACGCTGCAGGCTTGCCGGAACCAGGACCATGACCGTGTTCGGTGAAGGCAATCCTGACGCTGAGGTCATGTTCATCGGCGAGGGCCCCGGGAAGCAGGAGGACCTTACCGGCCGTCCCTTTGTCGGCCGCGCCGGTGAGCTACTGACAAGGATCATCGAGCTGGGCATGGGCGTTCCCCGCTCTTCAGTCTTCATCGCCAACCTGGTCAAGTGCAGGCCCACGGTGGACATGAAATTCGAACGAGACAGGCCCCCCGACAATGATGAATTGACCGCCTGTTCCCACTTTTTCGGCGCCAGGTGGAGATCATTCAGCCCCGCGCGATCGTGGCCCTGGGCAGTCCCTCGGCAAAATTTCTTCTCGACACGTCGACCGGCATCACCAAACTGAGGGGGAACTGGGGCTCTTTCCATGGCATCCCCGTGATGCCGACGTACCATCCCAGCTATCTACTCAGGAACGGCGGTGAAGCCAGTCCCCTGCGCAGGGACGTGTGGGACGATATCAAGAAGGTGCTGGGCAAACTCGGGAAACCGATACCCAAAAAACGAAAGGAGTGATTGCATGAAAGTCTGTGAAGGTGTGTACTCATATGTGTGGAAGGGATATTTCGTCAACAACGCCAACATGTTCTATTTCGGCGAACCCCTCAATATCCTTTTCGATCCGGGCCTCAAGAACTACCTGGACATGCGCTTCGAGGAAATGAAAAAGGACGGCCTTGATCCGAAGAACATCAAATTCTGCGCCAACACCCACTGCCATCCCGATCATTTCGAGGGTTCCCTGGAGTTTGCCAAAAAGAAGATACCCATCGCCATGCATGAAGAGGAGATCACCTTCTACAATAAATTGGGGCCGCAATTCTTCCAGATGTTTGGCATGGCCTTCCCGAAGCTGGAGTTCGATATTGTTTTAAAAGACGGCCTGTGGACCGTCAATGGCACCGACCTTGAGATCTATCACACGCCCGGTCATTCCCCCGGATCGGTCTGCATCTACTGGAAGGAGAAAAAGACCCTCGTCTGCGGAGACGTTGTCTTCGAACAGAGCGTGGGGCGGGTCGATTTTCCCGGAGGCGACGGCGAAAAACTCATAGAAAGCATCAAGCGCATATCGAAGCTTGATATCGAATATCTCCTGCCGGGCCATATGAACATCATCACCGGGGCAAGCGCCATACGAAAAAACTTCGAGATGATCGAGAACTATTATTTTTCCATGATGTAGGGAAGTGCGGTTCCTTCGCTAAAGCTTCATGAGCAGTCGCATGCCTCGCATGAGCAGATTGGCCGCGCTTCCCCTGAGGGTAATGGCCCCTTTGCCGCAATAGGATTCGCAGCAGTAGCAATTGATACACAAACCGGAATCGATGACGGGAAGTCGTTCCCTGTCATAGCTGATGGCCTTGACCGCGCATTTTTCGACGCAGGCATCGCAACGGGTGCATTTTTTCCTGTTGATATGCGGATGCACGATAAACTGATCAAAAAAATAATCATCGATTTTGCCGGCAACACCCTTCGCGATCTCTATGTCAGGCAGCTTCACATAGGGTATTGACGGTATGGCGCCGATCGTTCTGACCGCCGCGGCAGAAACAAGGCCCCTCTCCATGGCCTCTCTCACGGCCGGGACCCACATCGGATCGTACCCGATGATTCGGCACGCCACCATGTCCAGGGCCGGACCGCTTTCAGAGGCAAGAACAAGCCCGGTGAAGCGCGGTTCCCCGTTTGCGGCGGGACCGTTCTTGTCGAGACCGATGACCGCGTCCATGATCGTGAGGCGCGGCGACACAGCCTCGTACACATCGACGATGGGCTTCCCCCACGCGTCCTGGTAATCATCCCGGTGCTGGAACTGCTTGTGGTACAGCTGCTTGGACCCTCCCACGACGCACCCGTACACGTTCTTTATCGCCCCCGTGTACCGTGCCAGGCGATGGAGCTTAAGCTTGGGGACATTTACCACCAGGTCATGGTCGAACACGGCCTCGGTCACGTAGAAGGGATTCAGGTACCTGCCCGATGTTATTTTTCTGAGGCGCGTAGTTTCGAAGGGGACTATGGATGCGCCGTATTTCCCGGCGACAGCGGCAATGCCGGATTTTTCCATACCGGCCAATGTGCAGCCGCCCTGGTAAAAAGCAGAAGAATCGCCGATGGTTATGGCGCAGCCAAGTTCTTTGAAATATCTGCACACGGCGTCTATGATTCCCGGATGTGTTGTCGTGGCCTGATCCGGGGTATTCTGCCCTATGATATTCGGCTTGATAAGGACCTTGCAGCCGCGTGTACATTTGTACCTGATGGCATCCAGCGCCTTCTTAAGGGCGGGGTACGTCTTGTCAGGATTATATGACGTGCATGGCTCCACGGCAACGATCTTTTTTACGGTTATTTTATGGTTCCGTATTTTCGGGTCCTGATGTTTTTCAGCTGAGTGGGCTGCCATAGGATTCACCTTCCTGATAAAATTCATCAACAACAAGAAGATCACCGAAAAGCAGGGCAGTATCCTGCCAATAAAATGCCGCCGTGATACATTCATAAGCTTCCTCGGCCTCGTTTTGAACGAAACATACTCTACACTTAAATACCACATCCGATGAAAACGAATCACGCCGCTAAATGGGTAGAAGAACATTTGTCATGATCAATGGGGACATGTCCAATATACATCATTTTTCATGTTTTGTCATATTTTAGTGGTTTGATGGATAGATGTGCAGCCGAACTGAGCGTCGCAGTGATTTTGACGAACTGACGAGTGTCAACCCTGCAGGCGGTATGGCTCCATACCTCAATGCACGACTGAACCCGGATAATATTAGAACTGACATGTCAGTTTATTTCTTGACAGATATGCGGGACTTTGGTAAATAACCCAACGATCTGATAATCATGTCGGATGAAGGGTTTTGTTATGAATTCATCATTAAAATCCGGCTGGACGGTCAAATTATATTCAATTATCAAATTGAATTAATTGGTTATCGGATCATTGGTCGGTCTTAGCGGGATTATCAAACTATCATAACGGGGATTGGAGGTTTTTATGTTCAAAAAAAGATTTCTTATCATCGGGTCATTATTTTTATTTATTGCGGTTATTACAACCGGCACGCAGAGCGGCGTGAAATATCAATGGAAGCTTGAAGGAATGAAGAACGGCTGCCAGGTATACACCAGCCCGGTTCCCGGCAAGGAATACATTGCCGCGAAGGCCGTATGCGTCATTCCGGCCAGAATGGAGGTCGTCGGGATGGTTCTCAGGGACATCATCAACTATCCTACGTGGATGTCAGATTGCGTAAACACGAAGATGCTTAAAGTTGTCAATGACCAGGCTGACGTATTTGTGTTCTGGTTCCAGCAGCATGTCCCCATCCTTACCGACAGGGATATGGTGCTAAAATCAAACGTTACTCTCAATTACCCGAAGGGCTGGTGCCTCATCAATGCCTTCTCTACCAATGATATGGCCTATGATGCGAAAAAAGGCTATGTCAGGATGCCTCGCTTCAGCTGTGAATTCCTTCTTGAATGGGTCGACAGGGAAAATACCAGGGTTTCCTTTTTGATCGATCCGGATCTTGGCCCAGGCGTTCCTGTTGGAATAGCCAATTCAACCATCAAGAGCATTCCGGCAAAATCGATGGAAAAAATGAAATTGATGGTCAAACACCCGAATTACGTCGAACCTGCCAAAACGTCTAAATACAACAAGCTGCTCACGGAAGCGATCAAAGCAGGGTATCCCGCTTTGAAAGGCGGCAAATAAAAGAGATGCTTTCATAATATCAAGTCCATGTCCTCCACCGATGACATGGACTTTCTTATTCATATTTACTCCTTGGCTTGATATTCTACAACCATTGAGCTGATCTTTTTCGAAGCCACCGCCTCATAAAATTCTTCACCAAGATTTTTCGCGCCCTGAACGGCCCTGCGCCAGTAGTCCAGGCGTTCCGAGTCCTTTCCCCTGAATTTCATGAAATCATTCCGGTCAGGTATCTTTCCATAGGGGAGGGCTCCTATAAAATCCTTTGACGGGCAGACTATAAGGACATTTTCCATATTCTTTTTATGGGCCCGCCGCCACGGCAGGTGCTTGTCAAGCCATCCGGGAATGATGGAATCCGTATAATGGGGGTAGAGTACTATATGATCCGGGTCCGAATCAAAGGGAATATCAATGTGATAATCTATCATGCCCCCGTCACGGTATGTCCCGACTGGAACGCCGGGGATATCCGTCACTCCTTTCATAACCAATGGGATTGAACCGGATGCCATGACGGCTTGCTTTATATTATCTTCTGCAAGGTATGCGTGAAGGATGGGGAAGCCGCCCATATTATAAAACGGGGGTACATCTCTGCCATCGCAGAACAAGGTCCTTTCAAAATGCAGGCCCATGGATCTTCGTGATAGAAGATTGGTAAGGGTCGCCAGGGCCATTCCGGCTGCGATGGCCGCCCTGGATTCAACTGCCAGGATATGCCGTGCCCTGACGGCAAGAATATTCAGGCGGTAATAGGGATGTTGCAATACTTCAAGCTTCTTTTTTTCAGGGAAATATGCGTCCAGGATAACCTGGCTTACGGCCGATACCTCTTCTGCGGTCGGTGCCGACGAATATGACTGATTCAGGTAGGCCGTTTCAAAGGCATCGATTGCGGCTGCAGGATTGCTCTGTGCCAGGGCGGCAAAACGCCATGTTCCGATGGAGGAGCCCAGCAGGTATAGAGGCTTCTTCCTGTGCTTGAAAATTACCGCCAGGCTGCGGTCAATACCCCCCAGTATCAGCCACTTGGGCCCTCCTGCCGCTCCGGCCATTACGCTGACCCGGTCCGGGGTTAATCCTTCATCGCGTATTATACGGAGTGCCCTTGATCCGGCTATAAACGACAGTGGTTGGGTCATGGAATCACCTGCTTTCTTTTTTTTTATGCCGGGTAAAACCTGATTATTTACACTATGGATTAATTGTAAGTCAATAATAAAATGCGCCGGGGCGCCATCAAATACCCCGCAGCTTGCTATGGGATTTTAGCGAGCTGCGATTAAAGCGCACCAGTCGTCACGGGTCCTTATTGTTGATGGAAGAACCACTTTCAATTGACATTTTTTCGTGAGATTATAGGATTGCTACATTATAATACGGCGCTTGATCATTGACAAGCAATTGCGCAGATAGGACAGATATGCTGAAATTATACAATACGATGTCACGATCTCTGGAAGAATTCAAGCCGCGCAATAAAGGTAATGTTAAGATATTTACCTGTGGTCCATCGATATACCGTCGTCCACATATCGGCAATTACCGCACCTTCATGTTCGAAGACATCCTCGTGCGGTATCTTCAGTTCAAAGACTATCGCGTGGACCGGGCGATACCCCTTACCGATATCGAGGATAAGACGATCATGGAGGCCATAAAGAAAAAAAAGAAGATCGATGACCTGACCGGCGACATTGAAAGGATCTTTCTTTCCGAAATGAGGTCGCTCCATATGCTTTTGCCGAAAAAGGCGCAGAGGGCCTCCCTTTGCGTGGATTGCGCCGGCAGGCTGATAAAGAAATTGATGGAAACCGGCCATGCCTACCGCCATGGCGCGGATATTTTCTTCGATCCCATGAAATTCAAGGGATTCGGGAAGCTCTATCGGCTTGACCTGAAGCGCTGGCCGAAGAAAAAGATCCGCTTCAAGCGCGACACCTATAACGGCAACCGCTGGAACCTGGGCGATTTTATCCTCTGGCACGGATATCGCGACGGCGATATCAAGTGCTGGGACACGGCCGTTGGAAAGGGACGGCCGTCATGGAATATCCAGGACCCGTCGGTGATAATCCAGCACCTTGGCGGCTCGATCGACATCAACTGCGGCGGCATTGATAATATTTTCCGCCATCACGATTACAACATCGCCATTGTCGAGTCCTATACAGGCACCACCTTCGCGAACTACTATCTTCACGGCGCCCACCTCATCGTGGACGGCAAGGCAATGTCGAAGAGCAGGGGTAATATCATATACCCCGAGGATATTTACCGTCACGGTTGCAGAAACCGCGATCTGAGGTTTTTTCTCTTCTATACCCATTATAGAAAAAAACTAAATTTCACAGCCGCCCGTTTCAAGGATTCGTGCGCTAAAATGGAATCGTTCCGGACCCTTGCCCTGAAGCTGTGCAGGCCTCCCCGGTCCAATAATCCCGGGGATCGCCGCGTAAAAGAGCTTATTGGCGATATTCAGCGAGTCTTTGAAAATAATATGGACAATGACCTCGGCATAGGCGCGGCCTTCGATGGCATATACGAAATCCTTGAATCCCTGGACAGGATTAGAAACCAGATGTCGAAAAAAGACGCATCCGACCTTGAAAAAACCCTCAAGAGGATTGATGCCGTCATGGCAGTGTTATTTTAATGTAACTTAATGGCGTCTATGGCAACAGATTTCATGCGTGCGGGATGTAAAGTAACTATCATATGAATCCGATCCTCGAAGTTAGTGACCTCAAAAAGTATTACCCGGAAGTGAAGGCCGTGGACGGCATTAGCTTTGCCATCGAGCCGGGCACATGCTTCGGCCTTCTGGGTCCGAATGGCGCGGGCAAGACCACCGCGATAGAGGTCATCGAGGGGATACTCAAGCCCACCGGCGGGGAGATATTTTACAAGGGAAAGCGCCGGGGCAATTCCTTTAAAAACGAGGTCGGGATCCAGTTCCAGAATACGGAGCTGCCCCAGTTCCTTACCGTAAAGGAAACTCTCCTCACCTTCCGGAACCTCTACGACCGCAAGGCCGACGTGGCTGAATTGATAGAGACCTGCCGTCTCGAAGATATCCTCAAGCGCGACAACCGCAAGATATCTGGCGGGCAGAAGCAGCGCCTTCTCCTGGCCATGGCCCTGTCCAACGACCCGGAGCTGCTTTTTCTTGACGAGCCGACGACCGGTCTCGATCCCCAGGCGCGCCGCCACCTCTGGGATATCGTACACCGGATCAAGTCAAAGAATCGAACCATCGTTCTGACAACCCATTACATGGAAGAGGCGGAAATTCTGTGCGACCGCATCGGCATCATCGATAACGGGAAGATCATAGCCATGGGTACGCCCCGGGGGCTCCTCAAGGAGCACTGCGGCGGCGTTTCCATTACGCTCAATGCCTCGATCGACAATGCGGTCCTTGATAATTTTCCCTGCCAGTGGTTTCGCCGATACGATACGATAGAGATAGAGACTACATCTCCCAACGAATGCCTTCACCGGCTGATGGAGCTGGGAGTCGACCTGTCGACGATGAATGTGCGCAATCAGAACCTTGAGGACCTTTTTTTAAAACTGACCGGCCACGATCTACGGGCCTGAGAGGACCTGTCATCGGGGGACCGTCCCGTAGAAGGAGCTGTGCGATGTTTAAACGAATATGGACACTTTTCAAAGCGCGAAACCTCGAATTTCTGAGGGACCGGTCCGCCTTTGCGTGGAACATCCTGTTCCCCGTGCTGGTCATCGTCGGGTTCAGCGTTCTTTTCAGCGATGACCGTCAAATACTCTATAAAGTCGGTATTATCGGCACCCCCACCGTTGCCGAATCAGATTCCGACACGCAGCTAAAAGCCTTTAAAAAAGTTAAATATATCGATTTTATCCCCTTTTCTTCCGAAGAGCTGGCCATGCCGAAGCTCCTCCATCACCGGATCGACCTTCTCATAGACCAGGAAAGAAAGACCTACTGGACAAGCAGGACTTCGCCCAAAGGATATATCACGGAACATCTCCTCAAGTCCAGCGCCACCATCCCCAAAACAGATTTGAAGAAGGAGTCCGTCCGCGGCATCGAGATCCCCTACATAGAATGGCTTTTCCCGGGCATACTGGGGATGAACATGATGTTCAGCGCTCTCTTCGGCGTCGGCTATGTGGTGGTCACCTACAGGAAAAACGGCGTATTGAAAAGGATGAGCGTCACTCCGCTCTGGCCCTGGGAGTTCCTCACGTCGCAGATAATGTCGCGCATGTTTCTTATCCTGCTGACCACCGCCATCGTGTTCATCGGGTGCAAGCTCATGTACGGGTTCCAGGTGCGCGGATCATATCTCACGCTCCTCCTGGTGGTCTGCCTGGGCGGCTTCAGCATGATATCCCTGGCCCTGGTCGTGGCCTCCCGCAGCGGCAGCGAGGAATTCGCCGGCGGCATCCTCAACCTGATAACCTGGCCCATGATGTTCCTGTCCGAGGTCTGGTTTTCCCTCGAGGGATCGGAGCCGTGGGTGCAGAAGGCGTCCAGGATTTTTCCCCTTACCCAGATGATCGATGCCGCCAGGAAGATCATGAACGACGGCGCCGGGATCCAGGATGTGCGATCCAACATACTCATTCTCGCGGCCATGTCTCTGGTCTTCCTGGTCACCGGATCGCTCCTCTTCAAATGGCAGAAAGGGTAGGAGTCAATCATGGACCCTTTGACACACAGCGCCCTGGGAGCGGCCATGGGCGGCTTCATAGGCGGGAAAAAGGAAGGCCTGCGCGCCCCTATCGCGGGGTTAATGGCCGGCGCCTCGCCTGACCTTGACCTCCTACCGACCCTTTTCATGGAACCCATGGCAAAACTGGACTTCCATCGGGGCATAACCCATTCGGTTGTTTTTGCCCTTCTCCTGTCGCCGATTGTCGCCTATGCCATATGCCGCTGTACTGGCTCGAAAAACGCAAAGGGGCGATTCCTGACATGGACTCTTATCGTGTTGTGCGCGATCCTATCACATATCGTTCTTGACTGCTTCACCACCTATGGCACCCGGATTTTTCTGCCCTTCAGCGATTATCGCGCCGCCATCAGCTCCATCGCCATTGCCGATCCTTTCTTCAGCGTTCCGATCATCGTAGCCGCGGTGTCCCTTTTCGCGGTTAAAAAGAACGAACGCCTTAAAAAAATCCTTTTCGCGGCCGGATCCGTTACGGCGCTGGTCTATCTCGCGACGACCGTCCTCGTGAAAATGCATATCGATTCCGTCTTTGAGGATAATTATAAAAAACAGGCCATTGAACATTCCAGGTACATGACGACACCGATGCCCTTTTCAAATTTTCTATGGGTCGGGATTGCCGAAGGCCGGGACAGTTTTTTTACCGGGTACTATTCCCTTCTTGACCGGGATGCCGCGATATCGTTTGACATTAATCCCAAGAACCATGAATATCTCGGTGATATGCTGAAAAATTCGGCCATCAAGACGATCATTTCACTTGCCAAGAACTTTTATTCAATAGAACAGACCGAGGCTGGCTTGAAGCTTATCGACCTCCGGTATGGCAGTCTCTGGGCCGGCAGCGGAATAAAGGAGTATATAATATCGTATGATATCCGCAATGACCATGATAAACTCGAAATCATCCGTCACACGCGTTCGCGCCTATCGCCCGAAACATTCAAAATTTTCATAAAAAGGATTATCGGAGTAAAAAAATAATATGGAACGTAATCTCGCGATACAACCACGTTTCCCCATGGTGATGGCACTACTGCTGATGGCGGGATTTCCTGTCGCCGTCATGACTGCCGAACCGGATCCGGACAGGTCCAGCGCTTATAATGAATGCGACGCCCGCTGCGCCACGCTGGATGGCGAAAGCAGATACCGGTGCGTCAAGACCTGCATCAATACAAAAAAAAGGAATGCCCCCGTGGGAAATAATGAAGTGAAGAAGAAGATAAGCGACTGCGAAAAACTGTGCGAGCCTTATAAGGGCATAGACAATGTAACGTGCAGGAGGCTCTGTCTCGATAATAAACGATACAATCCCCCGAAAAAGAAAGAACCTGAAACCAACACTGATCCGTCCCCCTGCGAGACCAGGTGCGGGGCCCTTTCGGGGCCGTCACGGGATACCTGCATATCCCGCTGTGAAAAAAAGAGCCGCTTTGACTCCAGGAGAAAATAGGGGAAACCGCAAATAATATTCGGTCCGATAATTATTTTATAGACATGGCGCCGCCTCTCTGGTAATATTCTCATAGAGCGCCGAGGTATCCGGTTTTTATGAGAAAAATAGCAATTATTCTTTTCTTGCTTATGACAACCGTTCCGTTCATGACCTGCGAGCGGAATGATATGCATGACCTGGCATTACTGGGACTTGCCCCGAAAAACGCCATATACCTGTACATAGGCGGGATGTCATCTGGTAACTCCAAAGGAAGAAACGACTCGGACAGCCAGTGCTACACTGCCGGATTGATCTATCATTCACTTATCGGCGCATCCAGGGTCAAGGCCTTTCGAAGCTACTCGTTTTCCGATGAATTAAGGTTCATAGTCCCGACCAACTACTGGCAGTATCCCGTGGTCGGCATTTCTCCCGCACTGACCCTTACAATGGTATCCAGCACTTGGGCAAGTCTCTGGGACGGGGCACTGGACAATCCCGTAAACACATCCGTTGGCATGCCTTCCGGGACCTACTGGTGGTCAGGAAGCAATCCCGACGGCGGTTACTCCGGAATCGACTGCGGCGGGTGGCAGGACAGCATATCTACCAAATCAGGCCAGGTCGGCGGCGCAGGCATCGGTGAAGCGACTCTTACCTGCGATACCTCCAATTATGTATTATGCGTTGCTTACTGAATCCTCACCATCCTCACTAACCTGAATAATGCGATTAATATACGTTATTTATTGCCACATTATGCCGGAATAAGTACATTATGTACATTATCGGGCACCCGCTCAGCATTTCATTTTATGATACAGGGAGGATGAAATGAAAAAAGCACTTATCATTATTATATGCGTCGTGGGGATTATTTTAGGCGGATGCGCAGCCAGCTATTATTTCTTTCCAGGCATTATCGTTAAATCCTTTTTCATCTATAACAGGCTTTCCGCCGGCCTTTCCCGCCATGAAATCAAGGTGGACGACCATCAATGGGCCTATTTCGAAGGCGGCACGGGCGATGTCATAGTATTCCTCCACGGCTTTGGTGACAGCAAAGAAGGGTGGGGGGCGTTTCCTGCCCCGTTCATGGACAGCTACCGCGTCATTATACCGGACCTGCCCGGATTCGGAGAAAATTCCAGGGTTCTATCAGATTCCTACCGTGTCCCCGACCAGGCTAAGAGGCTTGACCGCTTTGTCGAAACGATCGGGTTACGGTCATTCCATCTCTGCGGTGAATCGCTGGGTGGGACCATCGCCGCTTACTATGCCACAGTCTATCCGGATAAGGTTAAAAGCATAATGGTGATGGGTTCCCCGGGGTTGCGGCAAGCCGCTAAAACCGATGCAATGCGGGCCTATGAGAAGGATAAAACAGAGGGCCTGTATTATAAGACTGAAAAAGGATTCCACCAGTTGATGGGGTGGGCCTTTGCCAAGCCTCCCCAGTTTCCCAGGCCCTTTGTCGACTATTTTGTGGAAACGGCCCGGGAAAGGTACTCTTTTAACAAAAAAATGTTTGATGATTTATATAAGACTGATTTTACAATCATGGAAAATCGACTGCTGAAGATAACCGCTCCGGTTCTGATCATATGGGGCAACAATGACAGGATCATTCATATTTCGACCGGCGAAGCTTACCACAAAGGAATAAAGAACAGCAGGTTGGAAATTCTCAACGGCGGTCACATGATATATGCCGACGAACCGGAGAAGACAATCAAAGTTTACAGGGACTTCCTTAAAAACCTTAAATGATCCGTTCCGATCCTGTCGCAACCATAGGCGCCAGCAAACATCCATATGCATCAGTCCGGTTGTGCGGTGCAACACAGCCAATACAACATTTTATAGGCCAAATTGTGCTTGATATTATATATAATAGTTTATTATATAGTTAATCTATTTTTGTGCGAATTATGCCATTCAGTGGGTCGTTCATGGGATTAGAAACCCAATAAGGAGATGAAGCATGACCATTATTACCGATGTCCATGCAAGGGAAATTCTCGATTCCCGAGGAAACCCGACCATCGAGGTCGATGTCGAGCTTTCATCTGGCTTTATCGGAAGGGCAGCCATACCATCGGGGGCGTCAACCGGCGAGCACGAAGCGGTTGAGCTCAGGGACGGTGATACAAAGCGCTACCTCGGCAAAGGCGTTCTGAAGGCCGTTGACAATGTCAACAATATCATATCCGGCGCCGTTATGGAAATGGACGCCATTAACCAGATCGAGATCGACACCGTCATGATCGAGCTGGACGGCACGCCCACCAAGTCCCGGCTGGGCGCCAATGCGATCCTCGGCGTTTCCCTTGCCTGCGCCAGGGCCGCGGCGGAGTCCCTGGGATTGCCCCTGTATAAATACATCGGGGGCGTCAACGCGTCGGAGCTTCCTGTCCCCATGATGAACATCATCAATGGCGGATCCCATGCAGATTCAAATGTAGATCTGCAAGAGTTCATGGTCATGCCGGTGGGCGCGGCCAATTTCAGGGAAGCGATTCGCATGGGCGCCGAGACGTTCCATGCCCTTAAGTCCGTTCTCAAATCGAAGGGATATGCCACCGGCGTCGGCGACGAGGGCGGATTCGCGCCGTCGCTGAAATCCAACGACGAGCCCCTTGATCATATCATGACTGCCATCGAGAAGGCCGGCTTCAAGGCCGGGACCGACATCATGATAGCGCTGGACCCGGCTTCCAGCGAGTTCTATGATACGGATAAAAAGAAATACGTGTTTTCCAAGAGCGACAAGAGCGAGCGGGACAGCGCACAGATGGTCGATTTTTACGCAAAACTCGTGAAAAACTATCCCATCATATCGATCGAGGACGGTCTGGCCGAAAACGACTGGGACGGATGGAAACTCATGACCGATAAGCTCGGCAGCACGATACAGATCGTCGGCGACGACCTCTTCGTGACCAACACCGAGCGACTCAAGCAAGGGATCGAGAAGGGTATAGCCAACTCGATACTCATTAAAGTCAACCAGATCGGCACTCTTACGGAAACGATCAGGGCCATCGAAATGGCAAAATGCGCAGGGTACACGGCAGTCGTATCCCATCGCTCCGGTGAGACAGAGGATTCGACCATAGCCGACCTGGTCGTGGCCATGAATACCGGCCAGATCAAATCAGGCTCCGCCTCCAGGACCGACCGTCTTGCCAAGTATAACCAGCTGATCCGCATCGAGGAGGAGCTGGGAGTCATGGCCAACTATTCCGGTAAGGGAGTATTCTACAGCATTGGCTAGTCACCAGTATCGCTGGATTATTTTTATCATCGTTTTTTTGCTGGCATCGGTTTATTTCTTTATTTTCAGCAAAAGCGGTCTTCTTGAAAGGATCGTGCTCAGCAAGGAAAAGGACCGCATATCGGCGACCATAGAGACGCTGAAGTCCGAGAACGCCGGGCTCCAGCGTCTTCTAAATAAGTACCGCGGCGGCGACTATCCCGAAGCCGACATGACGGATTCGGGATTCGTGAAAAATGGCGGCGCCATACTATTCTTCCATGGTATTGAAACAAAATCCCGTTCAGGATACGAGGAAGATGTATCAGCCGTAGAATACCCGGTGCCTCTGCCGTATATGAGAATTGCCTGGATCATACTATCTTCAATAATTATCGTTGCTCTCATTCTGTACGGTAAAAGGTCATCCGGCCAATCATCGTAAAGGTATTTCTGTCAAAAGGGAACCTGAATTCGTATGAAAACAGAAACCATATCGATCAAGAAGCTCAAAAAAGACGGCACCATTGACTCGTCCATTACACGCAGCCTTGCCGACATGATTAAAGGCGGTAAGACCGTGCTGATGCCGGTTGACGCCATCTATGGCATTGTGTGCCTCGATGACCAACGCAACAGGGAAATACTGGAGCGCATAACAGGCGACTCCGACTCACATGTCGTTCGCATGGTTTCGTCATTCAAGATGCTCAACGAAATCAGCAACATCGACAAGCTTGAATTTGATTTTCTTCATCGCATATGGCCCGGGGAGCTTATCGTGTATGTCGAGGATATCTCTGCAAAAGGGAAGGCCATTCCCGTACGCATGCCCAGGAGCAAGTACCAGCAGGATATAATCGATCACGTGGGAAAGCCCTGCCTCTACTCGGCCCTCCTCGATGCGGATAAAAAGCCGATGTACCGGAAAAAGGAGATTATAGACACCCTCGAAGGCAGGATCGATTGCCTCCTGGTGATCGATGAGTTCTGCAAGGAGCACACGCTTCCCTCCGTTGTCGACATCAGCAAGGGGACCCTTGCCATTATCAACGAAGGGAGGGTGTCCACGGAGGAAATAAAATCACTATATTTCCTGGGCAAGGATGACTCCGTTCTTTGAGCGTCCGCACGGCAACGATCCTTCTTCTGCTCGGGCTCCTCGCCATGCCCGGGCCCCCGGTCACAGCCCGTCGCGCCGTCCCTGAAAAGGAGGCCTGGCGATGGAAAACCCTTGCAACATGTCACTTTGACCTGTACTATCCGGATGGCCTTGAAGACCTGGCCCTTAAGGCGGGAGAGCTTGCCGAAAGCGGCTATCTCCGTGTTTCAGGCATTCTCGGCCATGAGATGAAAAGAATCATCCCACTGGTGCTGTACCCCGCCGGTAATTTTTCCCATTGTGTCAAGAAAGAAAATCAAGCCGATGCAGTTCAAGGATCATTATGTAACGAGTATATTCCCGCCGGATATGTTTCCTTTAATGGGTCCTATGCCGATCTGCGCAGATCGATAACCATTGAAACAGCCCGTGTCTTTCAACGCGCCATCGCCGGGGAAACACCCCTTTATGCGCCGGCAATCACGTCGATGCGTACACCCTGCTGGCTGTCTGAAGGAATTGCCCGGTATTGCGCCAATGGCTTCGACCGTTCCGCGTACAGATCTATTCACAGCATGATTGCCGGCAACCGATACCGTGGCCTTTCCGATAACTCCTTGATGCAAGGAGGCGGCGACGATGAGTGGGCCTCCATGGGCCAGGCTTTTTGCTATTTCATTGAAAAACGTTTCGACAAGGAAACATTGGGAGAGCTTCTCAGGGACATCAGGGACCTTGGCTTTTTCACCGAAGCTCTGCATGGGGCTACCGGTAAGACGGTTGAGGACCTCGATCGGGACTTTGCCGGATTCCTCCTGGAACTTCACAGACATGAATCAAAGAAACAATTAAAAAAAGAAGTTGGATTGAACCGTATCAACTCTTCCCGCGGGCCTGGGGACGGGATGATCCCGGCCTCATCATCGGACGGGAAGGACATTCCCGCGGTAGGCAGTGCCGGTGGACATCCTTGCATCATCGTGCCGGATGCAGTCACCGGCCGAACAGCACAGATGATTCAGCTTCCCTTCGATCAGATCAGGCATCCTTATATTTCCCCTGACGGCAGAAATATTGTCTTTTCCGCCGTGGCAGGCTCCTCCGAGGACATCTACTTGATGGATTTACACACAAAGAATATAACGCGGATCACCGATGATGATTTCAGCGACCGCTATCCGTCCCTGTCCCGTGATGGAGGAACCATTCTGTTTTTGAGCAATTATAATACCCGGGGCGATTCGGCCGACCCCGACTACCGGATCAATCAGATCAACATCAAGACAGGAAATAGGACGGTCCTGCACCCGGCACAGGGAAATCTTCCGATTATTGACGGCCTTGCCGGCTCAGCCATACAGTACCTGTCTGCTCAAAAGTCAGGTCCCTATCCGCCTGAATATCATGATCCCCGGATAAATCCTGCCGAAATTACCTTTGATCAGTACAAACCAGTGACGCAATCCCCATGGCTCCAACTGGGGATGGCGGGAACTCTGCAGAACAGCTATCTTCTCTTTTTTCAGGGAGTCTTCACCGATATACTCGGACGCCACAGGCTTGTAGTTTCCGCCAATTACCTGCGAGACCGGAGCAGCAATTACGCCAATGCTTCCCTGTCATATACCTATAGCATCAGGGGGCTATTCCTCGATATCGGCTTCTTCAGGCGGGGCGATCCATTGAGAATAGAATCGCTCAACGACATGGTGGATTATCCTTCAACGATTTCATCGGGCATACGAGGCATGGAGCATTACGGGGGGATTGCGTCGCTTGGCTTTGGCCTGGGTAAGTCATTTACTCTGCGACTGGGTACTTCCGCCGGCCGTTATGAAAAGGAACATCATTTCCCGCTGACGCGTCATAACTTGAAAATGACCTTTGGCAGACTATTCATGGCAGCGCAGTATGACACAACGGAATATGCCTCCATGGTTCCCATCAAAGGATTCCGGGGTCAAATAAGGGCTGATCACACCTTCGATCTTACCGGGAACAGGTCATTTACCGGCATCGGTATCGATCTTTCAGGGTATGTTCCCATCGGTAGAAAATTCATCTTTGCCCTCCGCGGATCGGGCTCAATGCTGATCGGCCCGAATCGCGGCAATTTTCAGTACTATCTCGGCGGCTTTTCCTCCCTCAGGGGATATGGTCTCAATTCCATAGCGGGAAGTAACATGTTTATGTGTTCAGCCGAATTACGGTTCACTCCTTCCGACTGGCGCACCTTCGGCATTCCCCGCCTCGGCGGGCTTGGAAATATCGGGGCAGCGATGTTCATAGATGCCGGATCTGCCTGGAACGGCGGATATAGATTGATTGACAAAAAAACGGGGCGCCTTGATGATCTGAAACTCGATTTCGGCTTCGGCGTCAGGGCGGCCCTGAGCCCCCTATTAATTTTAAAACTTGACTTTGCCTGGCCCTTTGATAATAAGACAATCAAGGAAAATGTTATTTTATTCAGCATTGGATTTGATTACTTCTAGTGCAAATTGGCCAGGAAACTGTGAGGCGGTTCCGCGATGGAAAGGAAAGGCTCGGTAAAAAGAAAAACCAAAGAGACTGACATAGCCCTCGAACTGATTTTGGACAGCGTTGAAAAATCAGAGATAGCCAGCGGCGTCCCCTTTTTCGATCACATGCTCGAATCGATGTCGAAACACGGAAGGTTCCGGCTCACTCTTTCCTGCAAGGGAGACAATGATATTGACGACCACCATTCCGTCGAGGATATCGGCATTTGCCTTGGCCAGGCCCTGAAGCAGGCCCTCGGCGACAAGGCGGGCATAGTCCGGTTCGGCGATGTAACAATTCCAATGGATGACGCTCTTACCCTGGTGGCGGTCGATCTTTCCGGCAGGCCATTTTACAAGTACACCGGCCCGCTCCTGAACGGCTCCATAGCGACCTACAGCGAGGAATTGACCGATGAATTCCTGCGCGCCCTGGCTATGAACGCCGGCATCAACCTCCATGTCATGGTATATTACGGCCAGAACAAGCACCATGTCCATGAGACGATATTCAAGGCCCTGGGCATTTCATTATACAGGGCCGCAAGCAGGGACCTGGGCCTGAAAGGCGAGGTCCCGTCGACAAAAGGAACCATATGATCACGGTCATTGATTACGGGATGGGAAACCTCAGGTCCGTGGTGAAGGCTATTGAAAAGTTCACCGACAGGGTGGCGGTTTCAGCCGATCCCTCCTCGATAGAAAAATCGGACGCCCTGATAATGCCCGGCGACGGAGCCTTCGGCATGGCCATGGAAAACCTCACTTCCCGCGGATGGATCGGACCGATCCATGAATTCATTGAAAGGGGAGGGCACTTCTTCGGCATCTGCCTCGGGTTCCAGCTCCTTTTTTCAAGCAGCGAGGAGTTCGGCTCCCACAGGGGCCTGGGGATCATTCCCGGCGATGTGGTCAGGTTCGGAGAAGAGGACCTGAAAGTGCCTCACATGGGATGGAACACCGTGGATCTGATCAGGGAAGCGCCTGCCTTTGCCGGCATTCCGACAGGAAGCTATTTTTATTTTATACACTCCTATTACCCGGAGGTCAGCGACCGGAGCTGGGTGATCGGCGAGGTTGAATACGGCAAGCCCTTCCCGTGCATCGTGGGCAAGGGCAATATCATAGCGACTCAGTTCCACCCGGAAAAGAGCCACACCGTGGGGCTTAAAATCATCGAGAACTTCGTGAGCGGACTATGCTGATCATCCCGGCCATTGACATCAAGAACGGCAATTGTGTCAGGCTCCTCCAGGGCGATCCCGAGAAGGAAACCGTATACTCCCGGAGCCCCGTCGACATGGCTAAGCGCTTTGAAGACGCAGGGGCCAGGCTTATCCACGTTGTTGACCTTGACGGCGCCTTCGAGGGCAGACCGGTCAATCGCGACATCGTCTCGGCCATAGCCTCCACTGTCTCGATACCGATCGAGATCGGAGGCGGCATACGCACTGCCGATGCCGTCCGCATGTATGCCGACATCGGCATACGGCGCATTATCGTCGGCACCATAATACTGGAGGAATCATTCCTGACCCTGATCGACCGGTTCCGCGACGTCCTGGTCGCCGGCATTGACGCGAAAAACTCCATCGTTGCCACCCACGGGTGGAAACAGGTTTCGTCCATGTACGCCCTTGACCTTATTCGCAAGCTCAAGGACCACGGCATACGGGACGTCATCTATACCGACATTGCCACCGACGGCATGCTCACGGGCCCGAACCTGAAGGCCATCCGGGAAATCCTGGATGAAATTAACGACATTGATCTCGTCGCGTCAGGGGGAATATCCTCGATGCAGGACCTGGTAAACCTGTCGGAATTCGAAGGCTCCGGCCTGAAGGGATGCATAACGGGAAAGGCCATATACGATGGCAGAATAGAAATTGCCGAAGCCTTCTCCCGTTTTCAATAAGGTTGTACTCATGAAACCATCAGACGATACAGATTTTATCATCCACTTTCCTACGGAGATCGAACAGTATGAACGCAAGATCTACGATCTAAAGCAGCTCATTGAGATTAGCAAGGGACTCAATTCGACCCTTGAGTACAACATACTGATCGATTCCATACTCCTCACCTGCATGGGTCAAATGCAGCTCCTCATGGCCGGCATCTTTCTGAAAAAAGGGATAGGCCACGAGAATTTCGCCCTCCACCGCAATTACAAGGGCTTTGAGGTGGATCATTCGATCGACTATGAGCTCGAGCCCGATTCGGAAGCAATACGCTTCATGGAGAAAAATTTCCGATGCTACACACTGGAAGAGCTTGAAGACGGCGTTTCCAACGAACCGTCGCTTGACATCCTGAAGCTGCTCAAGCCCAACCTGGTTGTCCCCCTAATGTGCAAGGGCATTCTCAACGGCATCATCATACTCGGCGACAGGATCAACAGCAAGGATTTCACCGAGACTGAGAAAGAATACCTCCTTGATATTGCGTCCCTGGCGGGCATCGCCATTCACAACGCCTCTCTCTATGAGATGGCCACCACGGACATGATGACGAAGCTTAAGATCCATCATTATTTCCACACCATGCTCATCGAGGAGATAAACCGCGCCAACAGGCTCAGCAGGCCCCTCTCCATCATCATGGCCGATATCGACCATTTCAAGGTGTTGAATGACACCTACGGTCACCAGGCCGGCGACATGGTGCTCATCAACGTGGCGAAAATCATCCGCGAAAACATTCGGCAGATCGATGTCCCGTCGCGCTACGGCGGCGAGGAGTTTTCAGTGATCCTTCCCGGCACCGAGATCCACGAGGCGCTGGTCGTCGCCGAACGCATACGGCAGAATATAGAGAAATCCAAGGTCGAGTACGACAACAAGGATCTCAGGGCCACCATCTCCATCGGTGTGACCCAGTATGACCCGGACCTGGACAAAACAAAAAACACCCTCATCGAACGGGCCGATAAGGCCCTGTACATGTCAAAACGCAACGGCCACAATCTCGTATCCTTCCTGTAATGCTTAGTTTTGCCGAAGATGCCCCTCTGATTTCAAATATTTTCTTGACATAATTTTACTTGTTAGATTTATTGACCTTCTAAACAGGGCCCATAGCTCAGTCGGTTAGAGCATCTGACTCATAATCAGGGGGTCGAAGGTTCGATTCCTTCTGGGCCCACTTTCAAATAGAACCAATGTAAGGATAACAATTATATGTATGCAATAGTGGAAATCTCAGGGAAACAGTACAAGGTTGAAAAAGACGCAACTCTCAATGTCGATAAACTTGAAAAAAACGCTAATGACGAACTGATCATAGACAAAATTCTCATGGTATCCGGCGACGACAAGGTAATGATCGGGCAGCCGTATTTAAAGAACGTTAAGATCACCGCGAAAGTCATTGGCGATATCAAGGGCGAAAAGGTCAGAGGCATTAAATTCCAGAAGCGCAAGCGCCATGAGCGGACCCTGGGCCACCGCCAGAATTATTCGCAGATAAAAATCAGCGAACTGACGGTCGGTTAGCGACAGCGTTGATCACGGTCACGTATCATAATATCCAGTATGATGACGAACTGCGCTGCGATTTAAACGGCAGCGGTATAATAAAAGTCAGGATCGAAGGTCACGCGCTGTTCAGTCCGGAGGGGACCAGGAGTCAACCGCACAGGAAAGCGGGCGCGGCAAAGGGGTATAACCTGATCTGCGCGGCGATTTCCTTTTCGGCATTGACGCTGTTGAGATCGATAACGATCATCGCCGGGATCAATCCTGATTACACCATCAATGAAGGTTTGATGGAGTTCTGGTTCCACGGGTCGGCGCTGAACGCCGAACAGAAGACGATAATACGGGTGCTTCTTGAGTCTTTTTTAATAGGCATGCTTGACATGCGCAAGAAATACCCGGATGAAATAGCGATACAGACAGTCGCACAAACTCAGTAACGATATCAGAGGAGCATGACATGGCACATAAAAAAGGAGGCGGTTCGACACGGAACGGCCGCGATTCCAATTCAAAACGACTCGGCGTCAAGCGCTACGGCGGCCAGCTCATTAAAGGCGGGACCATCATAGTTCGCCAGCGCGGCACAAAGATACATCCGGGCACCAATGTCGGTTGCGGCAGGGACTTTACCCTTTTTGCCCTGATCGACGGCGTGGTCACCTTCGAAAGACTCGACAAGAAAAGAACTAAAGTTTCCGTTTATCCGCCGGCGTAAGACCGGGTAAATCAACTTTTATGAACATGAATCGCGTATTATCAAGATACGCGATTTGTTGTTTGTAAGAGGACTCTGCAATCGGTCTGATTCAGCCCGATGACTACGACAATTTCCAGGCGATCATGTAAAAATACCTTCCAGGGGATATAACCGGTGCCCAAATTCACAGATACGACATACATACGGGTCAAAGCCGGCAACGGCGGTCCCGGTTCCGTGTCCTTTCACAGGGAGAAATTCATTGCCTGGGGAGGTCCGGACGGAGGCGACGGGGGGAAGGGCGGTGACATTTACATCCAGGCCGACATACGGCTTCATAATCTCTCCCACCTCTTCAAGGACCGTCTTTACAAGGCGGAAAACGGCCATCACGGCATGGGAAATAATCGCCATGGCAAGGACGGAGCGGATTTTACCGTCAAGGTCCCTGCCGGGACCCAGGTCATCGATCATGAATCGGGGGAGATCCTTGCCGACCTGCTGGAAGAGGGAGAGCGATTCCTCGTTCTGCCCGGCGGGATAGGAGGGAAGGGGAACGCTTTCTTCAAATCATCCACTCACCAGACGCCGCGCTTCGCTCAACCCGGAATGCCCGGCGAGGAAAAACGTGTAACCCTGAACCTTAAGCTGATCGCGGACATAGGCCTGGTGGGCCTTCCCAACGCGGGCAAGTCGACACTTCTGGCCGCTCTTACTAATGCGAAGCCGAAGATCGCAGATTATCCCTTCACCACGCTGGTGCCTAATCTCGGCGTCGTTCAGAATGAAGACGGATCGATTTACAAGATCGCCGATATCCCCGGCATCATCGAGGGGGCCCATCGCGGCCATGGCCTGGGTCTCTCATTCCTCCAGCACATCGAGCGCATGAAGGCGATACTCTTCATTCTCGATGTCACCGGAGAAGACCTGAAATACACACTGGACCTTCTCAGGTCCGAGCTCAATACGTACAATAGTGAATTGACAGAAAAACCGTATTACATTCTTCTTAACAAGATCGACCTGGTCGATAATGACCATGTCGAAGAACAGAAAAAAAACCTGAAGGACAAGCATGTCCTTCCCATTTCGGCGGCCACGGGACAGCATATCGATGAGCTGCTGGCCGTTCTGGACAGGCTGATGGAGCTTAACGGTGCCACGTAAAAATCTGATAAAACATGTCAGGCGGATCGTCGTAAAGATCGGGTCATCATCCGTGACAGAAAACGGGATCATATCCGGCAAGAAGGTATCGGCGATCGTCACTGACGTTTCCGAGCTGATCCGGCGCGGATTCCAGGTCGTGATCGTCACGTCCGGCGCCATTACTTCCGGAGCCGGGTCCCTCGGGAGGAGCGTCAAGAACCTGACTATCCCGGAAAAACAGGCCTTTGCGGCCGTGGGACAGACTATCCTGATGAACGAATACCGCGCCAGGTTCAGCAGGCAGGGCCTTCACGCCGGCCAGATCCTTCTTACCGAGGACGACGTCAAGCACCGGACCAGGTTCCTCAACGCCCGACACACCCTTGAAACGCTCCTTCACCTCGGCATCGTGCCCATCGTGAACGAGAACGATTCCGTGGCGGTCACAGAAATCAAGTTCGGCGACAACGACATGCTCTCCGCCCATGTCGCTGGCCTGATTAACGCCGATCTGCTCATCCTCCTGTCTGATGTGGACGGCTTTTTCATGGACATGGAGGATCCCGAGCCTGTCGAGGAGATTTTTTCCATCAACGACCAGATAATCGAGCGCGCCGGCGGATCCGGATCGGATTTCGGCACCGGCGGCATGATGTCGAAAATCCGTGCCGCTGAAATCATGATCCGTTTCGGCGAAAAAATGATCATCGCCAATGCAAAGACCAAAAATGTCCTGTCGCGCATAATGACTGGAGAGAAGATCGGGACCATCTTCATCGGCAAGGACAAGCCTCTCCTGGGGAAAAAAAGATGGCTAGCCCTGAGAAAAACCACCGGGATCCTTATCATAGACGAGGGCGCGGTGAAGGCCATCAGGGTCGGGAAGAAATCGCTCCTAGCCTCGGGGATCACCGGGATAGCGGGAGAGTTCAGCATGGGCGATGTAGTTGAAATCGCCGAGAGCGCCAGGAAAAGGGTTGGTAAAGGCATAGTCAATTACAGCAGCGCCGAACTCCTCCAGATCAAGGGCAGGAAAAGCTCTGAAATCAAGAAGATCCTCGGCGACAATGTTTTCCGGGAAGTGGTCAACAGGGATGATTTGATTGTCTACTGATGCCTCGACTTCGCTCGGCAACCATCCCTCGACTTCGCTCGTCTCAAAAGTTCGACAGGCTCAGCTCACCGCTTCGCTCGACAATCGAAGAATTTATGATTATAGAATACGTGTCACTCTATTTGTAATACGCCAGTATAGCGTCCACCAATCCATCTATGGTATGCACTTCCGCTGATATCTCCACTGAATAGCCGAGCTCCCTGGCCCTGTCGGCTGTGATGGGTCCTATGGCCGCGCACTTGATAGCTTTCGTTACGGCTGCTCCGGCTTTCTTCATTATCCTGTCAAAATTCTGTACCGTTGACGAACTGGTAAAGGTAACCAGGTCAAAATTGAGGCCCCGAAGCTGCTCAATTTGCGCCGGCATATCCGAAAGATCTTCTTCAATGGTTCGGTAGACGGGTATATCATCCACAAGCTTCGCACCTTTATCAAGAAGCGATTGACCGAGCTCCTTCGGCGCGATGTCTGCCCTGGGGAGGAGGAATGATTTTCCCGAGATTTCCCCGCGATCGGCGAGCTCACGGATTATATCTGTGCTGATGAACTTCTGCGGCACCAGGTCAGCCTTTATACCGAAGTCATGGAGGCGTTCACCGGTGGCAGGTCCGATCGCGCAGATTTTTGCAGATGACAGTGAACGCGAATCGAGTCCGGCTGCGAATAGGCGTGCGAAAAAATGATCCGCTCCGTTGACGGATGTGAATATGATCCAGTTATATTGGCCCAGCTTCTTGAATATGTGACCGAAGTCATTGGGCTCCTCCACGGGAACGATTTTGATGACCGGCAATTCGATTACGCCGGCACCAAGCTCCGTGAGGCGCGCTGTCAGCTCCGACGCCTGTTCCCGGGACCTGGTCACGACTATCCGCTTTCCGAAGAGGGGACGCTTTTCGAACCAGTTTATCTTTTCCCTCAGGGATACGACCTTTCCCACTATTATAATCGATGGCGGTTTTATACCGGCCTCTTTGACGCGAAGAGCGATATTTTCAAGAGTCCCGGAAACGGACCTTTGCGACGGCTGGCAGCCGTTCTCTATGACCGCGGCAGGCGTCGTGCTGTCCAGTCCGTTTTGAGTGAGCTTTTCAATGATAAGAGGAAGATTCTTCACACCCATGAGGAACACAAGGGTCTGGACTCCCGTAGCCAGCTTGTCCCACCGGATATCGCTTTCCAGCTTGGTCGGATCCTCATGGCCCGTGATGAAGGCCACCGAAGCGCTGTATCCCCTGTTAGTCACAGGAATTCCCGCGTAATTGGGAACGGCGTAGGCCGAAGATATTCCGTTGACGATCTCAAAATCGACGCCCTGTTCCACGCAATAGAGCGCCTCCTCGCCGCCGCGGCCGAAAATATAGGGGTCACCACCCTTGAGACGCACCACCATGTTATCGGCCCCGGCTTTCTCCACGATGAGCCTGTTTATATCATCCTGCTCCATGGTATGGGAGGCGCCGCTCTTGCCGACATAGATTTTTTCGCACCGCTCACTCGCGAAGGAGCGCACGACGCGCTCGTTGACCAGGTTGTCGTATATCAGCACGTCGCACTGCTCGAGAAGCTCCTTGGCCCTTAATGTCAGGAGGCCGATATCCCATGGTCCGGCGCCGACAAGGTATACTTTTCCATTCCTCTTCATAAACAACTCCATCTGCGGGTAGCTGCATTATTTATATTATGATGATTATCATCCTGGTTGAATTACAGCGGGCGGCCGTAAATTTGTTCAAGGATTTTTCTTGCGCCCTCATCAAGGAGCTTCCGCGCCAGGGACCTGCCGATTTCATCATGATCCGACGCCGACCCCGACAGGGTCCCCTGGTAGATTTCCCTTCCGTCCAATGAAGCCACCATGCCCCTGAGAACAAGCTCATTTCCTGCCAGCCTCGCCAGGCCCGCTATGGGGACCTGGCATCCGCCTCCCAGGGCGGATAGAAAAGCCCTTTCGCAGCCAATGGCCATCTCGCTTTCAGGATCATTGAGGGAGGTGATTATCTCTTCGGCGCGGCGGTCGCCGCTGCGTATCTCTATGGCAAGGGCGGCTTGACCAACTGCCGATATTATCATGTCTTCCGGTATCGTTTCGCTGATGATATCCGTCATGTTGAGCCTGGCCAGCCCCGCATGGGCAAGGATTATCCCGGACAGGGCCGGATTTTCCCTCATCTTCTTAAGACGCGACTGAACATTCCCGCGAATATCGACTATGTGTAGACCCGGGTTGAAGGCAAGGAGCTGCGCCTTACGCCGGAGACTGCCGGTTGCCACGGTGTCGGAATCACCGAGATCCCTGAGCTTTTTGCCGTCCCTGGATATGAACACGTCGCAGGGATCGAGCCTTTTTGTAACGGCGCCGATCCTGAGTCCCTCCGGAAGCGCCGTGGGCATATCCTTCATCGAATGGACGGCAAGGTCAATGGCGCCGTCAATGAGCTCTTTTTCTATTTCCTTGGTGAAAAGGCCCTTGTCCCCGATTTTAGACAGTGGCGCGTCAAGGATCTTGTCACCGGTCGTTTTGATCGTCACCAGCTCAAAATCATGCTCCGGATGGCTTCGCGTCAGAACGTCGCGGACATGGTCGCTCTGCACCAGGGCAAGCTTGCTTCCCCGCGTCCCGATCCGAATTGTCGCCATGGCCTTATTCCGTCTCCTTTCATAACATAATTGTTCAAGTAAATTAATCAAATGATACAAATCAAGCATTATTCCCCGTACCATGAAGATGTTTACCCTGAATTGACCCGGGTCAAACAAATATTTTCTTGCCAAATATACTCTTATTATAGGATAGTACACACGTTATTAACAGGAACCGCCAATGACAGAAAAACAGCGGCCCAGGAGAAACAGGGCGTCATATTTGATCAGGGACCTTGTCGCGGAAACCGTGGTTGACCGACGCAAGCTCATTATGCCTCATTTTGTCCTTGAAGGGAAGAACATCAGGGAGCCCATAGCATCCATGCCAGGCATCAGCAGGGTTTCCATAGACAACCTGCTCAAAGATATTGAATCCGACCACAAGACAGGAATTGAGAAGATACTTCTTTTCGGGATACCTGACAAAAAAGACGAAGAGGGGAGCGGCGCCTATGACCGCAACGGCATCGTCCAGAAGGCCCTCCGGGAGATAAAAAAGCATCTGCCTGGCATAATGGTCATATCCGATGTGTGCCTCTGCGAGTACACCAGCCATGGCCACTGTGGCATGGTCGACGGCGGCAACATTTTGAACGATTCGACACTGGAGATACTCTCCCGGGTCGCCCTTTCCCATGCCGAATCGGGATCCGACATGATAGCGCCATCGGATATGATGGACGGCCGGGTCCGCGCCATACGTGCATCCCTTGACGCGGGCGGCTTTGACGACATGCCCATCATGGCCTATTCGGCCAAGTATTCATCGGCATTTTACGGTCCCTTCCGCGAAGCGGCAGGCAGCGCTCCCCAGTTCGGCGACCGGAGCAGCTACCAGATGGACTGCCGCAACGGCCTCGAAGCCGAGAGGGAGGTTCTTCTCGACATCGCCGAAGGGGCGGATATCGTCATGGTGAAGCCGGCCCTTGCTTATCTTGACGTCATATACCGCACCCGCCGCCTGGTCAATGTGCCTCTCTGCGCCTATAACGTGAGCGGGGAGTACTCGATGGTGAAGACAATGGCCAGGCTCGGCTACGGCGACGAGGTTCGCCTCACCAGGGAGATCATGACTTCGATATTCAGGGCCGGGGCGGACATGATAATATCCTATCATACGCGGGACATATTCAAGAACAGCTGGTTTTAGCGATGAACATTGAAAAATCTCAAAAGCTCCAGAACAAGGCGGCGCGCTTACTGCCCGGCGGCGTGGATTCTCCGGTGCGTGCCTTCAAGTCCGTGGGCGGCGAACCGCTCTTCATGAAAAAGGGTGAAGGGTGCCGCATGACCGACGAGGACGATAATGTCTTCATCGACTACTGCATGTCCTGGGGTCCCCTGATCCTCGGTCACGCCGAACCTTCCGTGATCAACGCGATCCGGAAGACTGCCAAAAGCGGCACCAGCTTCGGCACGTCCAATAAATACGAAGTCCAGCTGGCGCAGCTCATCACGAAGCGCTTTAAGTCAATCGACATGGTCCGTTTCGTCAACTCCGGCACCGAAGCTGTCATGAGCGCGATACGGCTCGCCAGGGGCTATACCGGAAAGGAAAAGATCGTCAAGTTTGACGGATGTTATCACGGCCACGTGGACCAGATGCTTGTAGCCGCCGGATCGGGCCTGGCCACGCTGGGAAGTCCTGATTCTGCGGGCGTCACCGCCGGGTCGGCCAAAGACACGATCGTCGTGCCCTTCAATGACATTGATTCTGTCAGTAAGGTCTTTGAGGCGGAATCGGGCGCCATCGCAGCCATTATCCTGGAGCCGGTTCCGTGCAACTACGGCCTTATAATGCCCCGGAGCAATTTCCTCCGGGAGATACGGGAACTATGCGACCATTATAAAGTCCTTCTGATATTCGACGAGGTAATCACCGGCTTCCGCCTCGCGCCCGGAGGCGCCCAGGAATATTTCGGCGTTAAGGCGGATATCACGACCCTGGGGAAAATAATTGGCGGCGGGCTTCCCGTTGGCGCTTATGGGTCTTCAAAGAAAATCATGGCCCATGTTTCCCCCCTGGGTCCCGTTTACCAGGCCGGGACCCTGTCTGGCAATCCCCTTGCCATGACGGCCGGCATCCAGACACTGAAGAAACTCGAAAAGATCAATGCCTATGACGATTTGAAGCGCAAGAGCGAAACGTTTAACGATCTCTTAAGGCCTTCAATGGAAAAATATGCCGGCAAGGTTCTGTTCAGCAGAATAGAATCGATTTTCGCATTCAATTTTACATCGGAGAAAAAGATTGAGACCCTCGCGCAGGTCAAGGCAAGCGACATGAAGGCCTTCGCGCGCTTTCATAAGGAAATGCTTAACAGGGGAATATATCTCGCGCCATCCGGATACGAGGTGGGATTCCTATCCACCGCCCATGGCGATGACGATCTCAAAAAGACCGCTATGGCCGTTGAAGAAAGCCTTGCGGCCATATTCTGAGCGATATTGCACACTAATATAATACAGCTGATACTCTACCATAGAAAATTACATGAATAAAAGAGATGAAATATCCGAGATATTGATGCTGGGCCTGAGCCATAAGACCGCCCCTCTGGAAATCCGCGAGAAGTTCACTTTTGAGAATGAGACTCTCAAAAATTTCCATGAGCGGGCGAAGAAAGCCGGCATCGACGAGATGGTCTATCTTGCCACCTGCAATCGGGTCGAGATATATTACTCGGCCCATGAGATCCACCGCTCCAGCGAGAAACTGACGGCGCTCCTGGAAGAATTTACCGGTCTTTCCCAGGAAAACTTCGAACAGTACATTTACAAAAAATATTCCCGAGACGTAGTGACGCATCTGCTGGCCGTCGCCTCGTCACTTGATTCAATGGTAATCGGCGAAAACGAGATCCTGGGCCAGATCAAGCAGGCATACCGCGATTCGGTGCTGCACAAAAACAGCGGCATACTGCTGAACCGACTGTTTCACCAATCCTTTAACACGGCCAAAAAGGTACGCACCTGCACCGGCATTTCCCAGAATCCCCTTTCCATCGCCTATATCGCGGTGGAGCTTGCCCTCAAGAAATTCGACGGCGATCTGTCGAATCGCAACGCCCTTCTCATAGGCGCAGGCGAAATGGGCGAGCTCATACTGAAATATCTTACAAAAAACAACATTAAGGACATAACCATCGCCAACCGCTCATTTCATAACGCCGAAACAATCGTTGAGCGCATCAATAAAAAGGCCCATATCATTTCCCTAGGCGATATTGCCTCCGCGGCCGAGCAGGTTGACATCATCATAACTTCTGTAACCTGTCACGACTATTTGCTTACATATAAATTGATAGAATCTATTATCGGCAAGCGAGGCGGACAACACCTGTTCATCATCGATATCGCCGTGCCGCGCAATGTCGATCCGGACGTTGCCTCAATACACAATGTGACCATTTATAATATCGATGATTTAAAGGTCATTGCCGATGAGAACCTGAAAAACAGGATTAAGGAAGTGGAAGCAGCCATGGAAATCGTCAATTCAGACGCCAACGATCTCATTGACTGGTACGAAGGCCTTGAGATGGTCCCCATGATCGTTCACATGCAGGAAAGTTTCGACAAGATCCGTGAAGCGGAAGTGACTAAATATCGCAGGCGTCAGCTGAAGCACCTCTCGGAGGAGGAGATGCAGCATATCGATGACCTTACCAGGCAGATAATATCCAAGATTCTCCATAACCCGATCATGGCGATCAAGCAAAACAAGGCCCAGCACCTTAATGGCTATCATGACAAAGAGGACATCAAGCAAAAAATCAAGATCATTGAGGAACTGTTTAAGATATGAAAATGGACCATGTCCCGAGGCTCATTTTCTGGGAATTGACCAAGGAATGCAACCTTAACTGCATTCACTGCAGGGCTGAAGCCGAGAATATCCGATACGAAGGCGAACTGATCTTCAGCGAGGTGGCCGCCGTGATCGACGACATAGCTGCCCACTACAGGCCGATCCTGGTCCTCACCGGCGGCGAGCCCCTGTACCGCGAAGACATTTTCACCATTGCTCGATACGCCTCCGACAAGGGCCTTAAGACCGCTCTTGCCAGCAATGGCACGCTTATCGATGATGATACGGCACTCAGCATCAGGGAAGCGGGAATAGGGCGGGTGAGCATTTCCCTTGACGGCAGCAACGCCGCTTCCCACGACGGGTTCCGCGGAATACCCGGTTCCTTCGAGCGGGCCCTTGCCGGTATCGACCGTCTCCGTTTCGCCGGGGTCGAGTTCCAGATAAACACGACCATATCTCGAAGGAACGTCGATGAAATAGAGGATATCATGAAGCTGGCCGAGAAGACCGGTGCAAAGGCGCTCCATATCTTCATGCTGGTGCCAGTAGGATGCGGCGTCGAGATCGCCGAGACGGAGATGATCTCCAAGGAAAAATACGAAAGCGTGCTTAACTGGTTTTATGATAAATCGAAGGAGACAAGGCTCGAGCTCAAGGCCACCTGCGCGCCCCATTATTACCGGATCATACGGCAGAGGGCGAAGGAGGAAGGGAGGAAGCTCACCTTCGAGACGGACGGCATGGCAGCGGTTACAAGGGGCTGTCTCGCCGGCACTGGCGTTTGCTTCATCTCGCACCGGGGGGATGTTCAGCCCTGCGGATACCTGCCGATCGCAGTGGGCAATGTCAGGGAAAAGCCGTTCCATGAGATTTGGGATTCGGCCCCCGTATTCCTCTCCCTCAGGGAACTGGACAATCTTACCGGTAAATGCGGACTCTGCGAGTATAAGACATTCTGCGCCGGCTGCAGGGCCAGGGCCTATCATGAAAAAGGCGATTATCTGGCAGACGAACCCTATTGCGCTTATGTCCCGGCGCGGTCGAGGTGTTGATGGATTTCACGCCCATTGAAACCGCGGTGATGAACAGGATACAGAAGGATTTTCCCCTGGTTTCCGATCCGCTGTCCGCCCTGGCCGAGGAATTATCGATCCCCATGGATCAATTTCTCGCTACGGTAAAGGACCTGAAAAAACGTGGCGTTGTCAGGAACATAGCCGGAATATTCAACGCCGATCGACTCGGGTTCGTGACCACCCTGGTCGCCCTCAGGGTTGATGAAAAGGACCTTCCAATGGCCGCGGAAGTAATAAACGGGCATCCCGGAGTCAGCCACAATTATCAGAGGGATCATCATTACAACATCTGGTTCACCCTGGCCGCCGAATCCGAAGCTTCCCTCGATCGTACAGTCCAGGTCCTGGCCAGTCAATCCGGAGCAAAAGATCATATCATACTTCGCAACGAGAAGCTATTGAAGATAGGCCTGCTCCTGTCCATAGGCGACGAGATACAGCCGGGCCATGGAACAGCCGGGGCTAAAAGCGATGAGCGCTCCAATGCGACAATCGCCTTATCCGATGATGACAAGGAATCGATACGGTTGCTGCAGAAAGACCTTCCCATTGCCAAGGATCCTTTCGCAATCCTGATCAATGACAGCAATAGCCCCATCACCCAGGAGTCGTTCATGGCATGCTTTCAACGCTTGAAACGGGACGGCATTTTGAGGAGATACGCGGCGGTTCTCCGACATCGTGAAGCAGGATACCGTTCCAACGCCATGACGGTCTGGAAGCCAGGCGACGGCTCGGATATCGAGCGAATCGTCAAGATATTCCATGATTCGCACCTTATATCTCATCTCTATCTGCGGACGCTTTATCCAGGAAAATGGGAATACCCGTTATTTGCCATGATACACGCCCGTTCAGATGATCAGCTCAGGAACATGATCGAAGAATTATCGGAAAAATCCGGTATCGATGATTATCAGGTCCTATATTCGCTGAAGGAATTCAAGAAAGAGCGTGTTGTATATTTTTCGCCGCGCTTCAAGGAATGGGAAAGACAGGCAGGCCTATGATCGACATTGGAAAGCTATACTGCGGTGGCAGGTCCACCGGCGATTCACTCAGGTACGGCACGGAAGCCGGCCCCGATTGCCACGGCAACAGGCCCCATGATCCGGTGAAGCTCGCCGGCGAGAGAAGGCCCATTGTCGTGTGGAGCACCACCAGGACCTGCAACCTCAATTGCGTCCACTGCTATACCGATTCCTGCAACATGAAGTATGACGGCGAGCTTTCCACCGATGAAGGAAAATCCCTCATCAACGACCTTGCCGCTTTCGCCATACCGTCGCTCCTTTTTTCAGGCGGAGAGCCACTCATGAGGAAGGACATCTTCACCCTCATCGAGCACGCTGCGGGCAAGAACATCAGGCCGGTCATATCCACGAACGGCACACTCATCGACAGGCAGACGGCCCAGAACATCAAGAACGCCGGCGTCGTCTACGTGGGCATCAGCCTTGACGGCATGGAAGAGATCAATGACAGGTTCCGAGGAATGAAGGGTGCCTTCTCGCGGGCCATGAAAGGCTTCGAGAATTGCACTGCCGTCGGGCAACGGGTCGGGCTTCGCCTGACCCTTACCAGGCGGAACTTCGCCGACCTGGACCGTATCTTCGATTTCATCGAGAAGGAAGGAATCAACCGGGCCTGTTTTTACCATCTTGTATATTCAGGCAGGGGAGGGGACCTCTTCAAGGACGACCTTACCCATGAAGAATCCCGGTCCGCCATGGACACCATCATGGCGCGCACCGATGATTTTTTCAAACGAGGCCTTGATATCAATATACTTACCGTGGACAACCATGTCGATGGCGTATACCTGTATCTCAAGCTGAGAGAGACCGGAAATGCCCGTGCGGAGGAGGTCTATCGTCTCCTCGCGTGGAACGGCGGTGGCGCCCATTCCACCGGCGTTGGGATCGCCAATATTGACTTCTTCGGAAACGTCCACCCCGATCAGTTCTGGCAGGATTACACCTTCGGCAATGTCAGGGAACGCAATTTCGGCGACATATGGATGGATGAAAGCGATCAACTCATGAAGGGCCTCAAGCACAAGGCGGATCATATCCGGGGCAGGTGCCGTCTCTGCAAGTACCGCGACCTTTGCACCGGCGCCATGAGGGTTCGCGCCTTCAGGACCTATAACGATCCGTGGGGCCCGGACCCGCAATGTTATCTATCCGATGAAGAGATAGGCCTTGACGAATCCAAGAAAAACGATCTTGCCAGGTCCGGGGAGACCTATCCCGTCCCGAGGGAGCTTCTGGCGAGATGAAACTGTACCCCGTAATGATTAACATTGAAGGGAAAAAAGCCGTCGTTATCGGAGGGGGATCCGTTGCCCTTCGTAAAGTGAAGGACCTCCTTGAATGCGGCGCCTTCGTACGGATAATAGCCCCTGAGATCCATGATGAGATCGCGCGCCTGTCTGAATCATATTCCGGGAGAATCGATATTGTCAGAAGGATATATCGTAATGGAGATTGCGAGGGATCGCTTATTGTTTTTTCAGCGACCAACGATGAAACGGTCAACCGTAATGTCTACGAGGAGGCATCGTCAAAAAATATTCTTATCAATGCCGTGGATGATCCGCCCAACTGCTCATTTTTCATGCCATCCTGGTTCAACAGGAACGGATTGATCGTTGCCGTATCCACCAGCGGCATATCGCCTTCTATGTCGGCTCGCATACGACGTGATATCGAGCGATCTCTCCCCGTTTCCGTCGACGAAGGCCTTGCCGCGCTTCAGCAGGCACGACTTATTATTCGGGAAGACGAGGATTTTTCAACTCTATCTTCCGAAAGGCGCGGCACCATTCTCAAGCACATTGTCCAGAACGACAACCTGCTCGGCGATCTGGTGAATTCCTATAAGAATGATTCAGTGAAAATGTTTCTACTGAAATTAAAAACAGATCTCACATAACCCCGTTTTACAACCCGCATTGTTCCGTAAATACTGAATTTCAGGGATGCTCTCACTCTCCATTCTTTTTAGGCCTTGCAACATTTACACGGATACTGCGTCCCTGGATCTCAGATCCGTTCAGCTTCTGAATTGCGTCATCCGCCTCCGTGTCATTGGCCATTTCAATGAAGCCGAAACCCTTTGATTTGCCGGAGTCAGGGTATCTGATGATTTTGACTGACATGACTTCGCCATGCTGCTGAAACAGGTCGCGAAGGGTGTCGTCAGACATCTGATATGACAGATTACCCGCGTAGATTTGTTTAGACATACCTCACCTCAAACAAAAAAATAATATATAAGAATTATTCCGCCGGGAATCTTCAGGCAGGAATAATTTTATATGCGAGTGAAATATGATATATCTGCATTGCCTTGAAACAAAGCTGACAAATCGGGGGGGAAATCTGCGTTGATGTCATCTAGAATAATCAAATTTTAAATAACAAAAAGTACGGTCTCTGGATCCTTACAATCCCCAATCCCCCATCCATAACCCCTGATAATTGCACAATCCGGAGGATTAACTGCAAAATTTTATTTTTTTAAAATCTCGCCATGAAAAAGAACAAAAACGAATTGTTGTGAATGTTATACTATCTTGAATAAAAAGTCAACAATCTTTTTTCATCATTTATTCATATTCAGCGCTTCGTTCAAAACCCTGGGAGATCCTGGATATATATACTGAACCCCGGGATTGTTCTTATATCAATAAATTTCCTTGCCATACCTTACAGGATCTGTGAATATAAATCATGAAAACAATACCGGATGAAAGGCGATATGACCGCAGTCATGGATGGATCGAGATGGAAGATGATTTTATCGGCAGGTGCGGCGTATCAGAGCAATACCTGGCGACGCTTGGTCCGATAGAATTCATCGATTTTCCCGATATTGACGCGGAAGTAAAGAGGGGAGAACCGGTCGCATTGCTGGAGTCAGCCACGCATTATTTCAAGTACCTGTCTCCAGTATCGGGTCGCATAACTGAGATAAATCAATTATTGGAGGGAACCCCTGGTATCATCAACACCGATCCCTATGGTGACGGCTGGTTATATAAGATTGATGTCAAGGAGCCCATTGAATTCGATGATCTATTGCCCGAAGACGAATATATAGGCGACATGGAAAACTCATGAGACATATATATTTAATACAGTTTTTCCAATATATTCAAAATGGGCTTGATTTTTAACGCTGTATTAATATATATTCAATTATAAATAATTATTTCCATTTATTTATTATATTATTTTTGCACACTTTAATTATATTGCACTCATGGTGGCTTGGGCGGGCCATAACACGGGAGAAACATATAATAAACACGATGGGAGCGCTATATGAAATTTGAAATTCTTATCCAGAACGTATTCATTCTATTTGTCATTGCCATTATCATTGAATCCTGTGCAATGGCCATATTCTCATTGACCGCGTTGAAGGACATATCCGAAAACAGGACGGTTCAGGTTACCCGTGATACCTTTGTCGTTCTCCTTGCGCTTCTCCTGTGCTATAAGGTTGAGCTTCTGAGCCTTTTCGCAGGCACGGGCATCAAGTTCCATAAATATATTGATACTGCCATCAGCGCACTCATGCTTGTAGGGCTTACCAATGTTGTCAACGGCTTCTTCAGCAAAATGAGGCGAGGATAATTTATGAGGTTTTCAAATATATAATCCCTTGATCATTATTTCAATTATCAGGATTACATGGCCGCAGGCCTGACTTGCGCCATGTAACAACGCAATGCCTTTTGCCACTAACATTGAACTTCCGATAAGATATATTATGTCTCATTAGACAAAAATATATCTTTTTATTAACATTTATAAAACTTTTGTATAACTTTTGTTAAACATTTCCTCTACTTTTCCTATACCTTCAACCGGAATTTTGCATTCCCACTTTGGTGATATTCAGATATTACTATATTACTGAACATTTCCAGAGCTTCCTCTGTACATCGCTGTTTATTTCTTCCGTACAGAGATACCGCATAATGAAATTTTTGTAAAACATTTTTTGGTATTCGAACGCCAAAAAAATGTAATTCACTCCCTTGAATATTTTCTCCATCCATGACCGCCACCCATTTTTTTGTATAAGCAAATTCTAATGCGGTTAACCAGACGGTCAAGATTAATAACTTAACAATTGATAACTTTAATTAAGCTATAAAACGAGATTTTTCTGACATTCCATGCTATTTTGGCCCGACATAATATGGAACGTTTTTCTGCCGATACTTTTCATACTCTACCATGAGGTCGAGATTCCCCTCGCTCTTTTCCCTAATCCTGTCTATTGCATCATAAATAGCCTGTTTTGATACCCTACGGGCATGCGCCATATCTCGCCGAGAATGACCCCGGACCATGTAATATAAAACATCACGCTCCATGAGTGTCAGACCTTCATAAATTGCTTTTGCCACACGCATTTTAAATTTCATTTCAGATGTTAAATCAATGACGTATATAAGAAAATGCGTTTCATTAAAATAAACAAATGTAACATCAAAAACCTTATCCTCGTTTGTCGTAAGCATATGGTAATCAACCCGGCACTGTGTAATTGATTTTTCCCGGTATGTTTTTTTTGCAATCTCCACCAGATCGGGTCGGTTAAAAAATACGGCGTCTATGTCCATTCCGATATATTTAGTTATTTTAAGATTGGAAAATTTAATGAGGGCGAAATTGGCGTGTAAAAATATCCATTTCCCATCAATCAACTTAAACATCATTGACAGCGAGGGTGCGGCGTCAAAGGCGCGTCTAAAGTCTTCTTCTTTATTCTTCACAAGGAGGCCCAGGGATCGAGGTGGTACGGCCGACATGATCCACCAGGCGGCAACCATGCGGCCCCTCATAGCCCTGGGCCTCCATGTAGACCGGCAGCTGTCGGTCATGCCTGGTGTTTGAATTATTACCGGAGTACCAATCCAGTCAAAATCCAAATTTTATTATTTATGCCGATTTTTTAATTGTAGCGGAGATAGTCAATACTTATATCTTTTTATACGCCTTTAATTTTAACTGCTCTTCCATGGATATAAGGACGTCCCGGATCCGCTCAGCGTCTCGGGCCTTCCCGCAGCGGATCACCACCTCGGCGCCGGCGCTGGAAATTTCCTTGATTGCTATGGAATTCTTGTTTTTCAGATCGGCCATATTCTCGATTTTCTTAAAAACACGGTCTTTTAAATCCTTGTTGAATACGTTCCCTTTAACGCCTTCCTCGCGGGCTTCTTCCTCAAGCTCCTCAATATATGCAAGTAGGCGGTCCTGAACCTCGGTTTCAGACAGCTTATTATCCCTGGTGAGCTCACGGAATTTCCGCTGCATCTCTTTGTCATCATGAAGGATGGTGTTTATATCATAGTTCTTTTTATAGCCCAGGCCTGAAAACTCGGGGTCGATATTTTTATAAATCCAGAGATAGCGCCCGGCCTGCTTCCAGGATATCCGTGTTTCTTCATAATGATCATCAAACCATTTCCGGGCCGAGGTATATTCCGGCGTCTTTTTTTCATCCCTGTAATATTTATCGTTCCACTCATCGACTTCGCGCTGGATCTGTTCAATGAGCTCGGCGACAAAGCGCCCGGTAACATATTCCGAAGCACGCTTCAGCCGCACCAGGTTGTACAACGTGCCGGAATATTTATCATGGTTGATAGTGTAATAATGAGCCCCCTGCCGGCCGAACATTTCCCACCATTGCCCGGAAGTCAGCTTCTGGAATTTTTCGATTGCAGAGGGCTCGAATTTGATTATTTTATGGGTCATAATTTCTCGTATTTCTCGGTTTCTGAGTTGTACCACTCGCTATATTTATTCATCTTTTTATAACAATAATATGCCCTTACCGATTTTGATTTTTTCTCATCCATTCCGAATTCAGCAAAATTAACATCCCTGGGAATAAAGGCATTTTCTTTTTTATCGAAAATCACGATCAAAAGATCAATATCATTATAATTCTTTTCCGCCTCAATCTGCTTTGAAATAAAAAAAGATTTTAATTGTTCAGAGTCGATTTTATCAGAATAAACATAGGTGCTTATCTGCTTATCAACTGGACCTTCTTTGGATTTTTTCTGATCAATTAACCGGTATGGATATGCAGCTGCAGCACTTTTTTTAGACTCTCCGCAGGATGAAAACAATAAACCTAATATCATAATGGACACTCCCCACCTCATATGCCGCCTCCATTTTTTTTATTTAGAATTTAACGGAAGCGGCGATTATAGCAATCTATTTTTCCCCGAATATAACCTTTTTGTCATCACCTGGTTCCCGTTTGTCGCCCCCCCGGTCTATGTGTTCATCGATGATCCTTCGGAGGCTTTCGTTTTTCCCGATGCCATATTTTGTGGACATTTCATCGATATAGTTCAATTGTCTATCGGTGAGGCGAAATTCATGTTTTTTCATTTTCACTGTCGATTTCAAAACAGCCCTCCATTAACCGTACTTTTGTCATGCAATTCCATGCCTTTTAGCATGCTACCATATACCATGTCAAGCACAATTCTATGCACATGCTAATTGGCATGTTGTCCAATGGCTTCAAACATAAATATTTAAAAACACATGTTATTAACCATACAATAACCCTACACTAGCCCCCCCCTCGCTGTTAAATTTGTTACAGATGTAACGGCTTGCAACATTATTGCAACCAAATAAAAGCATGTCATTTACATGACATAAAACATGCTGTTAGCCATACATAACGCATGTTGTTTTTGTCTTTTTCTAAACACTATTATATAATATATTTATATAATATAATATATTATTATTATTTATAGGGGATATGATATATATATAATGTGTGTAGTATATATATGTGTGTGTAAATAATATATGTCATACATAAGGGGGGAGAGACCCCGAAATTAGACTTTCTGACACCTACCGTTTATAGACAATTAATGACAATCATTGCTGATTATATTAAAATACAGTGCGTTGCGCTATATGTAACGCAGTTATTCATCATCAAAGGTACTGTGCGGCCCCCCTACCCGCGTGCAATACTCGGCCGTGCCGCGCCCGAAACGCGTAGTGTGCCATGCTGGTGACAGGTAGACAGGCATGTCTAAAAATTAATTGACAAATTTACGATTATTTGTGTAGAAATCTCGACCATGAGAGTAAGGGCTTCACGGCTTGCCGAGGTCGCCGGCTGCAACCGGCAGAACATCAGCAAGGAAATTAAAAAGCAGAACCTAGTCCGCGGCGATGACGGCCTCATTGATCTCGACAATCATCGGAACAAACAATGGCTCCTCGCCCGAGGACTCACACCGGTCATGTTTACGTCGATGGTGAAGGCGAAGAAACCGAAGAAGCGGAAGTCTATAGCGGCTCCTGGGCGCGAGGGAAATACCAATCCAGACGATGACTCCAGGGATCCTGGGCCCGCGTCTGTTCCCGATGACTTTGCCGCCCTGACCGGGCTTCCTGAGCGCCTGCAAAACATGACAATCCGCGAACTGGTCATGAAGTACGGCGCCCCGATGAATTTGAAAACCTACGTGGAGATCCTGGCGAAGATCATGGAGGCGCAGCGGAAGGATGTCGAGATCCAGGCCCGCCGGCTTGAAACAATCCCGAAGGATTTCGTAACCTCCCACGTGTTCCAATACCTCGAGGTCCTCTCTTCCCGCCTGTTTGACTATCCCGATTCATTCATTGATGCCTTCATTGCCGAAGTACAGGCGGACCCGAAGAAGGCCCGGATCGCCCTCCCTGAGAAAATGCGAAAAGAGCTCGGTAAGCTCATCCGGGAATCGAAACAGAGTATTGAGCGCAATCTCAAGAACCTACGGAGCAAGCATGATAACTCAGACGACAGTGAGTGATATCGACTACCTCACTACATCCTTTTTGAATATAACTGATACCAAGGAATTTTTAAAACCATCAGAATATAACGAACAGGTCCGATATCTTCCTCCGGGTCTAACGCCGTTCCCTGGATATTATGATTATAACCGAACTCCCTATCTTCGAGAAATTGTCGATAGGTTTTCACCGCTCGATCCCTGCCATGAAATCGATGTTATGAAGTCCGCGCAGATCGGCGCAACCGTGGGTATTCTTGAATCCGGGATTGCTTATTTTATAGGCTGCGCTCCCCGCCCGATTCTTTATGTGTCTGCCGACAAAGGATTGATTGAAACGGGAATGGAGCTTCGCGTCGAACGCATGCTTGATTCATGCGGACTCCGCGACCTCATTTTTTCACAAAGCAATATCAAAAAGACGAGGAATACTGGGGATACAAAAAATAAAAAGGAATATCCCGGCGGATTTCTCCTAGCGGTCGGTGCAAGAAATCCAGGGAAGCTTCGGATGATATCCGTCCCTGTCGCCATGATTGATGAACTTGATGGGTGTCCTGAAAAATTAGGTGATGAAGGAAATGTTGATGGTTTAATTACAAACCGGACCAACGCCTTTGCCTCAATTCGTAAAATACTCCGTCTCTCTACTCCGTTGATAATGCAAACGTCCCAAATATATAAAAACTATATGGCCGGGGACCGCCGCCATTTTCATGTACCCTGTAAGTGCTGCGGTGAATATATTGTCCTCGACTGGCATTACGCAGAGGCCCAGACGAAGACAGGAGATCCCGCCGGGATTGTTTTTGATGTTACCGAAAGCGGCATGCTTATACCCTCGACGGTGCGGTACAAGTGCCAGATGTGCGGCGGGGTTATGGAGAATCACGACAAAGCCCTCATCCTCACCGAAGGCCTCTGGAAGCCAACCGCTGAATCGACGAAGCCGAGCAAACATTCCTACTGGATAAATTCGTGTTATTCGCCGCCGGGGATGTATTCCTGGGAGGATATGTGCTATGATTGGTTGAAGGCCTGGGACCCGATCCGCAACCGTGTAAAGGACTTTGAGGAGTTTAAGACGTTCTACCAGACCAAGCGCGGATGGCCTATTGAGGAACGGGGTGAGTCTCCGAAATTCGAGCGCATCATCGCTAACCGCCGGATGTACTCCAAGAACACTGTACCGAACCATCTCGCCATCGTCGAAACCGGGAGCCCGGTCCTGGTGGTTGTAGCTTCGTGCGACGTCCACGCCGACAACATCATGATTGATATCAATGGTTATTGTATCGGGGGCAGATCATACCAGATCGATTTCCGCGTTATTGAAGGCGACACCGAGAGCCTTATCTCACAATGTTATCGTGAATTGGAGCGGATCATCGAGAACGAGACGTGGATCTCGGACGATGGGAAAATTTACAAAATCAGATGCACGTTTATTGATGCCGGCTACCGAACGGATCAAATCTATCAGTTTTGCTCGCAGTATTCATCAGGCGTGTACCCGACATTCGGCCGCGACTATATCGCCGGCGGGCTGACTCTTCGTGAACTGAATAAAAAAACAATTGAAAAGGCCGGGTGCATGTGTTACGACATCAATGTGACGAAAATGAAGGACAGGATAGCCGCGGCGATCAGGCGCGACTGGACCACCGGCGAGCTGCAACCGGAATGGAGGATGAATTTTCCGGAGGATATGAGAGACGACTACTTCAACCAATACACCACGGAGAATAAATACGAGAAGCGCGACAAAATCACGAACCGTTTTCTCGGTTTTGAATGGCGCCATAAGCCCGGCGCCGACAACCATGCTTTTGATGCCAGAGGATACAACTTTGCCGGGCTTGAATTTATTGCTGAATATGCCTGCATTGAGATGCTCAAGCTTGATTCATTAAACTGGGAAGCTTTCTGGCAATATGCGAAGGACGGCAATTATTATCAGGAGGTTACAAGACCATGAATATAAACGTCGAGCTAAGAGGTGATAAAGAACTCCAGCGCGGATTTGTTGACTTCGAGAAGGCTGCGGTGATTGCCTGCAAGAATACCCTGAATGTATGTGTTGCTCTCACCCGTCGTAATGCGGTACAGAATATAAAAAATAAATTCATTCTCCGCAATAATTATACCGTGCGTAATATCCAATATGACAAAGCATCCGGGAATTCAATCGGGACGATGCAGTCAGTCATAGGTGCAACCAAGGATGCGGAATATATGCGGACGCAGGAACTCGGGGGCGAGAGCCGGAGCAGGGGAAAATATAAATCAATCCCGCAGCCGCAAGCACGCATGGGGAAGAGCACATCCAAGCCTGTACAAAAAGACGTCTATCTCTCAAAAATCAGAAAGAAATTTGTCCGCGGCACCGGTGGGCGACACATGCCAGGGAGGTCCCGCTTTGTCGCGATGGCCGCCGCAGGTTTCATGAAGAAAAAGTTTATCAAGCGCGGATCAAACATATTTCGTGTGAAGGGGTTCTCAAAACCAAACCGCGATAGTGTCAGGATAGAACTAGAAAATCTGTATTACCTCAAAGAAGGCCCGGTACATGTCGAGCCACGCGAATGGCTTGAACCGGCAACACGCAAACCAGCCCACGACTTTTATAACATTTTTAAGAGTCAGCTCCGCAAGCTCTGGAAGCATGATATAATTTAACTGGGGAATATCCCCAGTTGGCCATGATGGCCATGATGAATTCAAGTTCAGAAAAAATGAATTATTGCTTGACAAGTGACATAATATCTGCCTATCGTCCGGCATGGGATTTTGGGAAGACAGAATTGATAAAACTCAAAGACAAATCATCGCATACGAGGAGGCGATAGACGCATTAACTACGCAGGGTATGTCGTCGTATGATCTTGATACGGGGCAGACCAAGCAGAAAGTAACATTGCTCAACCTTAATGAAATGCAGGGAGACCTGGATAAATTGTATGGCCGTTTAGAAACACTCGAAGCACGCACGGGAACCACTCGATCGGTAATTACCGTTCGACCCGGATTCTGATGATTGTTATTTAATCCATTCCGCAAAAAACAATCCAACACCCAGAAGCAACGCCCTACCGGATACGTCGACGGTATCATCTATGATATTTTCGACGGCGACAAGTTCCCTGGATCGTTTGGGGCCACTAAAAATTATGACTATGTAGATTACTGGACCCTCCGTGAGCGGTCCATGCAACTCTTCCGTGAGAACCTGTACTGCAAGGGTATCATCCGCCGTATCCTAAGAAATGAAATCAATACCGGCCTCAACCTCGAAGCGGATATTGTCTCCGAGGTTGTCGGCATCGACCAGGATACCGCGGTCGAAATCGGGACTGAACGCGAAACATCCTGGTCGCTATGGGCGAATGACCCCTATCTCTGCGACTGGAAACAACAGAAAACCCTCGGTGAGCTCGCGGCCGATGCCCGGATGACCGCCCTCCTCTCTGGTGATTGCATCATAGTGCTTCGCATCAACCCCACGACCGGCCTTCCCGCGGTAGACCTCATCGATGGCCGACATGTGCAAACGCCATTCGGCCAGACCCCCCGACTGGGCAACACGATCAAGCATGGAATTGAACTCGACGCGATGAATCGCCATGTCGCGTATTGGGTCCGCCAGGCCGACGGGACTCACGAGCGGATACCATGCTGGGGCGAGAAATCCTGGCGCCGCATATCCTGGATGATTTACGGAAGCGAGCGCCGGCTGGACGATCTCCGGGGCGAACCCATCCTCGCGGCCGCCCTCTATATGCTGAAGGAACTCGACCGATACCGTGATTCCGAATCCAGGGCGGCGACCATCAACGCCATGCTGCCGATGTACGTTAAGAAAACGCAACCAGGAGCTGGCAGCCGCACGTTTGATGGAGGAGCGATCCGCAAGGGGCAGCAGACCGGAGCATCAAACAAACCCGATGAAGGCCCCCGACGGTGGAATTGGGCGAAGTGGATCCCCGGCGTCATGCCGCAGACCATGGCCTACGGTGAAGAGATCGAGAGCTTCAGCACGAACCGCCCGAACGTTAATTTTAAAATCTTTGAGGAGACGATCATCAACGTCTTTTCGTGGACCCTTGAGATCCCGCCCGAGATCACTCGGCTCTTGTTCCAGAACAATTTTAGCGCATCACGTCAGGCAAACAATGAATTCGAGGTCTATCTGAAATATCGAACCTGGAAACATGGCCGGGATTTTTACCAGCCCATATATATCGAACTCAACATCCAGGATGCCCTTCTCGGAAATTGGAAAGCTCCCGGTTTCCTCGACGCATGGCGGGATCTATCCCGCTGGAAAGAACTTAATGCATGGGTCAACGCCCATTGGACGGGGATATCCCGCCCGAGCGTCGACATCCAGAAAGACGTCAACGCCTGCGGATCGGCTCTCGATTACGGTTTCTGCACCCAGGACTGGGCTGCCCGCCGAATATCGGGTCAATCATATAAGTCAATACTTGTTACCCGGAAGCGTGAGATCGACGCCATGAAGAAAGCGGGTTTATCATTCCAGAGCGAAGAGAACAACAACCGGGAGCCCCTGGTGACTGTTCCCGCGACACCCGATAACCAGGCGATCGAGGCCGCAATCAATTATAAAATGATGAACATGATGAAGCGGATCGATCAGCGCCTGACTGATATCGAGGACAATATTGAAGGGGAGAAAGGGATATGAAAATCATCAACATTATCGGTGAGATCGGATGGAATGTTATGCCGCGTGATGTACGCCAGCAGCTCGCCGACGCCGGCGGGGAAGATATCCGAGTCGATATCACCTCTCCCGGCGGCTATGTGTATGACGGACTCGAAATCATCGGCCTTTTGAATGGCTACCAGGGCCGCGTTGACACCCACATCGTCGGATATGCCGCTTCCATGGGAGCGTCTATATTCATGGCCGGCCAGAAGAGGACCGCTGAATCGAACGCCGTTCTCATGATCCACAATCCTTCAGGAATCGCTGTCGGAGATTACCGATCATTCGATGAGGCCTCAAAATATTTCGACGCCATGGCCTCGCACCTCGCGAAAGACTACGCCGCAAAATCCGGGAAGGATGTCAAAGCCGTCAGAAAGCTCATGGATGCTGAATCGTATTACTGGGGCGACGAGATTGCGTCCGAGGGCTTCGCCCATGAAGTTATCAAGACCGAAAACGCCGGTGAGAAGAATGAAGCCCTCGCCCTCGCCAAGATGAAGTTCATCGAATGCACTGCAAAAATGAAAGCAGAGGAAGGACGGAAGGACGACATGAAAAAGGCCGCGGCATTGCTCAATTTGCCGGGCAAACAAGAAGAACAAACCCCCGCCGCAGGTGTGGGTAATAATAACAACAGGAGGTCAGCAATGACACCGGAACAACTCAAAGCTGAACACCCCGACCTGTATAACGCAATTATGCAGGCGGGTGAACAGAAAGAACGCGAGCGCGTCAAGGCTCACATGAATTGGCTCGATGCCGATCCGAAGCGTGTTGCCGAAGCGATAGCGAAGGGTGAGGATTTTACCATGGCTCACATGAGCGAATACGTGAAAGCCTCGCAGAGCAAAACGGACATTAACGATCGGAAGGGAGACAACCCGCCCGATACCAAAACGCCCGAAACAAAGGACGAGAAAGAAGCCGAGGATAAGCTCCTCGCGGACACGATGAAGTTTTCCAAAAAATCGGGAGGTAACTAATCATGGCAAATCCCGAAATCACCCAAAACACCAGTGAAAAAATAACGGTGATGAATCCGAAATACGAATTCGCCACCCTGACCGCAAGCGCCGCGATTACCGTTCCCGCGGGCCAGGTACTCGCGTTCAAAGCGAGCACGAAAAAGTATAACCTTTCGAAATCCGGTGCCTCCGCGCAGGCAAACGCAAAGGCCATTATGGCTGAATCCAGAACCTGGGGATCGGCGGGCGATAAGCGCGTCAGGATTCTGATCGGCGGAGAAGTCCGTGTTGATGATCTTACCTTCGATGGAACCGACACGATCGACACTCTTCCTTCGGGCGCGTCCGATACGTTCAGGACCCAGCTACGGGGGTACGGCATCATCGTCCGCAGCGATGCCGATATCGACGAACAAGACAATTCATAAGGAGGCCTATAATGGCAGCTAAAAAAACAATGCTCGCGGCGTTCAAACAAAAGAAAGCGCCCACCATGTTTCTCTCATCGTGGTTTAAGACCACGGATCGCGACATCTTTCGCAGCCGGAAGGCGGTCATTGATATCAAACGGCAGAAAGAACAGATTGCCGTTGACGTAGTACGCGGCACCGGCGGTCTCCTGGTGTCCAACAAACGGTTCACCACCAAGGAATATACCCCGCCTCTGTACGACCTGTATAATTCGTACTTCGAGGAAGAGCTCAACGAGCGCCTGCCCGGCGGAACCGAATATGACAATCCTGATTATCTCGCACAGATTATCGCGACCATTACCGACGACCAGGTCGAGGTGCAGGAAATGATCATGCGTGCCATCGAATGGCAGGCTGCAAATATATTCGTAACTGGGACAGTGCCTCTGATCAATGGCGACACCATCGACTACAAGATGAAAGCCACCCACAGTCTGCCGGTCGGCACGGTATGGAGCAACACGAGCGCTGCGCCCATAACAAACATAAAGGATGCATGCCAGCTCAACAGAAAAGATGGACTTGTTGAATCCACGGTTGCCATTTTCGGCGATACCGCATGGGCGAACTTCCTTGCACGGATTAAGGCTGACGGAAGTCTCAACATCCTCAACGCTGAACTCGGAAAGATCACGATGCCCGTTGCAAACGCTAACGGCGCCGTGTTCCATGGTGAGTTTGTCGCCGGATCGTTCAGGCTCCAGGCGTGGACGTATCCGCAATATTACGATGTCCCGACCGGCTACGGTCTCTCGAATGAAGGCACCAAGCAGCCGTATATCCCGACAGACAAAGTTCTTATTCTTCCGATGTCGAATGCAATTGATCTTCGCCTGATCTATGCAGGTATCCCCGAACTTGTAAACAGGAAGGATGCCCAGTTGCAGGCCCTCGGGATAGACCGCTACCCAGCGAACGTTCGCGGCGATTTCCTGCCTTATGCGTTCACTGATGATGAAAGGACATGTCTGAAGGTCGGAGTCCGCTCGGCCCCGCTCTGCGTTCCGACCCAGATCGACGGCTGGTGCGTTATTAACACCAATACCGCGAGCTAGGAGGGGATATGAAAAAATATGAACTCCTGACCGGAATATCCATCACCACTCATCGCGGGATAGCCCATGCGGGAGCGGTGATCGAAGCGTCCGATCTAAAGCTCGGCAGGGACGCTGCCGAAGCCCATCTTGACCAGCTCGTCAAGGATGGATTCGCAAAAAAGATCGATGTGGACGAGGAGCAGGCAGAGAACCCCACTCCTCCCGCTCCCGGCAAGAAAGAGCTCAAAGAAAAGCTCTCCGAGCTGAAGAAGGCCCTGAGGGACGCGGCGACTGACGATGAAAAATGTCAGATCGAGGACGAGATCGCAGAAGTCGAAGCGGCCCTGAAGGAACTGTAGAATGAACCTACTCGAGATAGCGGAAAGAGATCTTGAGCATACCCTGGAAGCCAACGGCGTACCGGTCATACTCATCGATGGAGATGGGACCAGGTACGGAACCGACGGCAAACTCAAGGCGCAGACAACGGACATCGGGTTCTTCATTGATCCCGGTTCCGGTGTAGGTGTCCGGGGGCGTACTGCCGAAGTCAATTTCCGCTTATCCACACTCATCAGAATTGGCGCTGACATACCGGACAAGAAAGGATGGATGATTGAGTCGACCGACATAGCGGGGAATCCCTGGACCTTTGCGGTCGAGGAAGCCCTGGTTGATCGAACGGTCGGTGTGGTTAAAATAACCGTGGGGGTCGTGAACGTTGGCTAATATTCTTGAACTCATCGACAAGAAAGACAATTTTGAAATCGTTCGGGATGAGATTGCAGCCATTCTTGCCGTCGAGAAAGAAAATCAGAAAGTGCTTGCCGCGGCCGACGGTCAAGACCCGGATCTATGGAATTTTGACGTATATGCCGAGCGTTCATCTCCCTGGGAACTTGTTGAGGATTCAGAGGGGAAGATCGTCGCGGACACGCCGTTGGTTAATGTATTTTTCGATTCAGCTTCATCGAACGCGGCAGGATCGAACAATATTGAACAGCAACTCATGGAGGGCACGTTCACAGTCGACTGCGTCGCGGCAATGACACACCGGAAGGCCGAAGGTGAAACATTTCAACACGCGGACGAACTCGCGGCGAAGGAAGCACAGAGGATCATCAGGCTTGTTCGTAACATTCTCATGGCCGGGTCATATACCTATCTTGGGATGAGAGGCGTTGTGCTTTCCCGCGAGATACAAAACATCGCCATGTTTCAGCCCCAGATAAACGACCGACCGGCGGAGCATGTCATGGTTGCCCGGCTGCAGCTCAAGGTGCAATATTATGAATTCTCTCCGCAAGCGGAACCGGAGGAGCTCGAACTCATGTCGGCGCAATGTATCAATTCTGACGGAAAAGTTCTTTTTAGAACAGACTATGATTACACAGAATAAGGAGGCCCTATAATGGGTATAGATCAAAGCGCAATAAGCCGCGTCATAGGCGTCGATGTAGCGTTCAAGCACTTCGAGGTCGGGCGCGTTATGTTTTTGCCTCAGCGCGTGGCTCTTATCGGCCAGGGCAATTCGGCAAAGGTATATTCAACCGAGAAAACAGAGGTCACATCCGCCGCCGAAGTCGCGGCAAAATATGGGTATGGGTCGCCCCTCCATCTCGCAGCGCGTCAGCTTTTCCCGCGCAACGGTGACGGAATAGGGTCGATCCCTGTGACCGTGTACCCGCTTGTTGACGCCGGGACCGGTGTGCCGGCCGCAGGGTCAATAGCAGCGACCGGAACGCAGGCCGGACAGGGGACCTTGAAGGTTCTTGTTAACAAGATCCAGACTGCCGAGATTGTAGTAGCCGACGCCGAACCGCCCGCAACAACTCTCGGTAATATCAAGTCCGCGATCGACGCCGTGCTCGAAATGCCGGTGATAACCGGGACTGTGAGCGGTGGATCGCTTCCCCTGACCGCGAAATGGGACGGTGTAACCGGTAACGATATTTATATCGAGATTGAGCAAACCGGAGTCGATTTCACGTTCACAGTCACGCAGCCGACCGGCGGGGCCGTTAATCCTGATATCGATGACGCCCTTGATCTCATCGGGCCGGTATGGGAGACAATAATCCTGAACCTGCTGAACTACAACGACACCACCACACTGGATAAATTGTCAACGTATGGTGAGGGCCGATGGGGTGAGCTGGAGAAGAAACCCTGCTGGGCCGCGTCAGGATGTACCGCTGTGCTGGCAACCAGGACCGCCGTTACCGATAGCAGAAAAACAGATCGCATCAACGCCCTTATCGTGGCGCCGGGAAGCCGTGAACTTCCTTTTGTTGTCGCCGCCCGAGGAGTGGCGCGGATCGCCCCGGTAGCACAGAATAACCCGGCGAGGAACTATTGCGGGAGGCTCACGGGCCTGAGCGCCGGCGCGGATTCATCACAGGAGACCTACACACAGCGCAATCAGTCGGTTCTCAAGGGATCTTCAACCTCGGTCATCGTCGACGGTGAGATTGAGCTCAATGACACGATTACGATGTACCACCCCGACGGCGAGGCCGATCCCGGATACCGGTATGTCTGCGATATCGTCAAGCTCCAAAACATCGTCTATAACATCCGGCTGATATTCGAGTCGAACGAATGGAAGGGGGCCCCGCTCCTTCCGGACAGCACACCAACGATAAATAAGGACGCAAAGAAGCCGAAGGATGCGAAGACCGCGCTCGGGAACCTGGCATATAATCTCGCCCTTCATGCGATCCTTGCAGACTTTGAATACACGCAGGACAATATGACGGCGTCGATTAACTCTCAGAATCCGAAACGTCTCGACACGACGTTCCCGGTTAAGATCAGCGGAAATACCGAGATTGTGAGCACCGATCTGTTATTCGGGTTCTATTTCGGGCAAGTGGCATAAGGAGGTAGGCCATGACAGTAAAAGCAGGTCCAGTTGAAAGCGTATCGATTAAAGGGCGTACCTTCTCGGTGGCGGCTGACGCGGATGTCGCTCGCGATCTCGGAGGCGCAGCCCCGAAGATAGAACTCAATGGGGACGATACCGGAAGGGTTATTCAGGAGAAGGTTCCCTGGAAGCTGGCCGGTCTCAGTGTCCAGATTGACGATGACCGGGGGGATCAGGAGTTCCTCCAGGATATACGGGATGCCGGTGAGTTCGTTGACGTTTCGGCAACATTCGCGGACGGATCCGTGTATTTCGGACAGGGCATAGTCACCGACAAGGCTGAACGTGCGAGCAAGACCGGCCTAATGGACATCTCGCTCGAAGGCCCCGGCAAGCTGAAGAAACAATAGGAGTAATTATGAGCAAGATTGACAACGAAACCGCAGAGCTGGAATTCAACCGGCTCTGTGAAGCCTGGGAGATCGACAACGACACGGAGAACATGACCGAAGAGGACCGGTCGTCATTCAATGGCCAGAAGGCAAAGATCCTGAATGCGGTACGGCGCGGCCGGCTTATCGTTGAGGAAGACGGCGAAGTGCTGACATATACTTTCGCAAAGGCTGATACGGCCGGTTGTGAAAGGATAACGATCAAGCGGCCGAATGGCGCGGGGATCATATCCATGGACCGGTACAAGGACCGGGAGGGCATACATAAAACGTATGCCGTGCTTGCGTCTATGACCGGGAAGGATACGTCGTTCTTCTCAAAGCTCGACGGCATTGACATTAAAGTGCCGTTGGCAGTGGTGGCCCTTTTTTTAGCTTCGTAGGCTCGATGATTGCTCAGGATTGCATCGAGCAGAAGATGAGAGGCCTTGAAGGGATTACCAGACAATTATTGCAGATCACAACAGATTATTCGGGGTTGCCAGACATCAGGACAATGTCAATCCCGGAAATCAGGTTTTTTTACACCCCGCTGATACCGGGGCTCATAGAACATCAAATACAGGCGGCGAAGAAAAGATAAAATGGCGGGACGATTCTCCATAGAGGCTGTATTCAAGGCAGTTGACAAGCTTTCGGTCCCCATGGCCAAAATGGGGATCACCGCGAAGTCAATGAGCATGGGCATGAAGACGGATTTTGCCAGGGCGCAGCGCCATGCCGGTGAGATGTCATCAAGCATCAGCCGTAACTTTGGCCCGGTCATGAGACGCACCGCCGGTGTTGGCGTCATGGCCCTTGGTGCCGGGATTGCCTTCGCCATCAAGAAGGCCTCCGAAATGGAGAACGCCACGGCATCGTTCACGACCATGCTCGGTGGGAACGCGGAGGCCGCGAAGAAGCTTGTTAGTGAATTGCAGGTCCTCGGCGCTGAGACTCCATTTGAATTCAAGGATCTCCAGGACGCGTCAGTTATGCTCATGGGCTTTGGCGCTGCCACAAAAGATAACATGGTTCCAACACTCAAAATGCTCGGCGATCTGTCGCAGGGATCGGCTGATCGGCTCAAAGGTATTGCCCTCGCTTTCGGGCAGATAAAGGCACAGGGAAAGGCCTCGCTGCAGGACATTAACCAGCTCATCAATAATCAGGTCCCGATTCTCCAACAGCTCGCCAAACAGTGGAACCTCAAAGGTCCCGGCGCTGTAGGCCAGGCTCGACAGATGATCGCAACAAAAGGTACTGCCGAAGAAATCGAAAAAGCGATGCGATCCATGGTATCAGAGGGCGGTATGTTTTTTAATGGCATGCTTCGGGCCTCGGCCACATTCACCGGCTTGTGGTCAACCTTCATGGATGCGATCGGCATGACCGCGGCAGGCATCGGTGACGTGTTACTCCCGACCGCCAAGGAATGGGTTATCACGGCGACCAAGGCGGCGTCCGGAGTTCTGGCCTGGGTACAGGCAAACAAGGCTCTTATCGCGGTCAAGTTACAGTCGTGGCTGACCGTCATCAAGGGCGTCGGAAAGGTGGTCCTTACCATCATTGACGGCATAGTTGCCATCTATCCTTACATCGCCCCGTTTGTCCCGATGATTATCGGCCTGGTGGGGGCGTTCGTGTTGTACCAGAAAGCGCTCCTTCTCGCCGCTTTCGCACAGGCTGTTTTTAACGCCGCATCAAGCGTCGGACCGATGGGTCGCATGATGATGATCATCGGCGCCATGGTTGGATTGATCTACTATCTGAATGCCAACTGGGACGAATTCACCGACACAACGAAGACGGTTATCAAGGTTATCGGTACTATTGCCGGTATTATCACCGGGCTTGTAGTCGTTGTCAAACTTTGGGCGATTGCGCAGATAATCTTGAACGCCGCCCTCTGGACATGCCCGATTACATGGATCATCATAGGCATTATTGCCCTTGTTGCCGCGGTCATTCTGGTTATTAAATATTGGGATTATCTTAAACAGAAATTTTTCGAGTTTACTCAAATATTCGACAACCCTGTGTTCGCTGCGCTGTCAACGATTCTCTTCCCACTCATTGCGATTCCGATCCTGATTGCCCGCAACTGGGATCGCGTCAAGGATGCAATCGGCGCCGTAGTTGACAAGATAAGCGCTGCCGTCAATATAGCGAAGGAATTTATGGGTATTGAAACCGGAAAACAGTCGGGTAACGCGAAGCCATCAGACCGCCGCACTGTTACAACGGGAGGTGAAAGGACTGCAACATCGATTGAAAGTAAGTCTAATACTCAGCATGTTGTTATCCGTAACGGATCGCAGAACCAGGTGGATGCCGGCGGCCAGAGCGTCCCGAGAGGCGGCTCACTTAAACTTGGATACCAGGAGACGTAATGGGCTGGAGAGACAGACTCATAGATGCCGCGATCACTACCCCGGATAAGAAGCGGTTTAAATTTCAATATCAGGATGTCGAGAAGACAATCGACAAGAAGACGTCTACTTATGAATTCGCCGAAAAGGACGGTGCTCTCGTTCAGGATTTCGGCCTCGGCAAGGTGTCATACCCGCTCACAATATTTTTCTCCGGTGAAGACTACGATCTTGAGGCGAAGCGGTTCGAGAAATCGGCGTCTAAAAAAGGCGTCTGTTCTCTTGAACATCCGGTGTATGGCATCAAGGATGTCGTAATCGTCAAGATTCAGCGGCGCGACTCCCTCCAGTCCGCCGGCAATCAGGCCGTGTTCAACCTGGATATGACCGAAACTATTATACCCGAGTCGCCTATCCTTGGAGTCGAGGCGATATCGCAGGTGATGACCGGCATAGAATCAATGACCGACCTGGCCGCCTCGACCCTCGAAGGTGTCGCGACTTTCGCATATGGACTTGTTTCCGGCATACAGCAGATGGCGCAGACATTCATCAATTCAGCCATGAGAATTTTCGACGCCGCAGTCAGTGTTACCGATACCGCAGCCGCGGCATTTTCTTCGACGGCAAATTTCATCAATAAAAACATAGATGCCCTCGCCCTGGCTCCGGCTGAGCTATCCAGATCGCTGCAAACATTGATACTGGCTCCCTCACAGCTCCCCGTCTCCGTCAAGAGCCGTATGGCGATGTATAGCGATTTGCTAGGCCAGGTGCTGTCGGATCCCATGGGGGCGAATACCCGCGAATACAGAAACCAATGTCTCATGAAACAAATGCTCGCAACTGCCATTCTGACCGCAATGGCCGATGTTAATTTGCATCCAGACACCGGTACAAACACGGGTTTTACTACGCGGGCTGATGCGATTCAATCAGCGGCGTCTCTGGTGAACACGTTTCTGGAGGTCCAGGGATTCCTGGACGGTATGGAAACAACTGGTGTGAGCAATGATCTGGAGAACCGTTTCGCCGCCTCTGACGCGCTTATCCAGGCACTGAAGCGCATCATATCGTCGACCGCCCGATATTTGATTCAGCTATCATATGAATTAAAGCAGGAGCGGATTGTAACCCTCGACCGGGACCGGACCATCATTGACCTGTGCTATGAATTATATGGCACAACCGCTAATGATTATCTCGATCTATTGATTGTCTCCAACAGCCTGACGGCAACAGAAATACTACTGATACCACGAGCGCGGGAGATACGGTATTATATATGATTCCCAACGCGATAAAAGCAAAAGACGACAACGAGGTCTCCCTGATGGTGACTGGCCAGACGATCACGCTATGGGAAGACCTGGAGTTGACGCGGTCGTTTAATTCCATCGCGGATAAGTTTACATTTTCGGCTCCCTGGGATCCCACGAGCACCAAGGCTCGGCGGCTCTTCAAGCCGTTCTCGTATTACGAGGCGGCCGTATATATCGGTGGCAAGCGAGTTTTTACCGGAACGCTGATGACACATAGGCCCGCGCTGGGGCCGAATAAAAAGACAATCACCATCGAAGGCTATTCCAAGCCGGGGATCCTCGCTGATTGCCCGCTCTCGCCAAAATCGTGGCCCTTCAACCCGTCAGGGCTCACCTTGCAGCAAATTGCCGACAAGGTCTGTCAACCGTACAATATAACCGTTAAATTTGAAGCATCTCCCGGTTCCGCATTCAACAACGCCGACAAAGTTGATCTCAATCCGGACCAGAAATGCTATGAGTTTTTATCTAAGCTCGCGATACAGCGGGGCCTCATCATGTCATCAAGCGAATATGGCGAGCTGGTGTTTTTAAAAACAACGTCGAAACCCGCTATTGAATCCATCACCGGCGGTGTATGGCCCTACCTGGGATCGTCCGTTACATACAATGGGCAGAAGCGTTTCAGCGAGATCAACGCCCTGGGGACGAAAATGAAGGGCGGCTATGGCGAAAAACATACCGTCCACGACCCGGAGCTTGAAGGAAACGGTGTATACCGGCCGTGCACCTGGAAGGCGCAAGACACAGCGCCGGGGCAACTCAAAACCGCCGCGACATCGTACTGGGGCCGGATGATTTCCAGTAGTATCGACATCAACGTTGAAGTCGATGGATGGAGGCTCCCCCGTGAGAAATCACTATGGAAGGACAACATCAAAATAAATTACAAGTGCCCCGCCGACATGGTCTATGATACGACCGAGATGTTGACCCGCGAGGCGACACTCAGACGCAATAATAACAGCATGGAAACGCGGCTGAAACTCACATTCCCCGAAGCGTACGACGGGAAAACCAGGGGGAGATTCCCATGGGGCTGATAGGTAAGATTGTACGATCGCAGGTCGAGGATGGAATCCGTGAGATTGTGACGGAACTGTTCAAGGACTACACTCGCCGGAGCTATCAGATTTGCCCGCCGGGGATCGACGCGAACCCGCTCCCAGATGACCAGGGCGTCCTCATCATGATCGATGAAAACCCCGGCAAGTCTGTACAGATCGGCGTGCTCCCCAAGCAGTCGGTTAAGAAAGGTGAAATCAGATTATATAGCCGCGATGAAAACGGTGAAATCAAGGCGATTGTCCACCTCAAGGATGATGGAGAGATCGAGGTCAGCAACGACAATGGGGGCCTCACGCTTAAACCGGACGGCGACATTGAGCTGAACGGAGACGACGACAACGCTGTCCGATTTTCTAAACTGAAAGATGTCATCAAGGAAATCCAGGATGATATAGGGGATCTGAAAGATGTTTTCACCAACTGGTCCCCGGTATCGCAAGATGGCGGCGCTGCCCTCAAGTCCGCGTCCGGTGTATGGGCCGGCACGGCGCTAACCAAAGATATTGACGACGCGAAAATCGACAACATCAAGGTACCGGAAGAATGAGCGAATTACGACAAGGCGATCTATATGTATATGATACCGCCGATGGCGGTGAGATAACCGTTCGGAACGGTGAGCCCGTCATGGACGGGGGCCTCGAAAACGCGGTGTACTTATCTCTGTTCGGCCACGCCGACGACCTCCTCTGGATGAACGAGTATTTCGAGGAGAGCGAAAAAATGAGCGGCGAATTCAACAAATTTGTCAGCGGTTCGGTACTGACGGCGGGGTCCGTCATGCAGGCCGAGGAAGTGGCAAAGAAGGCCCTCAAATGGATGATTGAGGCGGAAATCTGCGATACAATCGAGGCCTCAGTAACCGTCACGGGGAAGTCGCAATCGCGGATCACCATTGAGCTCCTGAAGGATGAGACAGTTCTGGTATCAAGTAATTATGAAATCAACTGGATGTACCAAAAGAACGACCCCGCGAGTGGGAGGAAATAATATATGGCTCTTGACAATCCGACATTACAAGAAATTCAAACCAACATCATAGCCGACATAGAATCAGAGCTCGGACAATCAATTCCACTCTTGGCGAAGGCCGTTTTTAGAATCTTGTCGTACGCTCTCGCCGGGGCCTGGATCATCCTGTATAAATACGGCACCTATCAATTTAATCAGCGATTTCCGCAGCTCGCCTCAGATTACTATCTGGAAATCCTTGGGTGGATAAAGGGCATTACGCGCACGCCCGCGTCTACGTGGGCCGGCCAGCTGTCTGCGATATCGACAACCGGCACCGGGCAGCTCAAGGCCGGGACACAGCTTATCAATAATAATACCGGCGTTGTATATACCGTTGACACGGCCGTCGCCTTGACAATAGGGACGATATCATTCAGCGCGACTGCGACATCGAGCGGAGAGAGCGGGAGCCTCGAAGTCGGCGAGGTAATCTATTTCGTTTCCCCGCTGGGAGGGGTTAACCAGGAAGCCACAGTGACGGCGGTTACAACGCAAGGTGACGACAAGGAAAACATCGAAGACTACAGGGAGCGGGTAATCAGCGCGTATCATCGGGCCCCGCAGGGTGGCGCCCTTACAGACTATCGTGCTTGGGCGATAGAGGCGCCGCACATCGTATCGGCCTATCCCTACCCTGCCACGACGCCGGGGATCGTCGATGTGTACATCGAGGCCGACGACCAGACAGACGGCATCCCAACATCCGCCGAGATCGCCGCAGCTCTCGAATGTATAACCTATGACCCAATAACCGGGTTACAGACCCGGCGGCCGGTAACGGCCGAGGTGAACGTGCTGGCGATTACCAGAAGCGCCGCCAACGTGACAATTACTGGACTGTCGCCTGATTCCCCGAGCATTCGGGAAGCAATCGCCGCGGCGTTATCACAACAACTGCTTTTAAAGGAGCCATACATTCAGGGGCTGAGCGCCGAACGACTTAATACGATAACCGTCGCCGAGCTGATATCGGTCGCGCAGACCGCCGTACAGGCATACAGCGCCATATTTACCAACATGACATTTCAAGTCAGCGGGACAACATACAGTTTATATACCCTCACCGTCGGAGAAAAAATCAAGCTGGGGATCGTAGCCTATGCATAATTTCTTCGATACATTACGGAAATTATTCCCCTCCGGGAGAGCGTACAGGCTCATCAACGGGTCATCGCACAATAAGCTGATCCGAGCCCTCTCGAAAGAACCGGAGCGTATCATCGAATTTTATGATGACATATTGAGCGCGGGGATCCCCGACGGCAATCTCCAGTCCGAGGTGTTGCCGGACTGGGAACGGTTCCTCGGCCTGGTGAGAATATCCGGATTGTCTGACGCGGACCGCAACAACAGAATTAAGGGGCAATATGCCGCTTATGGCGGTCAGGGCCCGGACTACATTCAGAACGTTCTCCAGGCCGCCGGGTTTCCGGTATATGTGAAGGAAAATATTCCGATTTACGAACCTTCGGCGCATAAGTATGTGTCCCGGCTGGGCTGGATTACTCTCGGACAGACACGGCTCGGCGCCTACACAACGAGGATCGACCCTCGCAGCAAGACCGGCATTCTTATCGCCGGGAACATCGGCGGCGATTATGACCTGCCCGCTCTGCCGGAGCGGTTCATTTATATCTTTTTTTTGTGCGGCGCGGCCGGGATAGATCATTTTGTAGACCTTCCCGCGTCGCGTGAATATGATTTCTACAACCTTGTGTTGCAGATCAAGCCCGCCCACACCTGGGTGCTGGCTCAAGTAAATTTTGTATAGAGGTAAACAATGAAGGATATATCAACTCTCCCCAATATTGATACAGCGACAGCCAACCAGGATCGCGGCGTTATGCGTGACGACATTACTCCCGGAGACGAGCATGGGACCCCGGTCAGACAGGATTATATGAATGACCTGTATTACGGCCTGCGAGCTATCATGGCTCACGCGGGTCTCACTCCTGACGGATCGGTCGAAGGCGTTACCGCGTCGCAGGTCAGGCAGGCAATCGACCGGCTCCTGAACGGATGGCCCACCAGATCGCTGAACAAGAGCGCAGACTACACGATCCTGGACACTGATTATTTTGATACCCTTTTTGTGAACACCACCTCCGACGATATCGTCATCACCCTGCCCCTGCTCGCCAACAACTACGGGCGCAGCATCAAGATTGTCTATGCGGCGGGGACAACGAATACCGTCACCATACAGACCAACACGAGCGATAACGGGAAATTGACGCCCTCCGGCCTGACCAGCATGGTATTATCCAATCCCGGCGATAGCGTCGTTCTCGAAGGGTCGTCACTTGCTGATAAATGGATTGGCGGGGACTTGCCGCTAAGCCTGGTCCCCAAATGGATCGGGTGTTCAAAGATATCAGAAACAACACGAGGAAGTACTAACCCGAATTCCGCCTGTTATCTTAAACAACGAACTATTGCAATTATATCAAATGCAGAACTTGATACATATGCCTGGAATGGAGTTTCTTGGGCAATTGTTGGAAGTGGTATGGGAATGGGCGGTGCAGGTTATTCAGCGATTACTCGATTGTCAGATTCTCTTGTTGCACTTATTCATACTGCGACTCAAAGCCTTCGGGCCTATTCGTGGAGCGGTTCAGCATGGTCCCTGGTCGGGTCCGGATTATCGATATCCAATACGAGCTACATGGCCCTCGCCGCCCTTACAAGCACCACGGTTGCATATATTGATACTACCAACGAGTCTCTCCGTGTTTACAGTTGGAGCGGTTCAGCATGGTCCCTGGTCGGGTCCGGATTATCAATATCCGGATTAGGCAATGTTACCATGACGGCAATAAATCAAACCGATATTGCCCTATATGATTCAACGACTGAAAAACTTAGAACATATCGCTGGAACGGTTCGTCATGGTCATTGGTCGGTGCCGAAAATACACTCACGGGATATGGCAATTGCGCAATTACAATGATCAATAAAACCGATCTTGTCATTTGCTCGCAAGGAACCGGGTTAGTCCATGTTTATCGTTGGAATGGATCGGCATGGGTTTTTCATAATACCATATATTCAGGAACAATAAATACTCCAGATATATGCACCTGTGGCGACATGGAAATTATGGTAAAATTAAGCGTGAGTGTTGATACGATTACGCATTTACGTTTGACCCCATCATTTATAGATTCTCCGCGTTCGATTTCAATATAAGAGGAGCCGTCATGAAATGGAAAGCATTATTACTCTCATTACTAATTACAGCGGTAGCATGCAATCTCTTTTTCTTGCACAGACAGCGACAAATATCACGCTCTTTTTCGGTGTCGCTGGTGCAATATACAAGGTCCTCAAGGATAAAATCGACGATTCAAAAACCGCCCTTAAAGAGCAATACTCCGACATGGCGGTCCAGTTCAGCAAGGATGTACTGACGCTCACGAATATTATTTGCGACGTGAACGATGAATCAAAAGAGCAGACGGGGAATATCATAAGGAACATGAAGGACATCGAGGCAATACAGGCAGAATGCAAGAGGCGGCTTGATGACAAAACTAAGTGAATACAGCAAAGAAGAAATCGAAGTGTTCCTCCATCTCCGCGAGCGGATATGCCCCATGAAGTGCGGGGACAGGGACCTGGATTGCAAGGATGATCTGTGCCTGTCGATCATTGAAGACTTGATGCGCCATATCATGCGGCATGGCCGTATCATACAAAGTTCAAATAGGAGGCTTGACTATGGTTGCTGAGATGATGGCTTTTAATGATTCAGAGCGGACGATATTCCAGAGGATCATGGACGGTGTGAAGGACACACACAAAAAGTTATATAACGACGACTTTATCCCCGACGTGGAATGCCTCAGGAAAGGCGTTGAATTGACGAAGGTGATAGCGGGGAAATAAGTGGCTGCAATTGTTATATTAAAAGACGATAGCAACCCGTGGGGGAAAACGACTCCAGGGCAATTCGTCGATGTGGCTGTCGGTTTGGAAACACTGCGGATGATCTATGCTAATAATCAATCAAGCGTAACATTCCCCCATGGCGTGGCGGATGCTTCGACGCAAACCCTCACCCGAAAGATGTTCATGCAGGAAACGGACTTCACTAATTCCATGGCCGTCCAGGTATTGCAATGGGCCTATGGCCAAGGGAAATTCAGTTCCACCGTTGGCGACCACAACGGCCTTTCCACTGCCACGGTAAAATATGGTGGTCAGGAGCTCATCGACCTCGACGCCGGGGACGGTGATTACGGAGTTGGCATATCATATAGTGCCGGCGTGTTCGCCGTCAAGACAGGATATGGGAATAAGCCCCTGGTCATGGTGTCATGGTACGGAGCGGTCATGCTCTGTAACTGGCTTACCGAGATGACGGACGGAAGCACTGCCAACTGCGTCTACTCTGGCATCGACACGACCTGGCTGGCCGATGAAACCGTGACGGATCTCACCAAGACTGGCTACCGGTTGCCAACCAGAATAGAGTACTGGTACTGCGCCCGGTATCGCGGAAATGACAGCACGAATACCGTGTCCGGGTACACCTCGCCATATTTCACGCAGGGCGACAGTGCGAGTGGGGCGACCGCTGACTATAACAACTCCACCGCAACCGCTGCCGTGGCGGTGTACGGAACGTCCGCTCTTGCAGATGTGAAAAGCAAGACCGCAAACGCACTCGGCCTCTACGACATGACCGGCAACGTGTGGAAGTGGCTGGAAAACTATAGCGGGAACGGTGCCTATGACGTTGGATCATGCTGGGAGCGTGCCGCCGATCAATACCTTGAGATCGGCGTGGACGCCAGTAGTAACGCCTGCAATTACCCGGCGTGGGACGTTGGCTTCCGCATGGCGAGGACTCAATAATGGCGGCATCAGTTGTCAAAAAAGCGCCTTCAGGATCATCACTGAGCGGAGGCGGGGCCGGAACCAGCACGACCGCCCTTGCGTTCGGGTCTGCTGTAACCGCTGGAAATCTCATTGTCGTCGTTCTCCAAAGATGGCGTGAGGCTTCGGGAACTCTCGCGGCGGCTACCATCAGTGACGGCGCGGGAAATACCTGGTACAAAGATGCTGAATCGATCAACACCCGTGACGGCGTTACCATCTGGCACTGTTACGCAAATTCATCCGTGGCGATGAGCATAACCGCCGCTTTCTCCGACTCGGCTTATTGGTGCATATCGGCCTATGAGGTATCCGGGATTGCCGCGGGCCTGACAGCCGGGGCATCTGGAAATAATACCGGGTCCGGATCGTCAACGTCACCGAGCGCCGGCGCCGTGTCCCCATCGGGAACTTGTTTTTACATTGGCGGGGTTGAGTTCGACGCTGCTGTCACTTGCACTGAAGCGTCAGGCTGGACCCTCGGCGGAGAGGATGAATCGTGGACCTATGCGGCAGGGGCGGTTGAATACAGAACCGGTTCAGGAAGCCAGACCGCATCATGGACCCTTGGTACATCGTCAAAATGGGCGGCGGCTGTCGTGGCCTATGCGGAAGCGGCAAGCGCAACCTACGGATGGCTCAACAGAAATTTCTTGTGGGGTAACTACTGATGATAGATTTCATAATCAAAAAGGGTTCGACTTCCGTTATCCTCCCCGTGTCGCTGTATGATTCATCCAGCACGACCGGGGGAAAGTTATCCGGGCTCGTATATAACTCATCGGGGCTGACCGCCTATTATAATCGAATGGGGGCGAGCGGATCGGCCGTGGCTATCACGCTGGCAACTGCCACAAAGGGAACATGGGCAACGGGCGGTTTTGTAGCCATCGACGGAACCAATATGCCAGGTGACTATGAGCTGCACATTCCCAACGCCGCATTGGAAAGCGGGGCAAACCATGTATTGATACAAATAAAAGGCGCGTCAAACCTGGCCCCAAAAAACATTCTTATCAAACTGGTCGATAACGAAGAAAAAGACACATACGATATTGTAAATCACGCCAATTATGGCAACGCTCAACTTGTCAGATCGACCACGCCGGCCAACACCCTTGATGTATCAAGTACAGGAGAGGCGGGACTCGATTTTGCAAACATCAAAGACGCGGCGAGCGCAAAAACGTTGAATAATATCACCATCCCGACCGTTACCACTGTAACCGATGCCGTGGGGGTGAGCGCGATGGCTGACGCCGTACTGGATGAGGTTGTGGAGGGGACGCTCACTCTTAGACATATGATGAGGATTTTCGAGGCCGCCCTCGCCGGGAAACTCACGATAACCGATAATGGAACGACATATACATTCGCTTTCCGCGATGTGGCAGACTCAAAGGATCGAATTAGCGTCACGGTTAATAAAACATCGAAAAATAGAACAGCGGTAACTGTGGACGGGGCATAGGATGAATTATTTTTCAAATCATTTTCCGTCCGACTTTTGGGGCGGGGGTTACTTCGGGGCCGATGATTCAACGGTGATAAATCAATCCGCGGCGATACTTTCCGTGAGTGGAATGGCTATGACGCGATCTCTATTTCTCCCCCGGTCAGCGACGATGATTTCCACGTCCAGAATGTCCGGCGCGTCATCCCTGCTCCTGCAGCAATCGGCCGCGTTCCTGTCCCGGTCTGCCATGGCAGCCGCCCAGGTCCTCAGATTGCCGGTCTCCGCCGTGATCCGTTCGGTCTCAGGTATGGCGTCCACCGCGTCCCTTCGGTTGCAGCGGACAGCGGAATTTCTGTCACGTTCCGGAGTATCGGCGAGCGTTTCCCTCGGCCTGCAGCAATCGGTGGTGTTCCGTTCGGTTTCCGGTTTCTCCGCCATTCTCGGAAACGTGCTGTCTCAGGCCGCGGTATTCCTCTCTCGCTCGGGATTTGCGGAAACGCCCTCGTTATGGCTCAGGCAATCAGCCGTGTTCAGATCGGTTTCAGGGATGAGGTCGTCGGTCACTTTCCTGTTGTCGGCGGTATTCCGTTCGATATCTGGTTTCGCGGCGGCCCTGGCCTCGGACAAGGGGAAATTTAAGCTCTATGCAAAAATCAGGAATGCTTCGCGCCTGAGCGCGGAGATCCATAATTCATCGGAATTATCGGCGCAGATAAAAAATAATTCCCGGCTTACCGGGGAAATCAAAATCAAATAGGAGCACTACAATGGCACAAGGCGGCATGACACGATATTTACACAGGGAGCTGTTGGACCACGTCCTCGGGGTTGGGGCTTATTCTCCACCCTCGGCGCGGTATCTGGCATTATTCACGGTTGCCCCGTCGAGCACCGGGGGCGGAACTGAATGCGCGGATGCGAACTATGCACGGCAGAGCATAGGCACGTTCAACGCGGCGACTGACGCGGACCCCGCTGCCGGCACGAACAACGCGGCGGTCACATTCCCGGCAATGGCGGCGTCACAGACGATTGTAGCGGTCGGGATATTCGACGCGCTCACCGGCGGGAACCTGCTCTTCTGGGTGCTGGCGTCGTTCACCGCGGGCGTTGGGGTACAGGTGCAATTCGCGGCCGGGAACCTGTCCTGTCAGCTCACCTATTCGCCGTCGTAAGAGGTTATTATGGTTATCAAAAAGCGCAACCATACGGAGTGGGAGGTCGGGCCGGTCCTGAAGGCTGACGGAAGCCCGGCCAATCTCTCCGATTATAACGCAATCATCTACCAGGTGAAGGCGAAGCCGGAGGACACGACGGTGATCATTTCCGCTACCCTTGCGGCGAGTGAGATTGCAATCAATAAACCGGAAACTGGCTGGATCACGATCACTCTCACCACAGCGAAAACGACGCTTCTCACGGCGAACAGGAAATTGCACCACGCCGTGAAGTTCATCGCCGGGACCGAGGAATACGAAACCGAGCTGACCGACGAGGAAGGGTTCGATGCGGAACATCTGGAAGTGAAACAGCACGTGATAACACCGGCACCATAGGGAGAATGCCATGAATATAATCCAACGTCCGGAAGTTTTCGAGAAATATCACAACGGCTTCGAGAGGACCAGGTCCATCAGGATCGTCGTGATCCACGGCACCGAGGGCGGGGCCAGCTCCCATGAGCTGATCGATGGGTGGATCCTCAAAGACACTTTCGAACGGGCGAAGGCCTACCGGAATGGCGAAGGGTTTAATTATAACATCGACTACGACGGTACGATCAATCAGTTTACCGATCCAGCGCTATGGTGGCATTATCATTCAAGCACCTGGCGCGGGCTCCAGGACCGGCAGAATGAGTATGATGCCTATACGGTCGGCATTGAGCTCATGAACCCGGCGAGATGGAACGATCCTCTCGGACCGAACGGAGCGCCCTACACCGGGCCGCAATATGAATCGCTGTTTGAATTGCTCATGGCGAAACTGTTACCGGAGAACCCGGAGCTATGTACCATATCAGGCCATGGCGTTATTCAGAGGAAATACATCGGGAAGTACAAACGTTGTCCCGGCCCCGGCTTCAACTGGGATGCGCTCGCCACGGCGCTCAGAATGAATCACTATCAATGCGATACCGGGGATGAATGTATCATGAATATTGTGAGGCCAGTATGAACCAACTAAAAAGCTATCTGCAAGCAGGGACGAAAGACTCCATGATGCGCCTCGGTTTCTTCGTGATCATCATCAATTCATCGGTCGTGTGTTTTACCGTCTGCTTTCTCGCCGTGTACACCATGGTAACGACCGGGAACTTCAAGGACGTTGCCGAGCTGATCAAGGCTTTCGCCTTCTTCGTCGCGGGGCTCCTGGGCCCGGTGTCGATCGGGAAGGGTGTCCAATCATTCGGAGAGCGTCCATATTACAGTAATGGGAATTCACCTTTTGGCGAACAGCCATAGGGAAAATAAATTATAGGAGAGTATCAATGATTACGCTCACATCTGTTTTATCTTTTCTGAAATCGCTTTTCACCGTTGATTTCTGGAAAGCAAACTGGGGGAAGGTTGTCGCCTTCGCCGTGTTCACGGTCGTTGTCTTCATCTTCGGCAATATCTCCGGGTGCGATATTCGCGGGAAGATGGACGCGAAGATCGTTCAGGAAGCTGTCGGGGTCAAGAAGACGAACGATACCGGCGGAAAGCCCAAATAATATGGTTGGTTGTCCCGGTGGCGATCGCTGCCGGGACAGGAGGGTTCTATGAAAATTAAAAATGTCATCATACTTTGCATTGTCGTCGCTGCTGTCTCCATAATCGGCACGGCGCTTATCTGTCGTTATTGCTTTCCCTGTCCGGAGGCCCCCACGATTAAGATTGAGGATGAGGGGGAAACCAAATCGGGGGATAAGGCCCCGGCGCCTGGTGGATACAACGGGGGAGAGATCGGCATAACCGCCGCGATGAAGGAAGGGAAGTTCTTCACTGTCAGGGCTGAGAACAAATACAAGTGGAGCGAGAGGACCTACACCCTGGGGGCAATCTGTCCGGTTGCCGTCCGTCCGTATTCGCTCATGCTGCAGGCTCACGCTCTCGCCGGGTACAACAAGGAGCTGCAGAAGATGAACGCCTTTGTCGGCGGCACGGTTTCATGGCTCTGGAATTTCAAAGCCGGAGGCCTCGGGGTCGGAGTTACTTATCTCCACGGCCTTGTCATCGATGAGTGGTACGCCGGGGCGAGTGTGACCGGCAAGATTGATATAGGAAAAATACAATAATACAGGAGGTTGAATCCGGATGAAGTAACGGTTAAAAACATAATGTGACATGATGCCCCCGGTCGGGAAGCCGGGGGCGTTTTATTCTTGACGATGATAGACCCTCTTTGATGATTACATCGAGAGGTATTTATGATAGTTAATGGTGTTGAATTTGAGTACAGATATTTTCTGGATTGGGAGCCTGAGGAAGCCGCCATCGGTGCCAAGACGATTGAAGAACTCGAACAGAAGTTCAATGAGGCAATACAGTATTTGAGATCATTTGAAGCAACCGGAAAAGTCTTCGTTAACTTCGAGGGTGGGTATCAAAAAAACGGTTGTATATCAATATGGACGAATGATGAACAAATGGCAAAAGAACATGGGTTTGAGGATTTCGCCAAAATAATAGAAGAAGAAGATAAAAGGTAGCAAGACGAAATACTCAAACCCCAATCATTATTGCCACTGTATTCGAATACTAACCGTCGCGCACTCCTGGACATATATATAAACCCCGTTGGCGCAACGGTATTCGCTCGTACCAAAACAGGTGCTCATCCCCTCGTCGGTGCATGAGGAAGGAACGCTGTTGGACGATCTCTTTTGTTGTTCTTCCATCGCTGATAACAGAGTCGGTAATTGAGACTTTTGTTCATTATCGCAAGCCACCAATAGACCAATAACCGCAGTAATTGCGCACAATACCTTTTTCATATCCCCGTTCTCCTGTTGTTGTGTGTTCTATATATTTGACTATATAATATTAATTTGAATAGCGATCGTCAATAAAAACTTTCACTTTTTTAGAAAAATGAATGTTTTACACCGATAAGAAATCTTATGTCTCATAAAAACGCCCCGGATTGCTCCGGGGCAATATCAGATTTAATTGGAGGATAATGTCAGAATTTCGGCCCCTTGGCGGGCTCTTTATCCTGCTGCTGTCCCTCCCCCGGTTCGGTCTTCTCGCCCGGATCCCCCTCCTCGACCGTCGCATCATCGATGATAATGTCGTCCAGCTGGTCCCCGACGCGATCCTGGATAGGCCGGCTGTCCTTCACCGGTTCACCGTCATCGACTGCGAGGGCCATCGCAAGGCCCTCTTTCATCGCGGCATAGGGCTTCAGGAAGCGCTTCGCGGCCGTCTTCAGATACTGCTGATCGGGATCGGTTACCCAGGCGCAGTCCTCGGCCTTCATTTTCTTGTCCTGTACCGCCCGCCATGCCCGGCTGTGGTGGTCCCGAATCTTCTCGATGTCCTCGGCGGTTATGTAATCGACACGCCGTTTCCCGTTCAGCTCCTCGATGATGGCGTACACCCCGACAAGCTTGCCCCGCTTCGTCTTGCCGTCCCAGGTGTGCTTTGCGGTTCCTCCGGCGAAGTCGATAGAGAAATCATCACCGTCGTAAACAGCACGGACATCGATGTCGTTCAGGACCTTGTTCGGTTCCGTGAGACAGATGAATTTGTAGCCGACGGCCGAGACCACCAGCTCGGCCTTGTCTCCCATGGGGACAATATACGCCTGCGGCAGGGTCCCGCCGATCTGCACCCCGAGCTGTACCGCCTTCAGGATGGAATTGAAAATTGACTGCCTGCCATCGGGCGTTTTGGTGAGCGGGATCAATTTCTTGCTTCCCATGACCTCGGTGAGAGCGCGGGTGAAATACATATTCATGTCGATGTTCGCGGGGAGATATGCCGCTTTTTGCCCCCACATCCCCTCCTTCTTTTCGTTTACCAGTACGATAAGCGGATTCTTTTGTTCTGCCATGCTTAATACCTCATATTCCTAAATTTGTTTTCATATATGATCCCTTCTTTTTTTAGGGCCTTATACCATTTCGGATGCTTCTCAAGGAGGACCTTGTCCTTCACGTAATTTTTATTCACGTCGAACGCCGTCGCGAGACTCTCGCCGCTGCTCGATTCAAGGTACTTGTTCGCACCGAGAAGGATCCCAATCCCGTTCTTGATGTCGTCGAGCTCGTTTTTAATTTCCTTCTCGCGGGCCCTGAGCCTCGCCGCCCGATCGATCATTTCCTTGACCCGCTGTTCGTCTTCGCCCCCGACGACGGCCTTCGATTCGGCGTCAAGCGCCGGGTTCAGCGCCACCACGTCGCCCCAGGTCTCGGGCTTCGGCGCCTGGTCCTTCTCGACGTGCCACCAGAACCGCTCGCAGATAGCCAGGATCTTCTCCTGTGTGGCCCGGTGCGCCGGTATGGGCCCATAGAGCCGATGCGTCCCGGTGTCGATCATGGCGGTCACATAGCATTGATGCACGTCATAACAGAGCATCTGTGTCTGTACCTGGACGTATACACTCGACGGGATCCCGTTGGCCGAGAGATCGTCGAGATCATAGCCATAGTTTATATCGCCCGTCCGGTGGGCGCTGAAGAAACCGGCGGTCTTCGCCTCCATGATGAAGGGTTCGTCAACCTGAAGGAGATCGGCGTGGGCGACGATATAGCCCCGAGCATGGCGGGCCTCGGTGAAGGACCGTATGTTCTGGAAGTCGCGCCCCCGGAGGACGCTCGTCATGAACGAGGTCCTCGCAGCTTCATCCTCGAAGCATTTCAGCTTGTCCAGGCCCCACTTCAGGACGATCGGCTCCAGCTCCTTCCCCGCCCTGGTGCGCTCGTTGCCCTTGAATGCCTCGGCGCGGCCGGTCTTGACCTGCCATAGCATGAGCGGGGTCTGTCCGTACCGGAGATTCATCAGGGCGAGCGTCGGGACGTCGGAGGCTCCGATATAGCGCCTACCCTTTTCGAAGTTCTTGTCTTTTAATCGGGTGAAGTTATTCACGGTTTTCCTCCAGCTGCGCCAGTTTCACTTCGAGGGCCTCGCAGTGGTCGAGAAGCAGTATGATATTTTCAGCCACATTCGAGGCGATATAACAGTTTTTTCTATTGCGCGCAACAATGGAATACGATCGCAGATATTCCTTAACGCTTTCGATTGAACTCATATCTTATCCCTCACGACGATGTTATAGTCCGGGCTCTTTTCGTTTTTCTTTTCCTTATTTTTGAAGAGAAGAAAATCGAATCTCTTGTCAAGGATGGGGATATGTATTGAGCAGGATATAAACTCCTCACCCGATTCATTATTAACCTTGGTCCATGCGCCGCCTATTTTCATTATTCATCCTCTCCGTTATATTTTAGTTGCATCGGCATTATGAGTGCCGTGAGACCGCTATAGACATTTTCGAATTTAATTATTTTGAAGTTCTCACGGCTGTAATATACATCCCATTCATGCCCCTTTAGATCATTGAGATATTCGTAATTGATTCCCGTTTTTAATGGAAGCCGCTTTAATAACATAACAACGCCCGAATAAGGATGTGTCGAGGTGGCTCTGAATTCTGTTTTCAGATAATCCGTGCAATCCGGTACAACTTGCTTCCAGTTCGGAAAGTTAATGCTGTTGTCTTCTGCCCTATGAATTATAATTTCACTTTTTGCCCGCTTGAGAATAAACCAGTTCCCCGGTTCAAGCTCCATTTCGGCGATATGCATTCGCCGCGAATCGGTACAAATGATTTCCTTTCCCGTGCTGTGGATATGCCGAAAAACTTCTCTTTCGGGATCAGTCCCGGCTGCACTTGTGCAGAAAAAAAACTTTTGAAAATTAGGGTCAAATTTCTTTTGCCTCTTAATTATCAACAAATCCCCCATGGCTTATGCCCTCCTCTTTAAAATTTGTGTCCATACCTTATGACTCCAGCCAGGCTTATAACCGACCGCCCGGGCCAGCGCTTCAATCTCGTCCTTATTCGTCAATTCCGCCGCCTTCGCAATAAGCGCCCGCTGGCGTGTCTTTGGGTCGAATACCTGCAGCCGGCGGACGAATGATGTGAGGTTCTTAACTTTTGCGGGATCAAAGCCTTCCGGCAGCGCCTCGATGAGCTCGCCGGCGATCTGTTCCGGGGTCTTCCGCTGCTGTCCCGCTACCATCCCGTTATCGGCAAATACAAACCCGCAGGCCGGGCAGGTCCTCGGTTTCCCCGGCCAGATGGCGTAGCACTTCGGGCAGCTGGTCGTAGTCGGGATCCGGTCTTTCTTGTGGTTCCGCTTGCCATGGTCCAGGCTCCAGTCGCGATCGGCGAGGACGTGCCCATGGAGCGGGTAATTTCCGCAATGATCGAGGATGATCGCTTTCTCCTTGCCCGGATACGCCCTGAGCGGCCGGCCGACCTGCTGGAGATAGAGCCCGAGGGACATGGTACGCCTGAGCAGGATCGCCCCGGCCATGACCGGAACATCGACACCCTCGCTGATGAGATCGCAGGACGGCACGACATGGATTGACCCGTCGGCGAGTCCCCGGAGGGCCCTCTCGCGATCGGCGCGGGGCATGTTGCCGTATACCATCATGGCTTTATACCCGGCGGCGCTGAAGGCCTCCTCCATGTGCCGGCAATGTTCCAGCGATACACAGAAGCAGACAGCAGGGAGCTTATCGAGGTACTTTCGATAATGGTCGATCACGTCGCCGACGATCGACTTCTTGGTCATCACAGTTTCCTGTTCCTTCGCGTCGAAGTCGCCCCGCTTGACATGGAAATTATCATCGACCTCCTTCGGCGGTCGGTACATGACCGGATAGGACAAATAGCCCGCTTCCACGAGCTCAGCAATGGAGGGACCGATGATCATCGAGTCATATATGTCCCGGAGGCCGGTACCGTCCATGCGCTCCGGCGTGGCGGTGAAGCCCATGCGGGGGACGTCGGCGAAGTACGCGAGGACCTTGCGCCATTGCCCGGCGACGCTGTGATGGGCCTCGTCGATGATAATCAGGTCGGGCTTCCGGATGACGGATAGACGTCTTGTGAGCGTTCCCACCATGGCGACCTGCACCATGTCGCGGGTGTTCGGCTTGCCGGCGGCGATCTGGCCCGACTGCACTCCGAGCAAGTAGAGCTTTTCCAGCGTCTGCTCAAGGATCTCTTTTCGGTGCACCAGGATGAGTACCCGGTTATTTTTCGACATTGCCCCTCGGGCGATCTCCGAGAACATGATGGTCTTCCCGCATCCGGTCGGGCCCACGATGAGCGGGGCGTTGTGATCTCCGGAGAATACAGACCGGGCCCGGTTTAAGATGTCGTTTTGAAAGGGGTACAGGTTCATATTTTCTCTCTGCTCACGCCCTGGAAGGCCTGCTCGTATTTTAGAATCATCGTCTCGCAGCTGGTGAGGTAATTCGGATTGATCACGAGCTGCGGCCCAACCTGGTAGATCGCTTTCTCGCCGGTGTCGGCTTCAAATTGTTCACGGATGTCGAGGGTGGATTTTATCATGAGTCCTCCCTCGCCATGGGGCGGGGTTTGATTTTCTCGGATATTATCCGAACGCTAAACGGGTCTTCTATATTTCGGAGTGCTTCTTCTTTTGTCTCACCCTCGACCTCAAATAGTTGTTCAACCATTCGTTTTACTATATACGTTTTCATTTCGCACCTTCCTTTTTCTTCTTCGCCTTCTTCCCGGAGGCCTCCGGAGCCTTGACGCCGTAGATCTTCATGAGCGCGTCGATCGTTTTCGAGCTCGGGGTGCCGTAGGTTGGCGTTTTGACCTCGCTCACCATGGCGAACCAGAGGAGCATCCGGGAGAGCTGGGCCTCATCCATGGTCCTGATCCGCTTGGCCCCGGTATCGTTTGTCCGGTGCATTTCCTTCTCGGTCCACCCTTCGGCCTTGATGACTGTTGCCTGGTCGTCATATCCCCATTGACACCATATCCGCTCGACACAGATCCGCAGGGCCTCGAGGGGCACGGCCGCCTCAGCTGCAGCGAGTACCGCCTGGAGCTTTATCATGTTCTTTTCGTCGGCCGCTTTCCGTTTCGCCGCCTCTTTCTTCATCCTCTCCTTGTATTCCAGCTCGTCGTTTGATCGCGTACCACGCTGTTCTTTCCTGATGATTCCCCAGGTCAGGCGGCCCGGAGTCTCACCAGCAACGACGAGGACACGCTGGGCGCCTTTATCACTCTTCTTGCATTCATTCCATTTCCAATTTTCAACGACGCCACCGGGAAGCTTGCCTCCGATATAGCCATCCGCAACCTCGATAATGTCCTGGCCGTCCAGCTCGTCACGCTTCCGGGTGACGATCGCGGCCTGCTTGTTGGCAAAGCATCCCCGGTCAGTGCAGTAATCTTTCTTGGTTTTGCAGACGTCTGCAAAAAGGGCTGGCTGATACCCGGTACGCTTCGGGCAGTCCTGGCAGGATCCGACCGCCGGCACGAGCTCAGCATCGGCGAGCTTCCAGGTGATTTTCGAGAGGTCCAGCATGATCTGGTTATGTATATAATCATCGAGGTCCCGGACGGAAATAACATCATCGTCATAATCAAATAATACGCCCTCTTCCTCGCTGATGATCTCTTTCTGCTGCTCCGAGCCCAGGCGGGCGATCAGGATCGCGTGGCCTGCGGTAATCGTCCCTTCAACAAACAATTTCCGGGCTTCGGGGATGAGAGAGGCGAGCTTCATTCGCTGGTACACATAGCTTGCGCTTTTCCCCACTTCGGAGGCGAGGACCTCGACCGTGTACCCGGCATGTTCGATGAGCTGGGCGTAACCGTCCGATTCGTCGAGGGGGTGTATATCGTCTCTCTGCAAATTTTCGATGTACTGGATTTTTAACGCGGTTACGTCATCAAGCTCACGCACGACGCAGGGCAGGGTTTCCACTCCCGCGATCCGCGAGGCCCTCCACCGGCGCTCACCGGCGACGAGCTGGTATCGCGCCGGTTCTCCTTCCGCCTGAGTGAAAGCTCTCACCACCGCGGGCTGTTGCACTCCCACGGCTTTAATTGATTCGGCCAACTGCTCCAATTTCGCCTGGTCGAACCCGCCAACTCTCCTGTTGCCGGGGCTCGGCTCGATCATGTCGAGCTGGATCATTTCAATTCTGTCGCTCATATATTCCTCCAAATTTTTATATCTCCCATTTCCTCAGATCATACCCATCGCCGCATTCCATGGCGAGATAGGCCCGGCCGCCGATCCCCGCTATCGTGTCAAACCAGTTGCGCTGATCGGGATCGAGGCGCTTATGAGCGATCGTCTTCACTTCGATCACACAAATAATCGGGAGCGTTACCGGCTCATGGCCGATATCAATATATTCGGCGAGTTCCCATCCAATGAGGTCTGAACTGCCTGCTATTAGACCATACCGGAGCATCACGGCATCGAACAACTCGATCACCTTCCGACCATCGACCATGCGTTCATCGGTGATTCGTCCCCGCCACGCCTTGCCGTTCGGGTTCTTGAAGAGCCGCCCCCTGCCCTCGCGGGACCACTGGAGCATTACCCGTTGTACGATTTCTTCATGCCGGAGCGCCATGGATAACCTCCCCTTTGAACGCTTTCTTGATCTTATGGATTCCCTGCAGCACTTCGGACGGCTGACCCTTGAGGATCTCCAGCTCGGCGGCCGTGTAGGTCGTGCCGTCTGCCGTCGTGACCGTGTGGGTCGTGTGATCGATCGTAATATCCTGTTTTAATGTTGGCGAGTAGCGGATCATGGCAATTTCCCTTTCAGTTTTTTATTACAGACCGGGCACAGTTTTGGACCTTCTTTCCGATTCTTGAGTTTTCTTTCAAAATTGCGATCTACGTTTTCCCATTTCCTCACGATACGATATTTTATCCCCTGGAGATTACAGGCATGAAGTAGACGAGATCCATCTCCAGAGCGGTGCCTCTTCTCGCGCTTCTCGACATCTTCGGCATAACCGAGATAGTGCCGGGCATGATGCAATTTCTTATTGAAATGAATCAAATAGACCGTTCCCATGATGCCTCCCTCAAAATATCTCCGACACCTGGTCGGTAAAATCTTTCTCGTCGTCCTCGTCCTGTCGTTCAGTGAAATACCGCAGCTGAATCTTTTCCCAGTCGAGGAGGACCGCTCGCTTTGCTTGCTGCGCGAACTTGACTGTTTTCAATTCTCGCTTCGCGTCGTGGCGCTTCAGGACCTCGAAGTAATTCCCGGCGTACATGGTCTCGGACAGGATCTTCTTGATCGCCGAATGGCTGGACGCGATCGCGAGGCAGCGAGTATCGCCGATCTTGATGATCCGGAGCCCCTGGCGCTGTAGGGCACTGTCATGATCAGGCGATATGCTCCCCGAGATGTCGGCGGCCTTCGTGATGAGCTCGGCGGCCGAGTAGCGCTCACCCGGATTGATCATGATAGTGTGGTCCAATATCTCGTACATGAGCTTATCTTCGTCGCTCTCGGAGTGCGAGCGCTCTTTTTTCAGGTCGGGGATGAATTCGCTCATGAACTTCTCGATCCGGTCTTTCGCAATCTTCTCGGGATCCGCAACCAGGGAGACCAGGGCGGAAAATATTGGCGCGAGGTTGTCGGCCTTCCGCTGGTCCTTCAGTTCGCTGATCAGTATTTTCTTGCATACATCGATATTGGCGATGATCGTTTTCAGGTTCCTGAATATGCGGCGCTGGAAGATCATCGGATCATTCAGGATCCCGGTATCCATGATGCCCTGCGTTTTCTCGATCTTCGACCGGGTGAAATTGATATTCTTTATCCGCGATATCAGGACCCGGCTCTCGATCGCCTCGCCGGTGAAATAGGGCAGGATGGACGCGAAGCAGAAGCATGAGCGGACACAGAACTTTTCGGTCAGGCCTGACCCGTTCATCGAGGTCAGCGTGAATTCGGAGGAGAAGTCGCTTGACGCGTTCCGGGCCAGCTCCAGCTTTTCCTCGATCTTCTGGATGGTTTCCTTGTTTGCATTGCGGCCCGGCTCCATCTCGTCGAGGATGATCGGGCAGGCGGTGTTTCGTATGGCCCGGTATATGCCGGGAGCCGATGTCTTGCCCGTCCCTTTCTCGTAGAAGGGCCTGATGAGCGGCTCGACGATATTCTCCAGGATGAATGATTTCCCCGATTGCGCCGGGCCCGTAATCCAGATATGAGGCCTCCATTTGAGGACCCCGCCGAACGGCGCGATGAGGACCCACCCGAGGAGCTGCATCGCTTCAGCCGAATTCTCGAAGCCCTGGACCAGAAACAATTTCACCAACTGCCCGCCCTGCTCGATCGTCGCCATGTCTCCGGCGTATTCTCCCATCCTCTTTTCCGATTTCACATAATGAAATTTCGGCGAGGGTACAACCGGATTGCCCTGGTCGTCGGCGGTGTAATCGCCGTTATTGACGATCAGCTGGTCATCATGCATCCAGACACCGGTGCCGCGAATGCGCGAGGGAATAAAAAACCCTACCCGCTCGCTGTCTCGTATCGTTGTGTCAATGGCTACATCCACGTCGAACCCTCGTTTATCATGATATTCCATGCACCACCAAGAGAGCGGCGCTAGTTCAAGGAGCTTAATCTTGTTGAAGCTTCCGTGCGTAATCTTCTTAACTGTTTGACTGCCGCGGGTGAGGAAGTAGTGTTTATTGTCGTCGTAACCGAGGTGGACGAAAGGGCCAGGCGCTTCCGCTCGTGCTTCGTCTGCTTTTCCGCTTCGTCGATCAGCCTGTCCACCAGGAGCAGACCGTTCGTGTTGTGATACTCCTCCATCATCCGGTGATATTTGATTCTTATTGTGTTGAACATAACCGCACCCCTCTATAAATTTTATTAAATCGAGCCCTTCTGCTTTCGCGTTCGCAATGTCCCATTTATCCGGCTTCCCCTGGATCTTTAAGACCTTCGCCTGGGGCAGTTCGTCCTTGATATACATCGCTGCCTTGATGCCCGGCGCGTCATTATCGGGCCAGATGGTGATATCGGCATATCCCGATAGCGCCTTCCAGTCTGTTTTTCTGACCTGCCCGGTCCCGCCGATCCATGTTACGGCAAAATAACCGTTGACCTCAACGCTCGCGCACTTTTCACCCTCGACGATCAGGATCCTGACGTCTGTTCCTGGCAGCTCGTCGGCCCGGTAGACCGGACGATGCTCCGGTACAGGATTTCCCTCGTGCCATTTTCCGTCGGTTGCGTAATAATAAGGCAGTACATCTTTTTTGCCATCCCGTTCATGCCTCGCAGTACAACACCAGCAACCGCTTTTATCCTTCCATTTCCATCCGTCGACGCATTCACCATGTTTATCAACGCTCCATTTCGATTTCAGCTTCGTGTTCAGCTTCTCAAAGGCCTCCGGCGGTATCGGAATAACCGCGCCGGGTTTCGTTTTTTTTTCCGTCTTCTGTTTAGGCTGATCCACGGTCCCGCCGCTGTCCTCTATGATCTTTTCCGCAGCTTCCGATTTGCTGATGTTATGTCTCATTGAGATATAGTCGATCAGGTCCCCACCTTCATTGACCGCATGATCGAACCATTGGCCTTCCTCGTTGATATGGAAGGACCCGATGTGCTTATCCCCGCGATTCGTGTTCAGGGTCCAGTATTCACCGGCTTTCCAGTAGGCGCCGGGTGCCTGGAGGTATCGCTCTATAAGGCCCCGATTGATGCAGCGCCGGGCCTGTTCAAACTTGTCATTCAATCGATTACCCTTGTCTTCACTACCTCGGTTATCCTGAGCTTATGCGGCTGCTTCATGTTGGTCCGCATGAGCGTTATCTCCGACTGGCATTTCTGGAAGTCGCCGTATCCTTCATTGATCGGGTGCCATTGGCCGGGGGAGACTTGCTTTTCGATTTGGTAGCGTTTCATATTTTCACCCACTTCCCGCAATGCGGACACTTAATTTTTGCTTTACCACCGGACACGCCCCGCACCATATCTCGGATAGGATCGGTGTTGTCGCCCTTCCATTTCCCCGGTACTCCTGACCCACCCTTTGGCGGGCTACTCGTCTTCCCCGTTTCCTTCGGCTGATACCCCCGCACCTTCTCATCCTTCCCCACCCGCTTCTCGACCTTCGGAATTTCGCCTTTCGCTTCCTTCTCTTTTCTCACTTTTGAAACGGTCTTATGATCCACCTTGGCTTTCCGCGCGATCTCGTGGTCGCTTAATTCGGGCGTCTCCCCGAGGTAGTGATCGGCAATCGCCCGCTTCTGGAGGTTCGATATATGCCGCCGGTTGTAATTGTCATCGATGGCAAGCTGGGTGTATTCCTTGGTAGTGCCTTCGTAGATGTCGATCGGTACATGCTCCATGTTGATCTCAAGGGCGATGTTGTGGCGCGTAAGGCCGCCGATGATGAAGAATTCGCCGTCTGCATTCTGATATACCTTGATGGCGTCCCGGATGCCGTTCTTTCTGATGTCGGCCGCCGTGCGCTCAAGGTCATCGTTATTCCAGGGGAAAAGATGCTGGACCGAGAGCAGCTCGGGCGATGGCTGGAGGAGCTTCGGGGAGACTTGCATGGTGGTGAGTTTTTTCATTTTTTGACCTCAATAATTATTTCGAGAACAGCTCTCAATTCTCCGATTGCCTTTATAATAACATCAATCGGATCAGATCCACCCTGTTTGTAATAGATCATTTCATCACGGAATTCTTTCATTTTTTTATAGGAAAGTTCTATAAGTCTTTTTTGGAGTTGTTCATCGGTCAGGTTCATTTCCATACCTCGCCAATTATCAGCACAGCCAATTCAGCAAGCCCGAGGACGAGCAAGACGTGTGCAATAATCTTCCACTTCTTCGCCTGATCCATATGCCACTTCAACTCCTGGCCGTGCTGCGACATGAGAAACTTCATTGTTTGTCGTCTGCGTTTCTTATCTCGACGGTTGCGGGCTGACATGCGCGACCTCCAATATTTCAATTAGTTCGCAGAGCGGCTTCAAATATTTCTCCCGCTTTAAAACAGTGACTTCAATATCCCCCGCGATTATCTTCTGGGATGTTACATCCGACGGGATCATTCCGGCATAATATTCACCGAAGGCCTTAATCATTTCATCCCGCAGCTGGGCGAGATATCCTTCATGGCGGTTTCCAACTATAACGACATGGCCCATCTTTTCGATTTCTTCGAGGCATTGCAGCGTGTACATGGTCGGGCCGAATGATGATTGACTGACCTCGCAGGGCACCAGGATGATGTCAGAATACCAGGCGGCGGCGCGGGTGATCCCCTGCATGGTCGGCGGGGTGTCGAAGATGATATAATCGTACTCTGATTCGATGGATTTCAATGCCCGCTTGAATGCGAGATGGTCAAGCGTCACATACAATTTGTCGAGCTCATAGCTTGAAGTGAAAACATAGGTATTGTCATCTCCGACGGATAAATACGGCAGGCAGGGTTTGCCCATCAAAACATCATGAACGATTCCCTTTAAACTTGGAGCGAGATTACATGAGAGCCCGCCCTGGGGATCGCAGTCAATGGCGAGATTCTTTGTCCCCCGGAGAGCCTTGGTGATGAGCGTCGTGAGTCCTGTCTTCCTGGACCCGCCCTTCTGATTGCAGACACAAATTTTAACGGTCATGATCTACCTCGCCACCCACAATGCAAATTTGATTATGCCATACCAGAAGGCGCAACAAAACAGAAGGCTTATTATAAGCGATATGCTTTTCAGTGTCACAATTATCCTCCATAATTTTTATCTGTGAGCAAGGCGGGAATTGAACCCGCGACCTTCCGATTGATTTCGTTCCGGGGGGAGAGAGTTTTATCAATCGGCTGCGCCAACCAACTGCGCCACTTGCTCGGGTGCCGGGACCTTCCCCCGGCGGATTCGTTCAGGTAAATCGTTTGCAGAATTAAGCGGCTATCTGCGCTATCCCAGTGTATTTAATGACGTGACTGGGTTCGTCATGGTTGCCCGGTCATCCTCCGGGCGGATTCACTGCCTCCGTTGTTGTGACCCGCTCATGCAGGGGATTTTCGCTCTTGGTCATCGGCTATCCCATGCCATCACCGATTCGGCATCGCTATGGCCCACTTTCGTGGAAAGGGTCTTTTGCGTTGTGGACAGGGCAGGATTCGAACCTGCGACCTGGTCAACGGTTATTATCATGTGGCTGGCCTTGTCACAGCCCTTTGGACTCATATTCGATAATAATCAATGACCTCTCTGCCTCTGAGATACCTGTCCAGATCGCCGGGCTGCCCTCAGTTTCGGGGACCTCAGGAGCCCGGCTTTCTCTACTACTACTTCTACTACTAACTTACTAATGCAGAAAAATAATCTTTATATTATTAACCTTGGTCCTATCATGGCCCGCGAGAACGCCGTGACGTATAGTTACCTGGGTTATAATCATTGTTCACCCCATGCAATCCATCTGTTGCATGCCGGGCAGCGATCGTGCGAGGTGATTAAACCGCGATATCCGCACACCTGGCAGAAAAATATTATACCGTTCGTGATGGCATCCTGACGCGGATAGGTTCTGTTAATATTCATTTCTTTGCCACCATGAGCAACTTTATCGAATTGAGGCGATCAGTCGCGAGCTTCGTGATCTCGATGAACTTATCGACGGTGATCTTCTGCTCGACGGTCGCGAGATTGAGCATTTTCGAGACCGCCCTCTTATACATTTCGATGGCCTTGTCATTCGTTGACTGGATGACGCGATTCGAGTTTACCTCTTTTATCCGCTCACGCTTGAGGCGGGCCATATCATAACCGATGGTCTTCGGGTTCAGCCCGGTACGCTCGGCGATCTTCTTTGAGTCAATGCCGCATCCGGATTTGTTGTGATGTAGAATGCGGTCTTTGAAGTCGTGATATATATGATAATATAATTGTTTCCGCTCATCGGGTGACAGGTGGCGGCGGTTAAGGTTGTCCCGGAGCATCAGGTCTTCCTCTTCCTGCGCCGTTATTTTCGATTCGACGTATTGGACCGGGACGGTCTTGACCTTGAGTTGGATACAGGCGACGCGCCGGCGATGGCCGCAGAGGATTGTCCCATCCTTCTTTGCGATCAGGGGCACCAGGACGCCATGGGCCGCGATGTCGTCTTTCAGGGTCTTCAGGTCATTCCCCATATCGGGCCTGAAGAACTTGTCGTTCTTTGGATGCGGCTTTAATTTGCCGACTTCGACCTGTTTAATCGGTGATAATTTTATATTCATTGTTTCCTCTCTATCCTGTCCCGCTTGAATTCTTTCATGTTTTCCTCGATCTCGCCTTCCCAATCGTCGGAGCCCGAGAAGAGCGCCATTGCCAGAAATATGATAAATACGATTGCGATCACCGCGGCTTCCATGTTACAGCCTCTGATTCACGTCGCTGTTGAGGTAGTCTCCGATCTGCCCGGTCATCATCCACCTGGTCAGCGTCGAGTTCAGATCGAAGATCTCTGAGTTAATGGAATTCGTCGATTCCTGGATATTTGACATCCTGCTCTTCATAACCGAGAGGACCTCCAGGGCGACGATGAGGATCGCAAGGAGAATGATCGAATTCACTACACGCAGGATATTTTTAAGTCCGCCGGTGCCGATGCGTTTTAAAAAATACTTTACGTCGATCAGGGCGATCTCGACCGGCAGCTTTAAATAACGGGTCACGAAGGTAATCTCGCCCAGCTGGTACTTTTTGTCAGCGACATCTTTAAGCGTTGTGTTCATGGCTCCCCTCCCATTTTTTACAGGTATAAGACGGATTGATCCTGTAGCGCGACGATGTATTGAATCCGATCAATGAGCAGCGCAATTGCGAGCCACCGGTCCCATGAATATGAATGTGCCTGGAATTCATGCAATCCTCGCATCTTCCCTCGCCTACCCTGGCGACCCGATACCCGGCGTCAATCTTGCTCCTCAATCTCGGAAATGATCCCATGTCAACCTTCCCTGACGTTTATAATCCTTCGTCCGTACATTTGATTCTCCCTGTCATCCTTAAATAATGACCGGGCATGGTCCTCGTTATTCGCCTCCCAGTGCTGAACCATTGACGTAGTATTCCCGCCGCCTTCGAGGCTCCCCATGGTGCATGTGATCAGATAATCTTTCATATATACTTTTTCAGGTTCTCGAAATTGTTCTTTTCTTCTTCCTTGAGTTTGTCGACCAGGAAGTCCGGGATTGTCCTCATGATGGGGATGTGGAATTTCTTTTTGATCTTGGTGATAAGGCGCGTATATTCTTCGGCGACTTTCGACTTCTCGGTGTAAAAATGTATGTGCTTGTTCGGCATAGTACCTCGCTTCATTTTTTCTGCATTCAACTTCGCCGGGGACATCATGTCTAGAACCTCTTTAGAAGAAAATCTATCTCGGCTTTCTTCTCTTCGTTATCAGTTTTGCTTCGTTCTATGAGCAGCGTGTTCTTTATGTTATTTCTCGATTCCTCAACCTCAAGTTGGTCGATAATGTGATTAACTGCCAGTGCGTTCACAATTGTGCTCCTTTATTTCAGTATTTTTGATGTATATACGACATAATTTCAGAATTTCTGAAATTGTCAACGCTTTTTTTAATAAAAATTTCATTTTTCTAAAATTTTCAATTGATTCATTCAGTATTTCAGAATATATTGACGATACACATAAACAGGTTAACTGGAGGACACATAATGATGGAAGATTTCAACTGTGGTAAGCGACTCAGAGAGCTGATGCACGAGCAGGGATGGGACCATAGGGATGTAGCCAGGATCCTCGGGCGTAAAAGCATAAGCAGCGTATCGACGAAGATCGGCGGGACTGATTTAAAAATATCAGAAATAACAAAACTCATGAACGCCGCCGGAAAAAAATTATATGAATTCATAATATCAAAAGATGAACTTTCCGAAATATTCTCAATTAACCCTTTATTGCTCGAAGTGTTCAAGAGGATCAACAGCCTTGATAAACCCGCGCTTGAAAAATTCGTTAAATTTATGGATGCTTCGCTCGATAATTTTCAATTATAACATCCAGCTTTTTAATAATGCTTTTTAAATGCTTATCGATATTTTTATCGATCGGCGCCCTATTGCTTTGAATCTTTACCGTTATCGCTTTCTTCATTGTTTTTTCCCCCACCCATGATTTGCTGATGATATTCCAGCATCCATTTCTTGACAATGGTCTGGATTTTATCCCCCGATTCCTCGACTGCTTTGTTGAATTTATCCAATACATTCATTGGAATACGCGTCATAAACGGATGAAGAGTTGCATCGGCTTCTTTATCCCGCTGTTCTTTTTTCGCCCTCGCCCTGGCTTCTGCCATAAGCTCTTTTTGCGGCCGCATATTTCCGTCTTTGTCGAAAAGTCCCATGCTGTCCTCCAATTTTTGATGGACAGATGGAAGCGGTTTTGGTAGGTTGTTTAAGGAAAGTTAAATATTTGTTTTACTTTTGTTTATAAAAATTTAAATACACATATGATATATTATGTCTCATTGAGATATTTTGATTTATAGCAGCCATATATCAGACCATGGGACCAATACTCATCAAGGCAACTGAATAACAGGCGATTCCTTCACCCCTGCCGGTAAAGCCCATCCCTTCGGTGGTTTTCCCTTTTATGCTTACCCGTGATTCTTCAATGTGCAGCGCCGATGATATATTTTTTTTCATATCATCGATATGGGGATAAATTTTCGGTTCCTGGCATATGACGATTGAATCGATATTCACTATCCGCGCGTCATTCTCATCAAGGTAGTTTCTGACCGTGTCAAGAAGGACCATACTGCTGATGTCCTTAAAGGTCTTATCATTATCGGGGAAAAGCCTTCCTATATCCTTCAGCCCCGCGGCACCCAGAAGAGAATCTATTATGGCGTGGATGAGCACATCCGCATCGGAATGACCTTGAAGCCCGAACCTGTAATCGATTTTTTTTCCGCCCAGGATGAGGTCCCGGCCCGTGACAAACTGGTGGGCATCAAAGCCGTTTCCTATCCTCAGGTTCATTATTGACGGCTACATCTCGAAGACGTCGGAAAGAGAGCTTAGCTTGAGAACATTGAGGACTTTAGCACTGACTTTTTTAATATTGAGATTTCGACCTTTCTTTTTTTGAAGCTTTAGGAGGCTTATCAACACACCGACCCCGGAAGAATCGATGTAATCCACATGGGAAAGATCTATCTCAATGTTCTTGTCAATGTTATGACCGATTTCAAAGAGTTTTTCCTTGAAATTCTTGATGGTCATCATCTCTATATCACCGTTGACAATCACATTAACGATATCGGCTTCTTCTTTAATTTCAATATCCATAATGATAGTCTCCCAGAGAATTTTGTATAATTATATTTTAGTATTAATGGCACGTCAAACATAAATTTGGGAAAAACGGTTAAAAATATGTCTTCAGGCAATGATGTCAAGAATAATCATCCGGGGAGTGACTTTTCCGTTAAAATAGTTGTTCTCCAGTCTGAAAACAAGGTCAAGGGGTTTGCCAGATTCGAAATAATTTTTCATCTTTTCTCCCATGCTCCATCCTATTGCCGTGAGCGAGTCATAATCGGAAATTAAATATTTGCCGTGGTTGTTTCCAAACTGCTGGAACGATTCGAATTTCAGCTTCCGCGCCATGAAAACCGGCTCGCCGTTACCCTGCCCGAACGGTTCAAGGGTCTGAAGATCATTGATGAATTTCGAGTTGATACAGGAGACGTCAAGCTCGCAATCTATTTGAACGGCATCACGGGCGACAGAGTCCTCACCGATAGATTGTTCTATGAGGCCTATGATTTCATCCACCAGTTCGACCCTGACCGTGAAGCCGAAGGCATTCTCATGGCCGCCGATCCTTTCGAACCGATCGGAATATTTCTCGAAATGACTGAAGAACAGTGATCCGCCTTTTGACCGTCCCGATCCCTTTACAATGCCGTTTTTCCCGGGCAGGACCGTAACGATGACAGGTTGCCCTGCCATGTCCGCTATGCGATTTGCTATCAGCCCTGCATATCCTTCAGGTATCCTGTCTGTCTTGATATGAATGATACGCCCCTGGATTGGCTGCGGGCTATTTTCTATATTCTCCCAAATAGATCCGCAGAATTTTTTTACAAAGAGACGTCTCCCTTCGTTCAGCTCTTTTATTTCAGATAATACCTGCTCCAGCTTTTTCTTATCTTTGGCTATAAAGAAATCCACCGTTAGATCGGTTTTGCCAAGACGTCCCGGTGTATTGAGCAGCGGCGCCATAGTCCATCCGATGAACCGTGAATCGATTTTCTCTCCATGCGTGACCATCGACAAGGCCCTGTGAGTTGTCCTGCCAAGATTTTCTATTCCAGCTTTTACGAGAATCCTGTTCTCTCCAATCAATGGTATGACATCGGCGATACTGCCAATTGCCACCAGGCCAATGACGGATTCTATATAATCCATCACTTTTTCCGAACCGGTAAATTGAATCTCCATGAAGATTTTATTTAAAAGATCAATGTCATGGGCAAAGAGTGTTCTTTTAAGTGACAAAGACCTGCTTATGCTTTCAATATCTTCGTCTCTGGTTCCTATTATCCCTGTTGCGAATTCTATATAGGCCATGATCCTTTTTGCAGGATATTCATTTTTCATCATCTTGGCGGCTTCATTATCATGGACAAGGATGAAATCATCAATACCGATCCTGTTTATTCTCGTTTGCAGATCATCAAAACTTAAATCGAATTCAATGGCTCCTATGATACAGTCTCGTATTTCAGAAGCCGTGAATCGACCCCGGTTCTCTTCGACTATCAGGAATCGTTTTTTAAATGATTGCAGATAACTCATGAGGATGGCCTGGCACAGTTTAAAGGCCACGCCCACACCCGCAAGGTGTTTGAAAGGATATGGCGAGTCCTGTATTTTTGGATTAATCACTATGGCATCCGGCAGCTCGCGGTCCTGTTCATGGTGATCGGTCACGATAACATCGATGCCCAGGGACCTGGCATAGGCGATCTCGGATATATCCCGAATGCCGGAATCAACGGTTATCATCAGGGATACGCCGTTATCCTTGAACTCATCGACTATCCCATTGGTGATCCCGTAATTCTCCTCATCCTTGAGATATCTTAGGAAAGGGTCGATTTTCATCCTGCTTAAGAGGTTGTATATGACCGCCATTGACGTGATCCCGTCAAGGTCGGAATCGGCAAATATGCCGATGCGCTCACGGCCGAGTATGGCTTTCCTGATCCTCTCAACGGCGTGGTACATCCCTCTGAAGAGAAATGGGCTGTGCAAATCTGCGAGATCGGCATGCAAAAAATTGTCAATTGCCTCTGCCGTGTCGTACCCGCGCGCATGGAGTATTCTGATGATTATTGGATGAACGCCGAACCGGGCCGCATGGTCAGTCACATGCTTGTTCTCACCTGGGGCTATGGTTGCTCGGTTATTCATGGACTATTGTGTTGCCTTCTTGGCCAGGTAATCGGCCTTGTCGTTTTGGCTCCGCGGGACGTGTTCAATCTTGCAGACACCTATTTCCTTTATAAGGGATACGGCCTGGTCGTACAGCTTTTTTATCTGATCGTTTTTAACCTTGTATTCACCGGAAATCTGTTTGACGATGAGCTCCGAATCGGTCCGGACCCTCAGGACCTTTGCCTTGAAATAAATAGCTATTTTCAGGGCACGTATAAGCGCTGTATATTCAGCGTAATTGTTGGTGCGGGAGCCGATATACGACGACACCTTGCCGATCTGCCTGCCGTCATGGTCAAAAATGACGATCCCGATGCCTGCGGGCCCGGGATTACCGCTGGACGCGCCGTCCGTATACATCGTCAGCGTTGAATTGAGAGGGATCGTTGACAGCTCAGCGCCTTCGAACAATAGACTTTCTATCGTCTGGGAGTCGCCGGCTGACTTCGATTTCTCATCGTCATGATCGTCGGCGCCCTTTTTAATAATGATCTTTTTACGGGCAAATTGCTTCTCATACTTATTGATGATGGTGATGGCTTCCTCAATCACTTCCACGACATCTTTTATCTCGCAGTTGGCCAGTTCAGCTATCTTTTCAAGGCTTTTTCCCTCAGCCAGCAGTTTAAGTACCCTGTCGATGCTCAGTAACATTTATGTATCCCCGCTGAAATAATCTTTTCGATCAAGTATTCATCACTAGGGCCTTTCCTGACCCAATGGCGCAGTAGGCTATCGGTAAATAAACTTGCCGCAATTGGTGCAGTTAACAACCTTGTCTTCCTTGGAAGCATCAATTGCCAGGAAGGATGGAATTTTAAAATTGCAGAACCCGCAGATTTCGCCTTCCACTCGGGCAATCCCCTTGCCATCACGGGATTTTATCATCTTGAGAAATTTGGATTTGTATAATGAAGATACCTGGTCCGTCAGCGCATTGAACTTCTCTGTGTTAATTTTTATTATCTCTTCATGTCCGGCTGCGACCTGCGACGTATTTTCCTTCTCTGCATCATGGTGCCGCGCTTTTTCATCGTATCGAATGTTCAACTCTGATAGCTCCTTCTCCATTGCGTCAAGATCATCTATCATCGAAAGCGTTTTTTCCTCAAGGGCTCCTGATTCGAACGTGATGACATCTATCTCTTTTTCCAGTGCATGGAGCTCCTTTTCGGTATGTATCACTTTTTTCCTGTCTTCAAGTTTTCTTGTCCTACCGCTCATCTCGGAGAGGGTCAATTCATTCTGCTTTATGGCGCTTTTCAATTCCTTGGTTCTCTTGGCTAAAATTTCTATCGCTGCCCTGTCCGCGTCAATCTCCTTCTCCATAGCCTTGTTCAGAGTGTTGATCTTTTCAATGGCCGCCTGTGAAGACGTGACTTTGTCCCAATAAAGCTGGAGCTCCAGCATTATTTTTATAGTGCTATTCATTGCCGGTGCCGTATAGTCTGAATGGATTTTTCTCTCTTTCTGATATGCATAGGGGTATATCTTCAGCAGTCCCGTAGTTTGTCAAGCAGTCGATCACAAGGTCACGCAAAAAACCGATCATGATTATCTCTGTTCCGAAATGGCCTGCGTCAAGAACCGCAACACCTGAATCACTGGCATATTTGGCATGGTGGTACCCGACATCGCCTGTAATGATGCAATCCGGGTCAAATTGACTGATAATCTTTTCTATTGAACCGCCCCCTGCCCCGTTCATCAATGCAACTCGCTTTATCTTCTTCCCTGCATCTCCGCTATAATGAATATAATCGAGATCCAGGGCTTTTTTGACCCGTGCGAGCATTTCATTGAGTCCTACCGGTTTTTCAAGAGATGCCAGCGCTCCCATGCCTGCATCCATGCCAGGCTCTGGGTACATTATTTCGATATCGGTAAATCCTATTGTTCGGGCCAATTTATCGTAAAGGAGTTTATCGAGGTTGGTATGGGCCGAATACACATTGATCCTTTTATCGATCAGTTTCACAACCAATGATGATTTTGCATCATACGTACCAATATGGCGCAATGGCTTGAAAAATAACGGATGATGAGTGATTATCAAATCACAATTCCTGTCAAGAGCCTCGTCAACCACCGAAGAATCAATATCAAGTGACAGCAGTATTGAAGTAACCTCTTTGTCATGAAAAATAATCTGCCTACCGGAATTGTCATATTCCTCCTGAATATTTACTTTCAGATACCGGTCAAGATTATTGATGATCGTGGTGATGTTCATATTGGTTATAACGAATGTGAAGGAAAATATTTAAAAATATTTATCTTATCTGGAATAAAATTAAAGATATGTCAAATAGAAAACGCCATGAACATCAATTCATTATAAGGAATCATCTGTTCCTGGGCCGATCATAGAATCAGCATGGAATCGCCGTAAGAGAAGAACCTGTAATTGAGCCGCACCGCTTCGCGGTAGGCATCCATGATCGTTTCATACCCGCCGAAAGCCGTCGTGAGCATGAGGAGCGTCGACCGGGGAGTATGGAAATTGGTTATCAGCGAATCAACTGATGTGATTCTCCGGGGCGGATAAATGAAGATGTCCGTTTCGCCCCTGCCCGGTACGTTTTTCCCGTTTACAAAAGTGCTTTCCAGGACCCGTACTGACGTCGTACCCACTGCTATTATTCTTTCACCATTCCCTCTTGCGGAGTTGATAACGTCAGCGCTTTCTTCGCTGAGGAAGTATTTTTCACTGTGCATGCGATGCAATGTTATATCTGTGACCCGAACAGGCTGGAAGGTGCCCCAGGAAACGTACAGTGTCAGGTTCACCATCCTGATTCCCTTTGCTTTTATGGCCGATATCAGCTCGTTGGTGAAATGAAGGCCCGCAGTCGGCGCGGCCACTGCCCCGCTTTCACTGGCGAAGACCGTTTGATATCTAACCTTATCGTCATCATTCAATTCGCGCTTAATATATGGCGGCAGCGCAAGTCCGCCGATCGCCGAAAGCAGGGCATCGGTCAGTTCGGTGTTTGATTCAATTTCGACTATCTCATTATTTTTACCAGTGATCCTGAACTCAATGCTGCCGTCCTTATCGGAATAGATAACTTCATTAAGGCCGAGTCGGCGGGTCCTGTTAGTGATTGCCGTCCATCTGAGATCATCGATCCGTGATGTCAGAAGCATTTCAACGGCGCCCCCGCTTTTCTTTCTGCAGGGAATGCGGGCGCTTATGACCTTGGCGTCGTTGAACACAAGGATATCGCCGGACCTGAGAAAATCCGGCAGGAACGCAAACGCGCTATGGATGTAGGCCGGACCTTTTCGATCCAGGACGAACAGGCGCGATTCGTCACGCTTTTCTTTGGGATGCTGCGCTATTAAATCTTGTGGAAGCAAAAAGTCAAAATCATCGAGACTGTAGTGGTCATTAGGCATATGTTATTGGTAAGCGGCGTTATTCCTCGATTTCGACGCAACATAGGCATTTCTTATGCTCGTTATCTTAACGCCGGAGTAATAATGTTTTAGAATGTCCCTGCTGTTATATCCTCGCATCGCCATGCCCCGGGCGCCCCACTGGCATAATCCAACACCATGGCCCCATCCATGTCCTTTTAATGCAAGACCGTTTTTAATTTTTTTTGATATAAAATAGAGGCTTCGAATTTTCTCGGCAGGAAAGAGGAGGCGAAAATTATTTCCGCTTATGCGTGTGTTGCCATTGCCATGCCGTACCAGCACCTCCACAACGCGTTCGTCTTTTTTCTTAAAAGATATGGCACTGATAGTCCCGATAGCCGGAAATTTTTTTAAAAGGCACGTCCTGATTTCATCGAGAGAAAGCTCTGATTCCCACTCATATTTGTTTGAATCAGTGCAAAAACCGCAGCGTGTGCCCTGGAGATAGGGAAGACGGCTTTTCTCCCATACATATCTGTCGTCTATGGTTTTTCCGCCGCAGGTGGAATGGAAATACGATAATATCGGTTTTTCATCATAGACCATAACCTGGCCTGAGGTTTCCCTCACCGCTGCAGATGTTTGCGGTTTTTCATCGGACATGCCCCGGTACACCTGTGACGCGGCTGTAGCGTCAAGATCATAGACAGTGTCGCCCTTCTTTTGTGTCGACATATGGTAATAGGTAAAGGTGCGGGCCGCGATTGCCTGGGCCTTGAGAGCTTCCGCATCCCAATTTGCAGGTATTTCACCGGGGACCACGCTTATCAGGTATTCATCAACTTTAAGGACATTGATGATCAATGCAAAACCATGGATGTTTTTAATCAAGAAGGAGCCTCTGTACGGAGTTCCATTGAGAAGCAGCGGCTCCTTCATCGGATCCACGGTAATAGAACCGTCCAAGGAACGCGGGTTCAGGGCAATGCTCGACCGATCTCTGTCGCCCATATTCGCAGGCCTGGTGTCTTTATTTACCTTCATGGACCCTTTTGATGATATGGTAAATGTGTCTTTGGTTTTCATCACCAGTATCTTCACGGTCCGGGTATCATAGCCGCCGTAATTCCGTATCAGTTCAGGTGAACATGAAACAAGCAGTATCATATATAATACTGCTTGTCCTATCAGTAGCCTGTACAATATTCTTGAGATGGGCATGTCAGCTCTTGGGATGGTGCTTTTTGTGTATATCCTGGAGCTTCCTCTTGGCCAGGTGCGTATATACCTGGGTGGTTGAAATATCCATGTGCCCCAGCAATTCCTGGACCGATCTGAGGTCCGCGCCGTTCTCTATGAGATGCGTCGCAAAGGAGTGCCTCAGCGTATGAGGAGTTATATTCTTCTTTATTTTGGTTCTTGTTACGTAATTTTTCAAGAGCCGCCACACGCTTTTGCGGTTTAACTTCGATCCCTTCTTGCTTATAAAGAGATATTCGCTTTCACGCTTGCCGCATATGTCTGGACGGGATTCCAGGAGATACTTTTTCAGAAGTCGCTTTGCCTCATCGCCTATCGGGGCGAGGCGCTCCTTGTTCCCCTTCCCTATTACGCGAATGAGGGAATTATCGAAATCTACATGGTTGTGAAGGATCTCGATCGCCTCGCTTATACGCAGTCCGCATGAATACAGGAGCTCGAAAATCGCCTTGTCCCTCAACTCGTACACGTCGTTTTCGGAAATGGAGCTGAAAAGAGTATTGACCTCCTGGATGTTGAGAAAATCAGGCAGCGTTTTTTCAACATGGGGCGATTCGATCTTTGCGGTCGGATTATCCATTTCATCGAATTTATCTGAAATGAAATTGTAAAACTGCCTGATCGCGGCAAGAGAGCGGGCAAGAGTTCGGGACGAGTTCTTTTTCTTTGTTTTTTCGAAATTCAGGAACTGCTGGATGTCTTCCTGAGTCGCGGAAAGAATGTCCTTGTTATTCGTTGACAGAAAATCGCTGAATTTTTTCAAGTCGTAGGTATACGAATAAATTGAATTTTCTGACAACCCCTTCTCTACTTGTAAAAATCTTTTAAACCGATTGATTGCTTGAACTTCTTTCACGTCCGATCTCCTGAGTGGTTTTTTTTTCCACTCCTACATAATATGAAAAAAATTCACCAGGTATGTTATATTAATTAATGTATTCGAATTCTGTATAATTACAAATTAATTATCGGTCAAAGCAGATTATGTCTTAATTTATTGAGAGAAAAGTTTAAATTTTATATAAAAAAAATCGATTTTTTTAATTATTTTTATATTACGATTTTTTGTATTAAATAAGCGGTAATTATATGCGAGTTTATGTCGCATAACTTACCATTGACGCTTTATCTTCAGGTAAATCGATCAGGAAGGTCTTTTTTTCGAAGTTGCGTGTTTTAATTTTAACCTGGGAATGGGGGTGTCCTCAATAATAAGGCCATCTTTGAATACAACTTTCCGGTCAGTGTAGGCAGCCACATCTGATTCGTGGGTCACCATGATGATGGTGATGCCGATTTCCTTATTGAGCCTGGTGAAAAGCTCCATTATTTCAGTTGTATTATGGGAATCAAGGTTGCCCGTCGGCTCGTCGGCAAGGATTATAGCCGGATCATTGACCAGGGCCCGGGCAATGGCCACCCGTTGCTGCTCGCCGCCTGAAAGCTTGTTGGGATAATGGTCCTCCCTGCCGGAAAGTCCCACGCGGGCTAAAAGGTCCTTCGCTTTTTCTGATAAATCCTTCGGCGTAACCCCGCCTTTGTAAAACAGGGGCAATTCAACGTTCTCAAGGGCGCTGGTCCTCGATAACAGGTTAAATCCCTGGAAAACAAATCCAATTTTCGTGTTTCGTATTTCAGCCTTCTCGTCATTATCGAGACGGCTTCCGTCTATGCCGTCCAGGATATATTTGCCCGCAGTGGGCGTATCCAGGAATCCAAGTATATTCATCAGTGTCGATTTACCCGATCCGGATGCGCCCATGATCGCTATATATTCGCCGCGGCGTACATTGAACGATACCCCTTTGAGCGCCCTCACCTGTACTTCTTCACTGAGGAAAAAAGTCTTTTCGATGCCTATGATTTCTATGACATTATCGTCCATGTTACTTGCCGGAGCCCTTTGCGCTCTTCATGTACTTAATGAGGACTTTGTCGCCTTTTTTGAGGTTTTTCTTTATCTCGGTGAAGGTGTCGCCATGCAAGCCCACTTCCACCTTCACTTTCTCAACCGGGAGCTTTCCGCTCAAGCTTTCGGACTTGCGCCAGACCGTATTCTTTTCCGGCTCTGATTTCCCTTCCGGCGGATTCACCAGCAAGGCCTGATTGGGGACACGGAGGACGTTCTCGCGCTTGTCGATCTCGATGGTTGCCGTAGCCGTCATTCCCGGCTTCAGCAGCAATTCGCTGTTATCGCAAATCACATAGGAGTCATAGGTCACGAGGCCGCCCTTCAATACCGGTGTCATATGCACTTCGCTTATTTCACCGGTAAATGTTTTTTCCGGGAACGCGCTCACGGTAAAAAACACCCTCTGGTCCTCTTTGACAATACCCACATCCGATTCATCGACGCTAATGCTCAGCTTCATCTTTTTCAAATTTGGAACGATAAGGAATAACGGCGTATTCATGGCGATTGGCGCTTTTTCTTTTGCCATCATGTTGAGCAGAATACCGCTTACCGGCGATGTTATTCTTGAGTTACTTTTCTGCTTTTTCAGAGTGTCATAATCGACCATGAATTGCCTTTGTTTTAATATGACCGTCTTGTAATTTGATTCAGCCCGCTCCATTCCCTTTTCGGATATCAGGTTTTCCTTGAACATGCTCCTTTTTGATTCGAGATCTTCCCTGGCGATGGTTATTTCTATTTTGAGGGCTTCTCCCTGGGCAGCCATCTTGTTCATGGCCGGATCAAGATCGCTGGTGTCCACCTCGGCGAGGAGCTGGCCTTTTTTTACTTCCTGGTTGAATTCAACATATATTTTCTTGATAATACCGGCTGTTTTAGATTGTACTATCTCCTGCTCGTTCACATCAAGGACTCCGGTCACGGAAATGGTCTTTTCCACTTTTCCAACATTAACATCTTCATATTCAAATTTATCCACGGAGCCCTTCCTGCAGCTGCGGACAATGCTGAAAACGACTATTATGAGGACAGCAATGACGGCGAAGGTTATTATTCTTTTTCTCGTTATAGTTTTTATTTTTTGCATAGGGTATCCTCTCCAAGACCGACCATGCTTGAAATTTTAGCGATGGCCATTAGATAATCAAACCGTGCTCTCTGATAGTTCATTTCAGCGTTTTCATAGGCCATCATGGCATCCTGCAACTCAAGCTGGGTCACCGAACCTGTCTCATATGATTTCTTGGCCATTATCCAATTTTTTTCGGCATTATCCTTCATGATCTTTGATAATTCTATCTGCTTCTTCATGTCCTGTACAGTAATATACTGGTTCTCGACCATAATCTTCATTGACTGTTGCATATCCTTTTCTTTTAACAAAGCCTTATTGTATTCGGCTTTAGATGAAGCAACCTTTGCCTCGATCATACCACTTGAAAAAATTGGTATTCTTGCGATAAAGTTGACACCTAATGTAGGTTTCCAGTTTTCAGAAGAAAAATTACTTTTAGCAACAGCGAAATCAATTCTCGAATTCCGATATCCGCCAGCCAATTGGAAAAGCACTTCAGGATAATGGCTTGCCTTATCAAGTTCCATTCTGGCCCTAAAAAGCTCTGATTGTTTTTTTATCAACTGCAACTCTGGAGAATTCAATTCTGATAAAGAGTTTAATTGTTCAACTGTATATGATAATTCTCTATCATCATTTAGTTCTTCTAAGGTAAATTCTTCACTATTATCTTGAATTCCCATATTTCTGAAAAGTTCAATGCGTGCATTTCTCTCGGCATTGACGGCCTTTTGTAACTCCAATTGGGCGTTTTGATAATCATACTTGGCCCTATTGAGATCCAGAACCGATTTTAAAGCATTTTTATATAGAATTTCGGTCATGCGTATCCGGTCATGATTGCTTTTCAGCTGCTTATCCTTTATCATCACAACTACTTTTGCAATGTAGTAGTTATAATAAAGATTTTTTACAGTTAGAATAACATCATTGATAGTTTTTGTATTCTGAATTTTATATATTTCAACATTCTTTTTCATCATGGCCTGGTTTCTTGCTTTCTTTTCGTCATAAAGACTAACCGAAGCTGTTACCCCTATTGACAAGCCAAGATCATAATCCCGTGTTAACCATTTAAAAATTGGGCTTGGTTGTGGTTGAAGATTGTTGAAATATTGCGTGCCAAAATATTGAACTTGGGATGCTGGAATTGTAACGCCGTTCCAGGTAAAATCTGTTGCAAAAGGTATCCTTTCATACGCGCCTTTATAATGAGATGGGGTACTGACATGAGGGTATGTATCAGTTTGGATATTCATGTCTATATTAAAGAGACGCTGTGCCGTCGCAACTTTATAATCAGCAAGGGCTTTGTTCTTATCTTCTACCGATGCTTTTATGGATGTGCTGTTTTCTACCGCTATATTTATACATTCCTTGAGCAATAAAATCCTTTTTTCAGGTTTCTCGTCGGCATAAACAACATTTGCCGCAACAATCAAAGCCGACAATATAAAAATATAATATTTCATCTTGACCCTGTTATTCAGTTTTATATTTTTCTATATGTGATAAATCAAATACACAAGTAAATTATTAATCCATAATTTACTATCAAAAATAAGGATAATGAAGTGTAAAAATTAATGTAGTTAAATAGTAGCATATAATTATTTATGATAAATACTGTCAAGAAATTAAATCATCCCATACCCATGCATGGAAAGACCCGAGAATGACAATTTTCATATAATTAACATGAGTATTAAACATTTATCAATAAAATGCAATTTGAATATTAGAGTACAATATATAATCATCTGTTACGCCCATATCCGGATCCATGGTGCTCATTACGGTGGACAACCATGCAGATGCTTAATAAAATAAAAAAAATATTTGACAGTTGTCCTTCATAATTAAATAAAGGATTTTCTGATGCGTGCTGGCGTAGCTCAATCGGTAGAGCAGTTGATTTGTAATCAACTTGTTGGGGGTTCAATTCCTCTCGCCAGCTTAGTTAAAAGGTGAGGTTCCCGAGCGGCCAAAGGGAGCAGACTGTAAATCTGCCGGCGTAGCCTTCGATGGTTCGAATCCATCCCTCACCACAGAAAACATTAACGCGGCGCCATGGCGCCGCGTTTTTTTGCTTGTTATTTTCCCATGCGCTCTTTTATAATATTTAGAAACACCAAATGGTGCCACAAACGAATCAGGATTGCGTCAATGCTTTCTAATGATGAAATTCAGTTCTATTCCCGACAGTTGGGAATAGCCGGCTGGGGTGGAGCGGCCCAGGAAAGACTCAAGAGTTCGACGGTATTTGTGGCCGGCGCCGGCGGTCTTGGAAGCCCCGTCCTCTACTATCTTGCGGCGGCCGGCATAGGCACCCTCGTCATCTGCGACTATGATACCATTGAAATGACCAATTTAAACAGGCAGATCCTTCATGAGTACGGTAAGATCGGGCAATTTAAAGTGGATTCTGCCGGGACATCCCTATCTGAATTGAATCCATTTATTAAAGTCATACGGGTAAAAACAAAACTAACCAAAAAAAATGCGATATCGTTAGTCGGAGATCCAGATCTCATAGTAGATTGTCTTGATAATTTTGAGACAAGGCATATTCTTAACCGCGTTTCCGTTGAGAAAAAAATACCGATGATCCATGGCGGTGTCGCTGAATTCAGGGGACAGATAACGTTCCTGCATCCCCCGGAAACGCCCTGCCTTGCCTGCTTCCTGGACCGTAAAGACAGGAAAGGGAAGATTCAGGTGGCCGGCGCCACGGCCGGGGTTATCGGCTCACTCCAGGCGAGCGAAGCGATCAAGTACTGCGCGGGTATCGGACCGGCATTGAAGAACAGGCTCATGTTCTGGGACGGTCTGTCAATGAAATTCGAGACCATAACCATACGGCGCAATCCCCGCTGCCGCGTATGTAAAAACAGCTGATTCGGCATCTGCATTCATATCGGGCGTGAACAATGCGCCTGACGGAAATATCATTAACACGAGGAGTTGATCATGGCAGGTTCATTAAAAGGCAAAATTATCGGAATAACGATCGTGGTTCTACTTGTTTTAAGCGCATTTATCTTTTTCAGGTACTTTTTCACCTTCGAACAGAGGCAGCAGTTCATGAGGAAAGTTGACACGGTGACCGGCCAGAACATGACTATCACTGTTTTCGGATATGATGGCAGAATAATTAAGCGCTGGGTCGGCATACAGAAGATCACATCCGGTTACACGAGGGGCGTCTCAGGAGAACGCAATTACACCTTCTTCTACACCCGCGAAGGGAAATACGTCCAGCTGCCCGATTCGGTCTGGTACATTGCCGAAGAGGAATGACGTGCTTAATGACGCGATCACCGCGATACAGGGCATAGGCCCCAAGAAGGCGCAGGTACTCAGGGATGAAGCGGGCGTAGAAACCGTTGAAGATCTACTGTATTACATTCCCCGGAAATACATTGACCGGTCATATTTCAAACTTATAAAAGACTGTTTTATCAATGACGTGGTCACCGTATCGGGAACGATACGTAACGTTTCCATGTCCGGGATGCGGAAAAAATTCCTGGAAGTGGATATTGAAGACGGCACCGATACGCTTACCGGGGTTTTCTTCGGCGGAGTCGGTTATTTTGCAAAGATATTCACGATCGGCGACAATGTGATCTTTTCCGGTAAAGTTAATTTTTACCGGAAAAAGCAGATGGTACATCCCGATTTCGACTTCATTGACGACGGTTCGGGAACGGGCATTCAGGCCATCAATACCGGGCGGATCATTCCCCTCTACAGGTCCACGGAAAAGCTCAAGACACTTGGGTTTGACTCCCGCGGATTCAGAAGGATCATAAAGGCCGCCCTGGACACGAACCTTCCCTTAGTCAAAGAGACGATCGACCCGGACATACTGGCCAGGCACAGCCTCATTGGCATCGCCGATGCCATTGAGTCCATCCACTTTCCCGGTTCCTTCGAGGACGCCGAACGGGCCCGCAGGAGACTCGCCTTCAACGAAATATTCTTTCATCAATACTACCTGTCCCTTTCGCGAAGATACTTACGGGAAACAAGGAGGAAAAATATTTCCGCCGCTCCAGGCGACTTCTACCGGCGCTTTATATCATCGCTCCCTTTCCGGCTTACCCCGGACCAGACATCCGCCATCGAAACGCTGCGGCACGATATTGCCTCCCCCCTTCCCATGAACCGCCTGCTCCAGGGCGATGTCGGTTCCGGAAAAACCGTGGTTGCCATGGCAGCCATGACATTGGTCATCGAACAAGGACGTCAGACGGTTCTCATGGCCCCGACGGAAATTCTCGCGAACCAGCACTATGCCAATTTCCAGAAATCTTTCGGTGACGCCGTTCCGATGGTCCTGCTGACCGGGAGCACCCCCAAGAGCGAGAAGACCGCCTTCTACGAATCGATAAGTTCCGGCTCGGTCAGCCTTGTGATCGGGACCCATGCCATTATCCAGGATAACGTCATTTTCAAGGATCTCGGCCTCATCATTATCGATGAACAGCACCGCTTCGGGGTCGAGCAGCGCGCGGCGCTCCGCGAAAAGGGAGATGCCGCCGATCTCCTGGTCATGACGGCAACCCCTATCCCACGCTCTCTTTCGCTGACCCTTTACGGCGATCTCAGCATAACGTCAATAAGAACGATGCCGGCCGAACGGCTCCCGGTGCAGACGATGTCTTTTCCCGAATCGCGATTGCCGGGCGTGTATAAATCTATTGAAAAATATATATCACAGGGCCGGCAGGTATATTATGTTCTGCCCCTCATTGAAGAATCGGACAAACTAGATTTAAAATCCGCCATACAGGTGTACGAACATCTCAAGAACGATATTTTCCCTAAACGCCGGGTTGATCTGCTCCATGGACGGATGAAACAGCAGGAACGTGACGATATCATGGGCCGTTTTAAGGATAACGAGATAGACATCCTGGTCTGCACAACGGTCATTGAGGTGGGGATCGACGTTCCCAACGCCACCGTCATCGTGATCGAGCACGCCGAGCGGTTCGGGCTGGCCCAGCTTCACCAGCTCCGGGGACGCGTCGGCCGCGGGGCCCATCAATCCTTCTGCGTCCTCATCAGTCCCGATACTATTTCCGGTGAAAGCAGAACGCGCATCGATACAATCGTAGCCACCAATGACGGCTTCACCATTTCAGAGGAAGACCTTAAACAGAGGGGCGCCGGCGAGCTCATCGGCCTTCGCCAGCACGGCCATGGAGGGACCTTTGAATTTGCCGACCTGGGACTTGATATCGACCTTATCTTGTATGCGCGGGAGGTTTCCGAAGGGCTTGTATCCGCCATTGAGGACATAGCCTCCCTGTGGGATCAGTTCAAGGACAGGAAATACAGCCCCCTCCTTAAAGGCATACGCGATAAAAGGGTATTGTCTCTCTTATCGTGACCGGGGCACATGTCATGGATCACATGAATATCGCGCCGCCCAGAAACCTTTTATATATTTCAATATTCAGGCTTCCGAACCACTGGTTTCCCTTGATCTGCAACAGCTTCATCCTGCTTATCGATCGTTCGGCGCCCAGCTTGGAATTCAATTGTTCAAAACGATTGTTAAACGCGCGCAGGTCATTGTAATACCTGCGCGACGCCACCTTTTTCATCTCTTCATATTTTTGTATGCTGTCAAAGGGAAGGTTAAGCGTGTTGATGTTCTCCTCGAACCACTTCAGGACCGTCGTCTTTATATATTCATCCGGGAAAAATCGCGCCGCCTTGTTTCCGGGGAGATACTTGTAGCAGTATCCGTATTTGTTCTGGATAAAATCATCCTTGATGAATTTGTACACCGTCAGGGGGCCGAGATGGTACATGAAAAGCTTTTCCGCGTCCTGCTCCAACTTGAACGTTGCGGTTATATTTTCCACCATGACCGAAATTTTCCTGCAGATGAAATCGGCATATGTATCGGTGACATGCCCGGTCGGTTTTCTCAGGAAAGCCACGATCTCCTGCTTGATTCTCTGTTTGAGCTCATCCTGCTCGGACGGATCTTCGACGAAGAAAAAAGATTTCTGCAGGCTTTCCAGGTCATTCCTGAGGGCATCGGGATTTACCGGTATGATATAGGGCTCGCGCCGGTTCCAGTTTTTTGAGCCTGGCATTGAAAACATGCCGGCATCGTCGGATCCGGCTGCCCTGATCCTCTCATAGCGGTCCATTTCCGGCGAAGATGGCGCCTCAGCCTCACCGCCGGGACCGGCATCCGCAGGAGCATCTGCTGATTCCGCCGTTACGCTTTCCTGCGAATCCTCACTCTGTTCGATCGTCGCGCCCAGTTTGTCGATTAATTCCGATATCTCATCATTCCGTTTCGCATCGGCGCCCTGAGGCTTGAACAACTTGGCGTCGTCATCCTTATCGATATTCGACAGAATTTCATCGATTTCGTTCATGCCACCACCCGGATTTAATTTTCGCCGCTATCCGCCGTTTCCGTGGTTTCTTTACCCGATGGCGCGGGTTTTATCTTCTCATCATGGTTCTGTACGGGGGGCAGTTTTTGCCCGGCCATGATGATATTGATTTCTTCACCGGTAAGGGTCTCCCGCTCGATAAGGCTCTGGGCAAGCTTGTCAAGCTTAGACATGTTCTTCTTCAACAGCCGCTGGGCGTTGCTCTTGCAGGAGCCTATTATGCCGTTGACTTCCTCATCGATGAGCTGGGCCGTCGTCTCGCTGTAGTCCCGGTGCTGCGTTATCTCCCTTCCAAGAAATATCTGCTCGTTCCTTTTCCCAAAGGTGATGGGACCGAGCTTCTCGCTCATGCCCCATTCGCAGACCATTTTCCGGGCAATGTCAGAGGCCCGCTCAAGGTCATTGCTTGACCCGGTCGTCACTTCCTTGAATTTCATCTCCTCGGCCAGGTGGCCGCCGAAGAGGATGGTTATCTGGTCCAGCCAGTGTTTCTTCGAGTAGAGTCGGCGGTCTTCCTTGGGAAGCTGCATCGTTATGCCGAGGGCCCTTCCCCGCGGGATGATGGTGACCTTGTGCACCGGGTCTGATCCGGTCAGGACGCCCAGGATCGCGTGCCCCCCTTCATGGTAGGCGGTGATCTCTTTTTCCTTATCCGAAATCAGGATGGACCTTCGCTCAGGCCCCATCAGTACCTTATCCTTGGCGTCTTCCATGTCCTCCATGGTAACGCGCTTTCGGCCCCTTCGCGCGGCGAGCAGCGCCCCTTCGTTGATGAGGTTGGCGAGGTCCGCGCCGGTAAAGCCCGGAGTCCCCCGTGCTATTATTTTCAGATCGACCTCACGGGAAAGGGGTATTTTCTTTGAATGGACAGCCAGTATCTTTTCCCTTCCCTTCACATCGGGGATGTCGACAACGACCTCACGGTCAAAGCGGCCCGGTCTCAGGAGCGCAGGGTCCAGCACATCGGGCCTGTTAGTGGCGGCAATGATGATCACTCCCTCGTTGGTCTCGAATCCGTCCATTTCCACCAGAAGCTGGTTCAGCGTCTGTTCACGCTCGTCGTGGCCTCCGCCGAGGCCCGCGCCGCGGAGACGGCCCACTGCGTCAATCTCGTCGATGAATATGATGCAGGGGGCGTTCTTCTTGCCCTGGTCGAAAAGATCCCGCACACGCGACGCTCCGACCCCGACGAACATCTCTACGAAATCGGAGCCGCTGATGGAAAAAAAACGCACACCGGCCTCGCCGGCAATGGCGCGCGCCAGCAGTGTCTTTCCTGTCCCCGGAGGGCCCATGAGGAGTACGCCGGTCGGTATCTTGGCGCCGATATTAATGAACTTCTTCGGGTCCTTGAGGAACTCGACGATCTCCTTGAGCTCCTCCTTGGCCTCATCGACACCTGCCACATCGGCGAAGGTGACCTTGCGGTTCGTTTCAGGGTTCAGTTTGGCCCTGCTCTTGCCGAACGAAAGGGCCTTGTTACCCGTTGACTGTATCTGCCTGATCATGATGAACCAGATGAAGCCGAAAAAAAGGAGCCACGGCAGGAAATTCAATACTCCCTTCAGAAGAATATTATCGTCATCCTCACGTCCCTCGACCTTGACCTCGTTTGCCATCAACGTCTTTATGAGCTCCGGGTCTTCATAGGGGATCACGGTCTCAAAATCCGGGTTCTCCCTTTTGACCAGCCCCTTGGTTTCCGGCTTTTTCGCCTCGTCAATCTTGTTGACCCTGTAGTAACCGATAATCTTCTTGTTGTTCTCTATGGCTACCCTGGCAATTTCCTTGTTCGCGACCTTCACCATGAAATCGCTGTAATTGAGGGTTTTCTTGTCCTTGTCTGTCTGGTTCAATTGAAATATCGCTATGAGAATAAGCCCTATGAGAAGCAACAGGGCTATTTGTTTCGCGGTTTTATTCATGAAAATCTCCTGAGAATTTCTATCGTGCTGACTATTGTTTCTTATAGACAGCTACTACTTTTTTTGAATTTTTGTCTACCAGAAAATCCGGGGCGACCCTGCCGGGGATGTCCAGAACCAGACCGGTCATGCAGGCGATCACGGTATCACCGGCAACCAGGAGTGGAATGCGATCCTTGGTTGCATGATCAAGCTTTCTTTCGATGAACAGTTCCTTTATCTTTTTAGTGCCCTTTTCAGTCTTGATAACGTCTCCGGCTCTCCTGTTTCTAATATATAGTGGTTCCGAACTATTTTCCAGTGTTACAAAAATATACTCGGTATTTTTGCGGAATTTCTCAAAAAAGACATAATCCGCCCGTTCTATGACAATGGTTTCGCCTATTTCCGATAGATGAAGCATCCGTTCATTGCGATCATCAAGATCAACGCGGTATTCCCATAGAGGCTGAACCGACGCTCCTTCAGTGGCGGGACCCATGACGAGCCAGCTTCTGTCTTTTCTGTATGTCTTGTCAACCCGGATGAACCTGTCTTCATAGATGCTGATATTGGCTTTTTCAATCATAAATTTTGAATATATCTCCTGCAGCATGTGCCTGTTCACGTGATGATTGAAGTTCTTCCTGATGATGGATGACACAACATGTGAAAAAACAGGGAAACTGCGCTTAACGGCATCAACATCAAGATATAACAGGCCGTTATTCCATTCTGCCAGATCGCCGAACTTGTCAGAAAGCAATTCGTCGATCATGGAGATTGTTTCACCTGCGACCCGGTTCAGGGAAAGAATTGAATCATCCGCCATGGGGAACTTTTCACGAATCCGGGGCGCCAGTTCATGGCGGATAAAATTCCTGGCGAAAGCCCTATCGTCATTGGACTCATCTTCACGCCATGCAATTCCATGAGCCTTTAAATAGGCATATATATCGGCTGCCGGTACTGACAGGAGCGGCCGTACGATTTTTCCCCTCCTGGGAAGTATCCCCTGGAGTCCGTGTATGCCGGTTCCGGTGAATATCCGCATCAGAACGGTTTCCACCTGGTCGTCCCTGGAATGGGCCGTCGCGATGACTGAATAGTCCCGGGCATCGGCGATCTCCTCGAGCATGCGGTACCGGACGTTCCGCCCATGCTCTTCAAATGATACGCCTGCGCCACGGTCGGCTTTGATATCATGGCGCCTCATATGCAGCTCGAGGCCGAGCTTTTCTCCCAGGGCGCGGAGGAAATCCGCGTCATGGTCCGATTCGGCGCCGCGCGCCATATGATTCAGGTGGAATATTCCCGGCTGAATGCCCAGTTCTTCCCGTAAGAGCATGACACAATGAAGGAGAAACATCGAGTCCTTGCCGGCCGAAAGTGAGAGAAGCACGCGGTCTCCTTTTTTAAAAAGTCCATGCCGATCAATGAAGTTCCGCACTTCCGTGATAAGAGGTTCCATTCATTCATGGTAATGCATCGGGGCCCCCATGTCTATTAATTTTCTTGACTCGAGCCGCTGATGGCATTACAAAGTAAACACTATTATAATTTACAGGAAAGGATCATGGATACGAGCATTCAGAAGCGCATTGAGGAATGGACCCTCACCCCCTTCGATGAAGATACAATCAGGGAAATTCAACTCCTTGTCGAAAAAAACGACGCCAAAGAGCTGGAAGACCGTTTTTACAGGACCCTGGAATTCGGCACCGGAGGCCTCCGCGGCGTCATCGGGGCCGGCACCAACAGGATGAACGTCTACACCGTGGGCATGGCGACCCAGGGCCTGGCCAATTACATCGCAAAAACGCGCTCCGCCGGCACCGGGGTTGTCATAGCCAGGGACTCGAGGCGTTTTTCCGACGTCTTCGCCCATGAAACCGCCTCGATTCTGGCCGCTAATGGCATACCGGTTTATCTTTTCGAAGATATCACGCCGACTCCTCTGGCCTCTTTCGCCATCAGGCTCATGAAAGCGGTCGCCGGCGTCGTTATAACCGCCAGCCACAATCCACCGGAATACAACGGTTACAAGGTCTACTGGGACGACGGGGGACAGATCACGCCGCCCCATGACGACCTGATCATCGCCGAAGTGAATATAGTGGATTCGATAACAAAAATTAAAAAGATCCCGTTCCAGGAAGGCGTGGCAAAGGGTTTGATAAAAGTAATCAGCGATGAAATAAATATAGCCTACATCGCGGAGCTGGAAAGATCGGCCCTCAGGCCAAGGGGAAAATCAACCGTGAAGATCGCCTACACGCCCATTCACGGCACAGGCTACAAGATCATACCGCGCATCCTCAATCATTTCGGCTTCAGCGATGTGCTGGTCCAGGAAGACCAGGCCAGGCCCGACGGGAATTTCCCCACGGTTAAATATCCGAACCCTGAAGAAAAGGAGGCAATGGAGCTTGTCACAAGCCTGGCCCGGTCCACCGGGGCCGATATAATTCTCGCCACCGATCCCGACGCGGACCGGATGGGCGTCGGATTCAAGGGTAACGGCGGAGAATATATTCTCATCAACGGCAACCAGATCGGGACCATGCTCGAATATTACATCCTGTCACGGTCGAAAGAGAACAAGACCCTTCCGGCCAACGCGGCTGTCATCAAGACGATCGTGACGACGGAGCTCCAGAGGAAGATTGCCGAGGGCTTTTCCTGCGCCATTTTCGACGTCCTCACCGGTTTCAAATGGATTGCCGCAAAGATGAAGGAGTTCGACGACAGCGGGTCCGCCACGTTCATGTTCGGGGGGGAAGAAAGCTACGGCTACCTGCCGGTACCCTTCGTCCGCGACAAGGACGCGGTCAGCTCCTGCTACTTCTTCGCCGAGATGACCGATTGGCTCAAGGGAAGGAACATGACCCTTTCCGCGTTCCTTGACGAGATATATTGCTCCTACGGGCTTTACCTCGAGGATCTCGCGTCACTGACCCTTAAAGGCAAGGAAGGCACCGAGAAGATCAAGGGCCTCATGGAAAACTTCCGTCAAACGCCGCCGCCGGCATTTGCATCAATTCCCGTGGAGTCCGTGGCTGACATCAAGAACCTTGTCATGAAGGATATTAAGACCGGCTCCGTCGAGCCGATCAGGGGCCTTCCCGGGTCTGACGTTATCCAGTTTTTCCTGACCGACGGCTCGAAAATAACCATGCGGCCGTCCGGGACCGAACCGAAGATCAAATTCTATTTCAGCGTCCGCGGCGAGGCGGACGCCAAAACGCTGGCCGAAGGCAAAAAGAAGGTGCGGGAAAAGCTTGAGGCCCTTAAAAAAGATCTCCTGAATTTGGTCGGCGAGTGACGCCTTGAACCACGGCTTTCGATCATCTGACGCTAGAGAATGATTGCCCGGCAGATTTCATCTTCCTTTTTGAGCATGATATCTTCGTCCTCGTCGGATCGTTCGTGATCGTACCCGACAAGGTGCAGGATGCCATGCACGATGAGGCGCTTCACCTCATCCTGCAGGGTAACACGGTATTCATGGGACTGGCGATCAGCGCGATCCATGGAAATGTAAATATCGCCGATTTCCTCGCAGGTATCGTCGACGGAGGGAAAAGGATTTTCCCGGTTCGAAAAAGATATGACATCGGTGGGCTCGTCATGACCGCGGAATTCCCTGTTGATCTTCCTTATATACCGATCATTTGACACGATGATGGTAATGGACGCGTTTTTCAATTCAAGCATGTCCGCCGCGGTCGAGGCGACTGCCTTAATAATCTTCTTCCCGATCTTCTTATAGGGAAGCGACAGCTCTTCGCAAAAAACGTCAATCCGTATCATGGGTCTGCATTATTCTCTTTTCAAGTTTTTTCAGATCAAAATCTTCCGGATACTCGATTCGAGAGTGAAAAATGCCCTTCAGGAGAGACAGGAACGTCTCCTGGATTATCCTCAACTCGGTCATGGAAAGCTCCGATGACTCCAGCTCGCCCTCATTGATCTTGTTGAAAATGATTTTTTGCACCAGCCCGTCAAGCTTTTCGTAGGAGGGGTTCTGGACCGAGCGCGCCGCCGCCTCGATCGAATCCGCTAGCATTACGATGGCCGTTTCCTTGCTGCTGGGCCTGGGCCCGGGGTACTGGAAATCGTTCTTATGTATCTCTACCCGGTCGCTGCTGTCGAGGCCTTCCAGGGCCTGGTGATAGAAGAAGGTCATGGTGGTCTGGCCATGGTGCTGCCGGATGAAATCAATGACCGATTCCGGGAGGAGGTTTTTCCTCGCAAGGGCGACCCCCTTTTCCACATGGGAAATGATGAGCTGCGCGTATTCCTGGGGCGTGAGGCTCCTGGCCCTGGGATCGGTGACCCTGTTTTCGATGTACATGCCGGCATCTGCGATCTTGCCGATATCGTGGTAATAGGCGCCGACGCGGGCCAGAAGGTGGTTCGCGCCGATCTCCTTGCAGGCGGCTTCGGATATGGTGGACACAAGCATCGAATGATTATAGGTTCCCGGCGCCTTCATCAGCATTTCCTTGAATATTTCGGCGTTGAGGTCGGAAAGCTCGAGGAGCTTGAATTTCGTGGTGATGCCGAAGATGTTCTCGTACACCGGGAGTATACCCAGCACCAGTATCGAATTGATGAAACCGCTGGCACCGGCGATACCGACGATCTTGAGGAAATTCATGTTCAGTACCGGGATCTCCTGGATCAGGGCAACGGATATGATGATGAAGATGTTGATTATTCCAACGATCATGCCGCCACGGAGAAAATCGGTCCGCTTCTCCACTTTCTCGTTGACAAAGACCCCCACCAGGGCCGTGCAGAAGGAGATTATCGCCGTCGAGATATTGCTTCCGCCGATCAGCGTGGTGAAGAATACGATATAAAGGCCGGCGATGATGGAGAGATACCGGTTGTAAAGGATCGACAGGATCATCGTCGCGAAGGATATGGGCAGCATCAGGGCAAAGGTGAGCCTGGAAATGACCGGCGATTCAAAGCGTGACATGAAAAATGTGTAAACCATGAATACGATGACCAGGGAGAAGATGATGATGGCCGATCTTTTATCAGGGAGGAAGACCTTGTTGAACTCCATGAGGAAAAATCCGAATATGAAAAAAAACACCGCCTGGATCATAAGCAGGCCTAAAATATAGCTCAGGTTTATACTGGCCGTCTGCTTGTTGTAGATGTCTATTTTTTTCAATACGTCCTGTGTGATGGTGTCCCCTTCCCGCACGATGGTCTGGCCTTTTTTAAGCTTGCTGGTAACGGGGGTAACCTTTTTCACCACCTCTGTTATCCGCCGTTTCGATTCCTCAGCATTGAAGGATATGTTCGGTTCAAGAATGCCGGTTATGATGCCGCTGATGGCCGTTATCGCCGGCTTCTGCAAAAACGGTGCGATGGTCGTGGAAATACCGTAAACGTTGCCCTTTACCTCGTCGATGGTCTTCAGCGTGTCCAGGGTGCGCGACACCTCGTCAACCGCTTCGGCCGAATTGATGGTGCGGATCGTGACATTGTTGTTATAGATCTTCAGCGGATTGTCATAGGGCTTGTCCAGGATCCCCATGCGGGAATCATCGTAAATGTATATGAGTATTCTCGATATGATCTTCTTAAGCTTCCCATGGTCCCGGAACTTGAGGATCTCGGCCAGCACCGCGTCGTTGAACTGGAGGTACCGGGGCATCCGGGACTTCATCGCGTAGACCTGGAAGGTGTAATCGTTGCCGGCCGGCGGGAACTGCTTGAGGGTGTCAACGGCATGGTTGATGAGAACGCTTACCACATTGAGCTTTTTCTGCAGAATCGAGGCGTCCTTGTCGAATACGATGGGAACCGATTCAGCCTCGCGTTTACGCTCGATGGCCGTTTCCGGCTCGTTCACGTACTCGATGTCCCTGGGAACCCGGATATCCTCGTTGGCTATATCCCCTATCTCATAATTGTACGATGTGCCGAAGATGTTGATGGACAACATGATCGTCGAGATAAGGACAATTATGATCAGGGATAAAAATGAAAACTTGGTATTCTGGCTGCCGAGGAAATGCCGTGCCGAATGCTTCACTATATCAAACAATGATTTCATGACGGGTAAATTACATTAATCACTATAGCCGCTCTTTTCATAGGCTGCAACTATTTTTTCAACAATTGGATGCCGTGAAATATCATCCCTGGTAAAACGAATGAAGCTTATATCATTTATATCCTTGAGAATGCGCATGGCCTGGAGCAGGCCGGATTTCTTTGGTTTTTCTATGTCAATCTGGGTATCGTCGCCGGAAATGACTATTTTCGAATTGCCGCCGAGCCTGGTCAGGAACATCTTCATCTGCGCCACTGTGGTGTTCTGCGCCTCATCAAGGATGATGAAGGCGTTGTTCAGGGTCCGGCCCCTCATGTAGGCCAGAGGCGCCACCTCGATGATATTCTTCTCCATCATCTTAGATATCTTTTCGAAAGGCTGGAGGTCAAAAAGGGCGTCATAGAGGGGCCGCAGGTAGGGATTAATCTTCTGGATCAGATCGCCGGGAAGGTATCCCAGGTTCTCGCCCGCCTCCACGGCAGGCCTGGTAAGAATGATACGGTCTACCTTTCCAGTGAGAAGGAATTTCAGGGCCATCACCACCGCCAGGTAGGTCTTGCCGGTGCCGGCCGGCCCGGTGGCGATGGTGATCGGGAAAGTGTGCATGGCGGTTATGTAATGGGCCTGGTTCAGCGTTTTGGGCATTACCGCCTTGCCCGTGTCCGGGAAGGTTATCTTCAGCCGGTTTATATCGTCGGCCCTGAAATTCTTGCCCGATATGACCGTGTTGATGACATACCGAAGGTCAAAGTCATCGAACTCGTATTCCTTGCCGTTGGCATAGATGAAATCGCTCATGACATGGAGCAGTTTCATCACCAGGTCGTTCTTTTCCTTGACGGCCTTGACAATGAGGGTATTACCCCGCGGTATGATGTTGACGCCGGTTATCTCCTCGATTTTTTTGATATTTGAGTCCTGGTACCCGCAGATTCTCTTGAATATCGATATGTCATCGATTTCAAACCGGTTCTCGACCATGTTATTTGCCGACCACCTTCAGATTGAGCTCCTGGAGCTGCTCCGGCGATACCGGCGACGGCGCGTTGCTCATCAGGCACTGTCCTCTCGTCGTCTTCGGGAAGGCTATGACGTCCCTGATAGATTTTTTTCCCAGGAGCAGCATCATGACGCGGTCAAGGCCCAGGGCGATGCCGCCATGGGGCGGCGCGCCGTACTTGAGGGCGTCAACCAGGAACGAAAATTTCTCGTCTGCTTCCTCTTTCGATATGCCCAGGAGCGAGAAAATCTTGCTCTGGACCTCCGGGTTGTTGATCCGTATCGATCCCCCGCCTATCTCGACTCCGTTGAGCACCACGTCATAAGCGTTTGCCAGGACCTTGTCCGCCTGCTCGGGCTTCAGGGTGTCCAGGATCGGGATGAACTCCGCCTTGGGCGAAGTGAAGGGATGGTGCTTTGAGTAAAAGCGCTTGTCCTGCTCGCTGTATTCAAAGAGCGGGAAATCGGTGACCCAGAGAAAATTGAGCTTCTTCTCGTCAATGAGGCCCAGGTCGCGGGCAATTTTCACGCGCACGCTCGCAAGGGCGCTTGATGCCGTGCCGTACGAATCTGCGACGAAGAATAAGGATGCCTGGCCTGAAAGGTTAAAAAGGGTTTTCAGCTTGTCCAGTTCTTCCGGCTTGAGGTACTTGGCAATGCCGCTTTCGGCCGCATTGTTATTGTACTTGAACATCAGGAGGCTTTTTGCGCCGAAGACCTTCGCGTCCTCTCCGTACTGGTCGGCCATCTTCCGCGAGAGCTTTCCGCCGTCGGGAACGGCTATGCCCTTAATGACGCCGCCGGAGGCCAGGGCCTGGGCGAAGACGCTGAATTCCGAATTCTTGAATATTTCACTGCAATCCTTTAACTCAAGGCCGAACCTCGTATCCGGTGCGTCCGAGCCGAACCGGTCCATGGCCTCCTGGTAGGTCAGGCGGGGAAAAGGAATTGTTATTTCGCTTCCCATGAGATCGCGTACGACCTCTTTAAGGAGCCCTTCTATGATCCCGATAATGGTATCCTGATCAATGAATGACAGCTCCAGGTCAACCTGTGTGAATTCAGGCTGGCGGTCGCCCCGCAGGTCCTCGTCTCGGAAGCATTTTACGATCTGAAAATACCGGTCAAAACCGGAGATCATGAGTATCTGTTTGAATAGCTGCGGCGACTGCGGCAGAGCGTAGAACTCCCCCTTGCTGATGCGGCTCGGCACAAGGAAGTCCCTCGCGCCTTCAGGGGTCGACTTGTTAAGAATAGGCGTTTCTATCTCGAAAAAGCGGTTATCGCTCAGGTACCGGCGCATAGTCATGGTGACACGGTGGCGCTTGACGATAGCGTCGCGCATTTCCTCGCGCCTTAGGTCGAGATAGCGGTATTTCAGCCGCGTATCCTCGTTCAGCGTATCCTTGGAATCGATCGGAATGGGAGGCACCTCCGAGGCGTTCAATATTATAAGGGAGTCGCAGAGGACTTCGATATAACCGGTAGGCTGGTCTGTCTTGATGTTCTTTTCGTCCCTGAGCCTCACGGTCCCTTTTATTGATACAACAAATTCGCTCCTGGCCTGGTCAGCTGTTTCCAGCAGTCCCGGCGCGGCTGAGGAATCGACAACGACCTGCACCGTTCCGGATACATCCCTCAGCTTGATAAATATCAAACCGCCGAGATTCCTGTTGCTCTCGACCCATCCGGCCAGCTCGACTTGTCGGCCCACATCAGACTGATTCAATTCACCGCAATATGACCTGTTCTTAAACATACTCACACTTCTTTTTTAAAAACTTATAATGTAATAACCTTGATACCCCGCCGCCTTAGGCGGAGGGGGCATTATTGATATGTATTACCTTAATATAACAATTATTGTAAGAATAATTCATCAGATTGTTCAAAACAAGTTAATTCTTGTCATCGGGAGTATTTGTCAAGCTGAAATTATGCGGTGGATATATATGCGCCTTCTGTTAGGGTGGGGTTTAAACCCCACCCTAACAGAAGGCGCATGGGGATTATTTCAACAATTTCTCAAAATGCCTGTAAATCGCTTCCGCCTGGGCGGCATCCTTCCCTTCGGATATGATGCGGAATATCGGCTCGGTATTGGATGGCCTGAGGTGTACCCAGCCGCCGGCGAATTCGTGGGAAGTGGTGAACTCTATCCGGAGCCCGTCGATACTCGATATCGTTTGCTGCGAATATTCCTGTTCGAGGCGCTTCAGTATGGACGGATCGACGCCCTTCCCTGCCAGCTTGATGCTCCCTTTTTTCATGGTATAGCGCGGAAGCTTCGCGACCAGCTCTGAAATCGACATTGACCGCTCCGCCATCATCTCCAGCACATAGCTGATCCCGACAAGGCTGTCCCTGCCAAGATGAACTTCCGGGGAAATGACCCCGCCGTTGCCCTCACCGCCGATGCGGGCTCCGTTGCGCATCATCTCTTCTACGACGTTTATTTCGCCCACCCTGGCCCGCGCCACCGGCGACCCGTGGGACGCCGCTATGTCATCTACCGTCTTGGTAGTGGAAAGGTTTATGACCACCCTCCCCGGCTTTTTTGCCAGCAGGTGCTCCACCACAAGGGCGATGGTGCTTTCCTCGCCTATGGGCTTTCCCCTGTCATCGACGATGGCCAGCCGGTCAGCGTCCGGGTCCTGGGCAAAGCCGATATCGGCCTTCTCCTCGACTACCTTCTTGGAAAGGATCGCGAGATTTTCAGGCACGGGCTCGGCCCCGCGGGGAAAAAGGCCGTTCATTTCGCAGTGGATCGGAACCACGTCACATCCCAGCCGCTTTAACAGGTTTATGGTGATGCGGGAACCGGCGCCGTTTACCGAATCGAGAACGACCCTGAATTTCTTTTTGCCTATCCTGTCACTGTCCACGACTGACAGCACTTTGCCGATATGTATATCATCCGCACCGGTTTCGCCCGTGACAGTGCCAACACCGTCCCACCGCTTATACGCAAAGGGAGATTCCATTAATTTAAAGAATTCGTCTATTTCGGAAGCCGTGAGGAACGTCCCCGATTTGCCCACAAGCTTGAAGGCGTTCCATTCTATGGGGTTGTGCGACGCGGATATGACGATTCCACCGGCTGCATGGAGATGCTCCACCATGACCTGCACGGTGGGGGTCGGGACGATGCCGATGTTCACGACATTGCATCCTGACAGCATGAGGGCTGATTCGAGGCCCTTTTCTATGGCCGCGCCGGTTGGCCTCGAGTCCCTTCCGATTACGACAGTGCCGAATCCGCAATATTTCGCGAAAGCAGACGCTACGCCTGTGATAAGGTCCGGCGTAACAGTCTCCCCGACTATGCCCCTGATCCCGGATACGCTCTTCATTAATACCGATGACATGACGATTACCTTCTGTTCCTGCGGCTTTTCTTGCGCTTAACGCCGCCCACGGTTTCCTGGTGCTCATGCTCTTTTTTTTGTTCCGCGGGCCTTTGCCCCGGTACGGCCTGTGATTGTGACGTCATGGGGATTCCGCCGGCGCCGAACTGTTCGACCTCTGCGTGAAATTCGCTTCCGATGATTTCCGCCGACGGCACCGGGGGCTCTTCCTCGACAATGCGCTCGACCTGGACCCTCATGAGGTATTCGAGGATGTCTTCCTTCAGGGTCGCGAGCATGTCCCTGAATAGGTTGAAGCCTTGGATCTTGTACTCCACCAGGGGATTCCGCTCGCCGTAGCTCAGGGTCCAGATGCCGTCCCGCATCTCGTCCATGTTGTACAGGTGGTCCCGCCACTTGGTGTCGATGATCTGGAGCGATATCATCCGCTCGAGAGCCCTCATATCCTTCACGCCAAGAGTCTCCTCTTTCGTCTTATAGGCCTTTTTCAGCTCGTTTATTATGGCTTCCTCGAATTCCGAGTATCTCATCTCCATGGGGCTTATTTTTTCAAGATCGAGGTCGACGCCGAACTTGAAGCGCATCCAGTTCCTGAGACCTTCAAGGTCCCATTCCTCGGGATGGGCCATGCCGCCGGTGAACACTTCCAGTTTTTCCCTGCAGATGTCTTCTATGTAGGCGGCGAACTTGTAGGATATGTCCTCGCCCAGGAGAATCTCGTCGCGCTCCTTGTAGATGAACTCGCGCTGGGAGTTCATGACGTCGTCGTATTCGAGAAGGTGCTTCCGTATGTCGAAGTTGCGGCCCTCAACCCGCTTCTGCGCGCTGGCGATCGCCTTCGTCACCATGGGGCTCTCTATTTCCTGTCCTTCCTCCATGCCCAGGCGCTGCATGATGTTGCCGATCCGCTCGGATCCGAAGAGCCTCATAAGCTCGTCTTCGAGGGCCAGGTAAAACCGGGACGAGCCGGGGTCACCCTGGCGGCCGGAGCGCCCCCGCAACTGGTTGTCGATGCGGCGCGCCTCGTGGCGCTCGGTGCCCAGGATATGGAGACCGCCAGCCTCCACGACTTTGTTGTGGTTGACGTACCATTCCCTTCCTTCCCGCACCAGGGTTTTCGCCTTGTGCTTGTCCTGTCCAGTCAACTGCTCGGAAAGCTGCTCGGCCTTGTCGAAATCAGACGTGAAAATCGAAATCTTAAAATCATTCCAGAGGTTTGCGTCATGGACCGGCACGTGCGATTCGAGCTCATCCACATAGAGCCTGCGTCCGCCCAGGACTATGTCGGTCCCGCGGCCCGCCATGTTCGTGGCAATGGTCACCGCGCCTGGCCGTCCGGCCTCGGCGATGATGCGCGCCTCCTGCTCGTGGAACTTGGCGTTCAGCACGTTATGCATGATCCCCTTCGACCGGAGCAGCTGCGAGAGCTTTTCCGACCTGTCGATGGAAATGGTTCCCACCAGGATCGGCTGACTCTTCGCGTTAAGCTCCCGTATCTCGCTTATGATGGCGTCATACTTTTCCCGCTCGGTCCGGTAGACCTTGTCCGGGTAGTCCCGCCGTATCATCGGCATGTTCGTCGGAACAACAACTACGTCGAGCTTGTAAATCTTCTGGAACTCGACCGCTTCCGTGTCCGCGGTACCGGTCATGCCGCCGAGCTTCTTATACATCCTGAAAAAGTTCTGGAAGGTGATGGTCGCCAGTGTCTGGCTTTCCCGGGCGATAGTGACGTTTTCCTTGGCTTCCAGTGCCTGGTGGAGTCCGTCGGAGTAGCGGCGGCCAGGCATGAGGCGGCCTGTGAATTCGTCGACGATAATGACCTGGCCGTCCTTGACGATGTAGTCCTCGTCGATATGGAACAGCGTGTGGGCCTTCAGCGCCTGGTTGACATGGTGCACGGTGTCGATATGCCTGTTGTCATAGAGGTTGTCGATCTTGAGGAGGCGCTGCACGTGGTTGACACCGTCCTCGGTAAGGGTGACATGACGGTCCTTCTCATTCACCTCGTAATCGGCCTTTTCCTTGAGGTTGAGAATGACCTTGTTTATGAGATAGTATTTCTTGGTGGACTCCTCCGTGGAGCCGGATATGATGAGCGGCGTCCGGGCCTCGTCGATGAGGATGGAGTCGACTTCGTCCACGATGGCGTAATTGAGGACCCGCTGGACGCGGAGGCTCTGGTGCTCCACCATGTTGTCGCGTAGGTAATCGAAGCCGAATTCGTTGTTGGTGCCGTAGGTTACGTCGCACCTGTACGACACCTGCCGGTTATAGGGGGACATGTCGTGCTGGATGACGCCGACTTCTAGGCCGAGGAACTTGTAGATAGTGCCCATCCATTCCGAGTCCCGGCGAGCAAGGTAGTCGTTCACCGTGACGACATGGACGCCCTTCCCTCCGAGTGCGTTGAGATACACCGGGAGAGTTGCCACCAGGGTCTTGCCTTCGCCGGTCTTCATTTCCGTGATGCGCCCCTGGTGGAGGACTACGCCGCCCATGAGCTGCACGTCGAAGTGACGCATTCCCAGGGTGCGCACCGACGCTTCACGCGTCAGTGCAAAGGCCTCGGGAAGCAGGCTGTCAAGGGACTCTCCCTTTTCTATACGCTGGCGGAATTTCGAGGTCATGCCGCGCATTTCGTCGTTGGTGAGCTTTTTCATATTCGGCTCGAGGGCGTTGATCTTGTGCACGATGGGCCACAGCTTTTTCACGTCCCTCTCATGCTTTGTGCCGAAGAATATGCTCAGAATTTTATCAATCATGGTTCGGTCCTTTCAGGTTATGTCCGGAATAGTCACAGTTTGTCAGTAAAAACAAGGTAAGTGATGTTGCTAATATTCCGTGGATATTTAACCGACATAAAACTTTTCCGTCAATAATAAATCTGCTATAAATATTTCAAGAATAATATATGATTATGAAAGCGCGGTCACGTGACCGCGCTTTTATAATATGCACACATCCTCAAGGGGTATCTTAAAAATACTTCCGAAATCCCTTTACCTCTCCCGGGTCATACCCTGCTTCCCTGTAAAAGGAATGGGCGCCGGTGCGGAACGACGAGGAGCAGAACTCGATGAATATGCAGTTCCGATCCCGGGCGATCGATTCGACCTTTTCCATGAGCAAGGAACCTATTCCCTTTCTATGCCATCCCGCGTCCACCACGAGGTTTTCCATGATCATGAAGGGCCTGCAATCCTTGACCAGGTCGTGGCATATCACCGCCATGATGGTACCGACCAGACGATTATCTCCGGCCCTGGCGCCGAAAAGGCAATAATCGCCGTTGGCCGTGATTTTTTCGAAGGTCTCCCTCATTCCTTCGGGATCGACGTCTCTGTTTGCAAGCTGTTCATAGAGTTTTGCCAGCTGCGGCAGGTCACTTATGGTTATGTCATTGATGATGAACACGGATTTTCAGATTCCTCCGGCATGGGCGGTCGTCGATTCAGGCCTGTTTTGGTCGCCTTTTACCATCCGGTTCTCATAAATCTCCATCATTCTCTGCTTCAGCTCTTCCAGGCCAGTGCCCTGTGCCGCCGATCCGATGATCGCGCCGGGATAGTTGTTCCCCATCCTATTGGCGATGGCTTCGTCATCAAGGAGATCGGCCTTGTTGAAAAACTGTATCACCTTCTTGTCCGCGCCGCCGAGCTCATAGATCTCCTGGTTCACGGTCCTGATGTTAGAGGTGATTTCATGTGACGAGATATCGATGATGTGGACGAGAAAATCGGCGTTAAGTATCTCTTCCAGCGTGGACCGGAAGGATTCGACCAGGTTTGCCGGCAGGTTCCTGATAAATCCGACAGTATCAACAATGAGGCATTTCCTGCCCTCGCCGAGGTACACCGTACGTGTATAGGAGTCGAGGGTCGCGAAGAGACGGTCCTCTACAAAGAGATCATCCTTTGCCAGGCGGTTAATGACCGTTGACTTGCCTGCGTTGGTGTATCCCACCACGGCCCCCACCAGCTCGTTCCGCCGTCCCTTGCGCATGGTTTCGCGGTGTCTCCGTATCTTTTCCAGCTTGCGGTTGAGACTCGATATTCGACGGAGGATGTGGCGACGGTCGGTTTCCAGCATCTTTTCGCCGGGTCCCCTGGTGCCGATGCCGCCGCCGAGACGCGACAGCACGCCGCCGAGGCCCTTGAGGCGCGGCAGGATATACTTGAGCTGAGCCAGCTCCACCTGGATCTTCGATTCCGTGCTGCGTGCCCTGCGGGCGAATATGTCCATGATGATCTCGTTCCGTCCGATGACGCGGCACTTCAGGCGCTCCTCCAGGTTCCGGACCTGGGCCGGCCTGATGGTGTTAAGGTCGAACACGATGAGGCGGATCTTTTTTTCGGCTATTATTTTCTCTATTTCCGAGAGATATCCCTTGCCTACGATATACGTCGGATCGATGGCGTCGCGGTTCACGATCTGCCTGCCTGCCACGACGGCCCCGGCGGTCTTTACCAGGAGAACCAGCTCGTCGAGGGAATGCTCCAGGTATTCGTTATCGGCGCCCCGCAGGCGTATACCGAACAGGAGTGCGCGCTCATCTTTAGATGAAGGGATCCTATTTACTGATGCATCCATCGAGGACTATTCTGCAGCCTTTCACAATATTGTTCTTCCTGAACCATCCCTGGTTTACCTCCAGGGCGTACCGCGCGGGCATGGCCGACGGGTATGTGACCGATGTATCCAGGGGCTTCATGTCGTATATCTCGTTGATAACTCCCGTTGAGCTGATATAGGCTATGCTCAGTGGAATGAAAGTGTTTTTCATCCAGAAATTATGCCTGCTCTCACGGTCGAACACGAAAAGCATGCCCCTCCCCTGGGTCATCTCCCTGCGGTTCATGAGGCCCTTTGTCCTCAGCGGTTCCGTGTCGGCAATTTCCACAATCAGGGGAACCTGCCTGCCCTGGGTATCGATGATCATTAACTTGAAGGGCTCCTTCGCCGCAAGGGTGGGTACGGTAACGCCTGAAATGATAATTAATAATAGTATGAATATCGTTCGCCCTGATCCACTCATATATGCTCCTTCTGTATCCGCATCAATTCGTTTATCCCCTCTTCCGCCAGCTGAATCATCGAATCCAGCTGCTTCTTCGTAAATGATTTTTTTTCCGCCGTGCCCTGCACTTCGATGATATTCGATTGGCCGTCCATGACGACATTCATGTCGACATCGGCCCGTGAATCCTCCGCGAAGTCGAGGTCCATCAAAAGCTCGTTGCCGACATATCCCACCGATACCGCCGCCACGGCGCTCCTGATCGGATCCCTGTCTATGAGGCCTTCTCCTATCATGCGCCGGACCGCCCGGGCCAGGGCTATATATCCCCCGGTGATTGCAGCCGTGCGGGTACCCCCATCCGCCTGAAGGACGTCGCAATCCACGGTGATGAGGCAGTTCTTCATCGCGGTAAGATCGACGGAGCTGCGGAGGGCCCGCGCGATGAGGCGCTGTATTTCCACTGCCCGGCCGTCCCTCCGGAAGAGGTCCCTTCCCGTCCGTCGGGGCGTCGAGTATGGCAAGAGGGAATACTCAGCCGTGATCCAGCCTGTTCCGCGGTTCACGGCATGGTCCGGCACATCGGCGCTTACGCTGGCAGCGCAGATCACCCTGGTGTTCCCCATTTCAAAAAGTGCCGAACCATATGCGCCGGGGCAAAAATCCGTTGTAACGCGAGGGTCCCTGAGCCGGCCGTTATTTCTCCCGTTCGATCTCATTCTCTTTTTCTTCTTCCATTTTATTTTGTCTCTTGAACACCATGATCTCCTCGAGATCGTCAGTCTTCTTTTGAATAATCTTTTGATAGGGTTTGTAATCCTTGGTCGTCTTGAATTCATTGACGGCACCGTCGATGTCGTCACCGACGTAAGACTTAATGCCCCTCTCATAGTGGAATTCGCCTTTTTTCGGTCCTCGATGGTAACGACCTTCGGTATCAACTTGAAGGAAACTGAGCAACGCGACCATGCAAATCGGAATTATCCGGCAGCTGAATTTCATACAAGAACAATTTTTTGTATGATCTCAAGGGAATCCTCGAACTCCGATGGACGGAATTCAACAACGGAAAATTGATCGTTGAAGAGCTTGTTGTATTCAACGATCAGCGAGTTAATAATCTCGAGAAATTCTTCTTTTGTTAAAATTATGATATGCCCCTTGATGATGTGGACCAGCACAGAATCGGCACGGAGCTTGTACCCAAGCTGGGAAATGATATATTTCATGATAAACGTCCGGCTGGTGCTTTCTTTGGATTTCACCTTGATGCTTATGCCGATGCGGTTGGGATTCTGAAGGAAAATGGTGAACAGATAATCGAGTACATGGTAGGAAAAATCGATGTTCTCGTAATTTCTTGCGGTAAAAACCAGCGGGCGGTTGTCCGCCACAAGATAAAACGGCAGGACGAGCTTTCTCCTGAGGGTCCCGAAGACAGCGCTTTTATTATAGGGGCTCGTTTGCAGGGGAAGCTCGATCATGAGTATGGATGACGGCAGGAATGGCACCACCTGCGTGCCATCGGTCCCCTGCAGCTCCTGAACAACGTCTGACACTAGATAACTGAGCAGAACAAAGAACAGGGCGCGCGGCTCTTCGCCTTCTTTCAGGTTGAAGATCTTTTCCAGGAAATGGTCCTCCTGGATATCGTTGGCATCGAGTATCACTCCATCGGGACTTTCAATGATGTCCTTGAATAGCCTGTCATGAAGACCGATGACCAGATTCTCAACATAATACCGCTCAAGGTTCTGGAACGAGGGGACGAGCCCCTTCTCGCTGATATTATAGGACATGATGGCAAAGTGTGAAAGGTTGAGCCGGGCCATGCGATCCTGGATATAGACGTTCAGTGCCCCGTCTATTGATGATCCGGCGGCATCCGGCATTTCAAAAGGGTTGAACGCGACGTTCATCTCCCGGTTGTCATGGAGCATCCGCGCGCGATAATATAGCCGATACAGCCTCAGGTTCAACTCATCTTCGGTAAGATCGTCGATGTCCTCATCATCTCCGTCATAGGCTTCCGCCGACGGCTCATTGATCCTGACCCGGTCCACGAGCTGCCTCAGTTCCTCGTTAAAGGTACGTTCCCGAAGGAGGTTCAGCTGATTTCTCGTGTCTTCTTCGAAGGTTTCCGCAGCTGACCGCGAGGGAGGACCACCGTTGGATACTGGAGGTGGGATGCGTCCGGAATCGTCATCCATCAATTCTTCAGCTTCGCTAGCGCCCTGGGGCTTGGGATCCGGCATGAAATCGTCCTGTCAATATGATAGCTCGAGCATCCGCTCAAGAGCCTTTTTCGCCCTGTCACGTACGTCGGCGGCGACAGATACCTCCGTTTGTTCCTTCTGAAGTCCCTCCAACAGTACCGGCAGGGTTATTTTTTTCATATTGGGGCAAACAAAGGAGTCTGATGCCGGTATGTATTCAATATGGGGCGCGACGCTTTTCAGCTTGTGTATCATTCCGATTTCGGTTCCGACTATGATTTTTCTCTTATCTGTTTTTTTCGCGAATGTTACCATCTGCCCAGTGGAAAGAACCTCATCGGCTATGTCGATCACTTCAGGCCTGCACTCGGGATGGACTATCACCACCGCGTCAGGATGCTTCTCACGAATGGCTACAAGGTCTTCGCGGGTGAACTTTTCATGGGTGGGACAAAAGCCCTTCCAGAGAATTATCTTTTTTTTGGTAAAACGCTGCACATAGCTTCCAAGGTTCTTATCGGGAAGGAATATGATCAGGTCGGCATCGACCCGTTCAACGATCTTCAGGGCATTGGATGATGTGCAGATTACGTCGGAATGGGCTTTCACGGCAGCGGTAGAATTTATATAGGTGATCACCATGGCGCCGGGATGCTTTTCCTTGAGGGCGACCACGTCCTCCGGTTCCACCATATCTGCCATGGGACATCCGGCCGTGGGATCTGGTATGATGACCTTTTTCTTCGGTGAAAGTATGGATGCAGATTCAGCCATGAAATGGACCCCGCAGAACACTATCATGGAAGCGTCGTTCTTCGCAGCCAGCTGGGAAAGCTCCAGCGAATCGCCGCTGAAATCCGCGATATCCTGGATCTCGTCATTCTGGTAGTTATGGGCAAGAATGATCGCATTCTTATCCTTTGCCAGCTTCTTTATTTCCCGGGCAATATCCATCTGCCGATTGTATCTATATAACTTCTCCCGACTCGGACGGAAGCAGCCATCTCTCCCTATTATTAATATGATTATCAGGCAAATCGCGAAAAATTACAAAGCATCCCGATTTATCCCCCCGTGAAAATCAACACAGACCAAGAAAAACTCGCCAGCATCGGAAATCATTTTCACGAACGGTAATATAATATAATCATTGGGACATAATATTAAATCAAGATAAAAATGAACGAAATAACAAAATTTTATCAAAAAAATAATTGACACTATCATGGTACATAATCTATTAACCATGCATTGCATTACCATGCAATTGAGTTGGTGGGCATCTTAAACTATTTGGATGTACCACTCAGTCGCAAGTAAGCAGTATTACATATTCCCCTGTAGCTCAGTCGGTAGAGCAAGTGGCTGTTAACCACTGGGTCGTAGGTTCGAGTCCTACCGGGGGAGCA